>NZ_DJDT01000149.1 GCF_002432345.1 Pedobacter sp. UBA5917
ATGTAAAATCGGTACAAGTTGCGTTTCGGTCGAGATGACAAGTATAAAAAAAGCCGTCCAATTTTACATCTGGACGGCTAATATTTTTTATTTTAATTAACTTAAGAAAGCTCGAACTTATAGCCTACCCCTTTTACAGTTGAAACATAAGTTTCGCCCAATTTTTCCCTTAATTTACGGATATGGACATCAATTGTTCTGTTGGTTACCACTACCGAATCTTCCCAGATATTTTTAAGAATCGATTCGCGGGTATAAACTTTCCCAGGTTTTGAAGCCAATAAGTATAAAAGCTCAAATTCTTTTTTGGCCAACACAACCTTGTTACCACCCTGAAAAACCAGGTAAGCTTCGCGGTCGATTACCAGATCGCCAATTTCAAGTTTATTTTCAGAAACTTCTTCAGTTCCTGCGTTTCGTCTTAAAATTGCATTAATTCGGCTTACCAGGGCACGTGGTTTGATCGGTTTTGCGATATAATCATCAGCACCAACGTTAAAACCTGCAATTTCAGAATACTCTTCACTTCTGGCGGTTAAAAAAACCATAAAGGTATTTTTAAATTCAGGAATTGCCCTCATTAAACGGCAAGCCTCTATCCCATCCATTTTAGGCATCATAATATCCAGGATAATCAAATCCGGATGAACCTTTTTCGCTACAGTAATTCCCTCCTGGCCATTGGTCGCTGTGAAAACCTGATAACCTTCTTTCTTTAGGTTATATTCAATAAGCTCCAGAATATCTGGTTCATCATCAACAATTAATATTTTCTGACCTGCGTTGTTCATAGTTAAATATTTGTTACGAAAGTAGTGTCTATGATGCAATATTTAGTTAAGTCTAAGTTAAGAAATTGTTAATTACTTAAATTAGTTTAACATGGAATTTGTTTTAACGTAACGTTTTACCCAAAAATGCATCCAGTTCATCACCACGCAGGTTTTTAGCCACAATTTTTCCAGCAGGATCAACCAGATAAGAGGTCGGGATGGCCTGAACCTGGTATTTTTTTACCGTTTCACCATTAAAATCCTTCAATTCCGAAACATGCATCCAGGTTAATCCGTCTGCTTTTACCGCTCCTAACCACGCTGCTTTGTCCGTATCTAAAGAAATACCGATGATATCGAAGTTCTTGCTTTTAAATTTATTGTAAACTTTAACCACATTCGGGTTTTCCTGACGGCAGGGCTGGCACCATGAAGCCCAGAAATCTATCAGAACATATTTGCCTTTATAATCTGATAAGCTTACAGGCTTATTATCTGCAGTATTGATTGTAAATGCCGGAGCAACCTGACCTACCTGAACAGTTTTTAAAAGTGCCATCTGCTTTACAAAAGCATCAACCGTAGGATTACCTTTAATCTCTTCTTTAACCTCATCGGCAAACTTTACCAGTTCGGCTTCAAAATCCTGTGGACTTAAAGTGCTCATTGCGTAAAAACTGGCCAGCGTTCCTTTATTATCTTTTGCAAATTTTAGGATCTGCGTATTTAACTGATTGATATAAGATTCGTACTGTGGTTTCATCGATTCTAAAACAGCAGCCCTATTTTGCGGTTGTTCAGCTACTTTTGCTTCAAAATCGGCCTGTAATTTTTCAACCTGCTTAGCAAAATTGTTTCTGATGCTGTTTAACTCCGATAATTTATCAACTTCATTGGCTCCCGAAATTTTGTAAGCCATGGTTTTATCCGCCAAATCGGCCTCTAATTTAATCCCATCGCCGTTTTTTGCAATCAGCATAAACTCATGGTTACCTACTGATACCCTGAAAAAATCAACTGATGGTGTTTTACGGATAAATTTAAATTCGCCTTTTTCCGATAAGTTGGTCGAATCGATCGCAACCATACTGCTGTTCTGCATACCGTATAAAAATACTTTCTTTTCCGTTCCCGGATTCTGGAAAGTCCCATCAATGGTAAAGCTATCTTTTGGTTTACATGCAGTGAAGGCAATCGCGATCAGCATGATCAGGCTCAATTGTTTTAGTCTCATTATTTCAGTTTTTCAAGTATTAATTCATTTAATTTTTTAGCGTCGGCTTTACCTTTGGCCAGTTTCATTACATCGCCAACAAACAAACCTAAAACGCCTTTTTTACCTTTCTTGTACGCATCTACCTGCTGTGGATATTTATTTAACACTTCATCAATAAAACCACTTAATTCATCTCCATTTTCGGAAATAAGCAAGTTTAACGATTGAGCCAGACCGGTAACATCTGTATTATCCTGCTGTTCCAGTGCCGGTAATAACTGCTGGATCGCAATCTGTTGGGTGATTTTTTTATCATCAACCAGGTTAATTGCTTCGGCCAATTGTGAAGGATTTACCTTAAAATCGGATATTGTAATTCCTTTTTCATTCAGAACTGCTCTAATTGGACCGATTAGCCAATTGATAAGGTTTTTTTTGTTTTTAACAACCGGCTGGGCTGCATTAAAATAATTCAACAGGTCTAAATCTTCTGCAAAAAGTGCTGCATCTGCTTTACTGATGCCAAATTCAGCAATCATCTGTTGCGAAATCTCATTGGGCAATAATGGCATCAAAGATTTAATCTCTGCCACCCAATCGTCAGAAATATAGATGGGCTGCAGATCGGGATCTGAAAAATAACGATAATCATTTGCCTCTTCTTTGGTACGCATTGGTGAAGTTGTGCCTTTATCGGCATCAAAATTTAAGGTACTCTGGATAATCCTTCCTCCATTACTGATCACTTCTACCTGACGGCCAAATTCGAAATCCATAGCCCTACGTACGTTGCGCATCGAGTTAAGGTTTTTTACTTCACAGCGCGTCCCAAATTCGGCACTGCCCTGCTCACGGATCGAAATATTGGCATCACAGCGTAAACTTCCCTCTTCCATATTGCCATCGCTGACGTTTAAGTGCCTTACCAGTTTCCTGATTTCGCTTAACAGCACAGAAGCTTCTTCCGAACTACGGATATCAGGCTCGGTAACAATCTCGATCAGAGGCACTCCGGCACGGTTTAAATCAACCAACGAATAATTTTCATCCTGATCGTGGATGCTTTTACCCGCATCTTCTTCTAAATGAATACGGTTAATACCGATCTTTTTGGTAGAACCATCAGCTAACTGAAGCTCCAGAAAACCATTTACGCATATCGGTTGGTTATCCTGTGTGATCTGGTACCCTTTAGGCAGATCGGCATAAAAATAATTTTTCCGGTCAAAATGGTTAACCTGATTGATAGTGCAGTTTAAAGCCAGACCAATGCGGATGGCTTTTGCAACCACTTCTTTATTCAGCTTTGGCAGTGCGCCTGGCAAGGCCAGCGAAACAGTTGATATATTTTGATTAGGTAAAGCTCCGAAAGATGCACTATCAGCAGAAAATATTTTTGTATTTGTATTTAACTGAACGTGGATTTCCAATCCTGAAACGAGTTCGAAAGCAGTTTGGGGGCTTGTTTCTTGTAAAGACATTTAAAGCTTCGTGTATTGTTATAAATTTATTAACCACAGATTTGCTTTATCTGTGGTTAAATATTAATGATTCAAATATAGTTATTATTTAGTCTTTCGTTAAAAAAGGCTTGAAGGAGAAATCCTTAAAAATTCCTCCCATGGCAAACCACCTGCCCCAACCATTAGCATTTTATCTGGCCTGTACATTTTGTTAAATGCATCCATGCCCGATGTTTTACTAACCAATCCAGTACTTTTAACTTCTAAGCCGATTATTTTACCTCTTTTTTCCAGAATAAAATCTACTTCATCATTTCTATGCCGCCAATAAAAAACCTTATAACCTTCTACAAAAGAATGGTTTAATAAATGTGCACCAATAGAAGATTCGACCATCCTACCCCATTCTGCAGGATTTTTTCTGATTTCTCCAAAGAACTCATTTCTTTGCGCACTTACCAAAGCGTTATTATGCACTTGAAACTTCGGACTGGATGATCGTTTCCGGATTACATCGGCAGCAAATTTTTCAATCCCTCCCAATAAACCGGCGGTATCCATCAATTGTAAATAATGTGACAGTGTTGTGGTATTTCCTGCATCAGATAGTTGCCCCAACACTTTGGTGAATGATAAAATCTGACCCGTGTACAAACAGCCCAACTCAAACAAACGTTTCATCAATGCAGGTTTATCTACACGGGTGAGCATTAAAATATCCTTCGAAATACTGGTCTCAATTAATGCATTTGAAACATAACTTTTCCAACGCTCCTCATCATCGATTAAACCTGCCGATCCGGGATACCCTCCGAACCAAACATATTGCTCTGCGGTAAAACCGAAAGCCGCTTCCATTTCCGGAAAACTCCAATGTCCTAAATAGGTTAACTCAAATCTTCCCGCCAATGATTCTGTTAAGCCCTGCTGAATCAATAACCTCGACGAGCCAAGTAAAATAACCTTAATATTTACCCCATTTCGCATATCCTCATCCCAAAGACGCTTTACAATTTCACTCCAATTATCTATTTTTTGGATTTCATCAATGATCAGAACAAATCCATCAACTCCAGGCTCTTTAAGCTGTTCCCTTGTGTTATACCATATCACTTCGATCCATGTGCGGTCAGAAGCAGCTACAGCATCCGCCGACTCGAAAATACAGGGCAGATTTATTTCCCTAATCAATTGACTGATTAATGTAGTTTTACCAATCTGCCTTGGCCCTACAAGCACCTGAACAAACCGCTTTGGCTCATTCATTACCTTTATAAGTTTCTGTAAATAAGAACGTTGATACATATTTTACAATTTACTCAATAACATGAGTAAATTTACTCAATAAAGTAAGTAATTACAAATTACAGCCAATTATTAGTTCATATAAATATTTAAAATAGATAATTGTTGATTTTTTGACTTAAAAAATTAACAGTCAAAATACTGTAAATCAAATAATTACAAACATTTTTACATTTTACTCAATAAAATGAGTAAAATTACTCAATGATCTATTTAATAGTTAAAGAATGTTAAATGCCAAATTTAAAATTAAACCAACTCCTAAATATTGGCTCTATTTCTACAATTAAACACACAGAAAACCTTTAATTAAAAACGTATGAAAAAGTTAGTTTTAATTGCCGCTGTGATGATGGTTTCATTATTCGGTACAAACAATGCAAAAGCACAGGTTAGCTTAAATATCAATATCGGTTCTCAACCGGTTTGGGGACCAACAGGTTATGATCATGTAGATTATTATTACTTCCCTGATATTGATGCTTACTATTATGTGCCTTCTGGTCAATACATATATCTAAACGGTGGCCGTTGGGTTTGGGTAAATACTTTACCTGCCCAATACGGGAACTTTGATCTATACCGTGCATATAAAGTGGTAATCAATGAACCTAGACCATATTTAAGGAATAATGTTTATGTAACCCGGTATAGCAGATACAAAAACTATGGCGGTCATCAAACCATTATAAGAGATAGCCGGGATGCAAAATATTTTGTAGTAAAGGGACATCCAAATTACAACCAAAGAACCACAGTTGTTGTACGAAATAACAATCGGCCTGCACGTATAACAGAAAGAAGAGTTACAAGGCCGGAACAAAACAGTCGTCCACAACGTAACGAAAACAGGAATAACCGCCCCGAAAGAAACCGTGGAGAAGGTCGTGGTAACGATCGCCACTAAAGGCAATATTTAGTTTTGATGGAGGGAACGCTGAACGGCGCTCCCTTTTTTCATATATCTGTTACAATAGAAGTTTTGGCACAGCGTTTGAATTACCGAGGTACACACAAATAAAATAGATTATTATGAAAAAGTTATTTATCATTTCCGCGATTTTAGGTATCGTGGCTTTAACATCTAATCAATCTAACGCTCAGGTAAGTATTAACGTAAACATTGGCGCACAACCTGCATGGGTTCCGGCGGGTTATCAAAGCGTAAATTATTATTACCTCCCCGAAGTACAATCGTATTATTATGTTCCACAAAGGCAGTTTGTTTATCTGAGTGGGAACCGATGGACAAGATCTCGTTATTTACCTGCAAGGTACAGGGGCTATGATTTACACCACGGAAGAAAAATTGTAGTTTATGGCAATAGCCCATACCGCAATTACAATACACATAGGGTAACTTATGTTAGCCACAATAATTATTACCGTTCATCTTATGGAGGTGGAAGCAGGATCAGGTATAATTCACCAAGAAATAATTTCAGGCCTTACCGTGGAAATAACGGACATCATGAAGGTAGAGGGCATTTTGGACCGAGAGGGCATGGTGGAGGACACGGCAGACATTAACATAAAAAAGAGGCTTTTAAGGCCTCTTTTTTATGTCTGTTACGTTGGATTTATTTCAATGTCCCTTTTTTAATTAATGATGCGGAATAAAGCTTTCCGCTTTTTCCAGAACTGCTTTTAACCCAGCCGGGTTTTTACCTCCTGCTGTAGCATAAAAAGGCTGTCCGCCGCCTCCCCCCTGGATTTCTTTACCCAGCTCGCGAACGATGTTGGAAGCATTTAATCCTTTTTTAACCAAATGATCAGAAAGCATTACAGTAATACCTGGCTTGCCGTCGATTTCGGTTGTAAAAACAAGGAAAAGGTTATCGATCATGTCTTTTAAAGAGAAAGCAAGGTTTTTAACCGCATCCGCACTTTGCAGATCGATATGTTTTGCAATCAGGTTTATACCATGGATCCCCCTTACATGGTGTACAATTTCATGTTTTAAGGTATTTACACGCTCTATAGTCGATTTTTCGATCTCCTTTTTCAGTTTTGCATTTTCATCCAGTAAAGCCTGAACAGATGCTGATAAATCTTTGCTTCCGTTTAATAATGCTTTTAAGTATCCGAGTTCTTTTCTTTGATCCAGGAAAAACTGCTCTGCTTTATCAGCAGTAATGGCTTCGATACGGCGTACACCTGCAGCTACTGCACTTTCTGAAACAATTTTGAAAGAACCGATCTGTCCGGTTGCTTTAACATGCGTGCCACCACAAAGTTCTTTAGAAAAATGATCGTCAAAAGTGATCATACGTACAAAATCGCCATATTTTTCACCAAATAAAGCAGTTACACCACTTTCAATTGCATCCTGATATGGAACATTTCTTTGCTCTTTTAATTTAATGTTCTGGCGGATTTTCTGGTTTACAATTACTTCAATCTGAGCCAGTTCCTCGTCGGTTACCTTAGCAAAGTGCGAAAAATCGAAACGCAGGTAATCTGCATTTACCAACGAACCTTTTTGGTTAACATGTTTTCCTAAAACCTGTTTAAGTGCAGCGTGCAATAAGTGTGTTGCCGAGTGATTATCTTCAGTTAAAACACGTTTATCTTCATCAACAACAGCCCAGAATTTACCTTCCAGATTATCGGGCAATATATCTGCAAAGTGAACAGTTAACCCGTTTTCCTTTTTGGTATCAGTAATATCAACCCAAAACTGACGGCTATGGTCCTCTAAACGACCGGTATCTCCTACCTGACCACCACTTTCGGCATAAAAAGGCGTTTGACGCAGTACAATCTGATATTGCTCTTTTCCTTTAGCTTTAACTTTACGGTATTTTAAAATCTCGGTTTCAATTTCAAGATCGTCATAACCAACAAATTCGCTTTGATCTTCTGTATTTACCACAATCCAATCGCCTGTATCAATTGCAGTTGCAGCACGACTATCGTCCTTTTGTTTTTTCAAAGCCTGCTCGTAACCTACAAGGTCAACCGTCCAGCCTTTTTCCCTCGCCATTAATTCTGTTAAATCGATCGGAAAGCCAAAAGTATCCGATAATTCGAAAGCAAAAGCACCCTCTACGACATTATTTGAAGCCTGATATTTTTCAAAGCGCTGGATGCCTGTAGATAACGTCCTTAAAAACGAAACTTCTTCCTCTAAAACCACTTTTTGCACGAAATCCTGTTGAGAGATCAGTTCGTCAAAAACTCCTCTAAACTGTTCGGCCAATAATGGAACCAATTGATTTAAAAACGGTTCTTTAAAGTTTAAGAAAGTATAGGCATAGCGTACTGCACGGCGTAAAATCCTGCGGATTACATAACCTGCTTTATTGTTCGAAGGCAATTGTCCATCGGCAATTACAAATGAAATGGCACGGATATGATCGGCCATAACGCGCATAGCGATATCAGTTTTCTCATCGGCACCATATTTAATTCCAGATTTCTCTGCAATAAACTGGATCATCGGTTGAAAAACATCGGTATCGTAGTTTGAAGTTTTTTCCTGTAAAACACGTACTAAACGTTCAAAACCCATTCCGGTATCAACATGTTTGGCCGGTAAACTTTGCAACGAACCATCTTTTAAACGGTTAAATTGCATAAATACGTTATTCCAGATCTCGATAACCTGTGGATGATCGGCGTTTACCAGTGTAGCACCATCAACTAGAGCTTTTTCTTCATCGGTACGGCAATCTACATGGATTTCAGAACATGGTCCACATGGCCCCATATCGCCCATTTCCCAGAAATTATCTTTTTTGTTCCCTGGTAAAATATGGCTTTCATCTACATATTGTTTCCAGAGATCAAAAGCTTCCTGGTCTTTTTCCAAACCTTCTTTTTCATCACCTTCGAAATAGGTAACGTATAATTTATCTTTCGGGATTTTATAAACTTCGGTCAATAATTCCCAGCTCCAGGCAATGGCTTCTTTTTTAAAGTAATCGCCAAAGCTCCAGTTACCCAGCATTTCGAACATGGTGTGGTGATAGGTATCGATACCCACTTCTTCCAGATCGTTGTGCTTACCTGAAACGCGTAAACAACGCTGGGTATCGGCAACACGAGAATATTTAATGGCGGCCTCTCCTAAGAACAGATCTTTAAATTGGTTCATACCTGCATTGGTAAACATCAATGTAGGGTCGTTTTTAACCACGATCGGTGCGGAAGGAACAACATGGTGTTGTTTCGATTCAAAAAAACTAAGGAATGCCTGTCTAATCTCTTTTGCTGTCATTTCAATATTATTGGAGGCAACAAAATTAAAATTTTATTGCGTTATTAAGGAAAAATCGAGCTACATTTGAATACTTTAATTAATCGATATAAAACACTCATAATCAAGCACAAGTTATGCCGTATAAAGAAAGAGACATTAATAAAATGTATTATACCATGGGCGAGGTGACTGAAATGTTTAATGTAAACGCATCCCAGATCCGTTTTTACGAAAAAGAATTCGATATCCTACAGCCTAAGAAAAACAAGAAAGGCAACCGTTTATTTACCCCCGAAGACATAGAAAACCTAAAAATCATCTTCAACCTTGTTGATGAAAAAGGCTTTACTTTAAAAGGTGCTAAAGAATACCTAAAAAACAATAAATCGGATGTAAAAGAGAACCAAAAAATTATAGATTCTCTGGAAAAACTAAAAGGCTTTTTGGTAAACCTAGCCGAAGAACTATAAAAGCGGTACTATACTACAGTAAAATAATACAAATACGTATTTTTAAAAATATTATTTGTGTAGTTTTTAAAATATATTTCTATATTAGTACTAAATCAACTATTACCCTATTTTCTTTAATTGGCTTAATCTCCGCTTATGAAAATATGGTATCTGATGTTGATCGGTTTTTCCTTCAACTATTTTTCTCTCCAAAATAACCTGTTGACCAGTTTTACACTGGCCCGCAATGGCTGCATAGCCATTACTAACGTTTTTTTGTTAGCATTTAATCCTAGTGCATATGCGTATTAGGATGATTATTGCGTTTGTAATGATAGGTTTCATGGCAAATGCACAAGAGAGCAACGAAACGGAAATTGATATCCGTGATATACTCGAAAGTGTTACGGAAAATTTGCCTGATGATTACGACATGACCGAATTGGTTGATGTGCTGATGAGATACCGCAAACATCCTATCGACCTGAACCATGTTACGCCAGAGGAATTAAAGAGTCTTGTTTTCCTATCGCCACTACAGATCAGTAATTTTTTCTCTTATGTTAAAGAAAACGGGCAGCTTTTAGATCCTTTAGAATTGCAGGGCATTGATGGTTTTGATGTTAGAACCATCGAAAATTTATTGCCTTTTGTCGCGGTAAATGTTCAGCCGGAATATCAGCAGCTAAATTTCAGGAATATTTTTAAGCTTGGCGAAAACGACCTGATGATGCGTTTTGCTGAAAGTTTAGAAAAACAGAAGGGCTTTACGGATTTGCCAGGTAACAGGTATTTAGGTACGCCCGAGAAATTTCAGACACGGTACAGGTATAATTACAGTACGATACTTTCTGTAGGTGTTACACTGGATAAAGATGCCGGTGAAAAGTTTTTCAATAAACCATTCGATTTTTACTCGGGTAATGTAGCCTTATTTAAATTGGGCAGGATCAAAAAACTGGTTGTTGGGGATTACACCTTACAATTCGGGCAGGGCTTAACCTTATGGTCGGGTTTTTCTTTTGGCAAGGGCCCCGATGTAACCAGTGTGGCTAAAAAAGACCTGGGTTTAAGACCATATAACTCTACCAACGAATATTCGTTTTTCAGGGGGGCTTCTGCAACAATTACGCTTCTCAAAAATGTCGACATTACGCCATTTATTTCTTTCAGAAATCTTGATGCGAGTCAAAAAACCGATAAAGATGGCAATTTGGTGCAATCTACCATTAATCAAACCGGATTACATCGAACGCCTTCTGAAATTAAGAATAAGAGTGTTCTATCGCAGCAATTATATGGCACAGCCATTCAATATGCTCAAAATGAACTCAGCATAGGCGCAATTGCCTATCAAAGCAATTACGGAAACAGTTTTGTTGTACAAACAGCAGCTTACGATCGGTACAGTTTCACAGGTAAATCGCTAACCAACTTCGGTTTGTTTTATAATTACACCTATAAAAACATGTACCTCTATGGCGAAGGGGCAAAAGGCTTAGGAGGTGGTTTTGCATATATTAATGGCGTACTTGTTAGTTTATCCAAAGCAGTTTCTGCAGCCCTAACCTATCGCGATTATGCTAAAGATTATCACAGCTTTTTCAATCAGGCGGTAGCAGAATCAACCGAAGCAGTAAATGAAAAAGGATTGTACCTGGGTTTAAATGTGAACCCGAGTAAACGATGGGCTTTTTCGTTTTATGGCGATTACTTCCGTTTCCCATGGCTGAAATACCGTGTTGACGAACCATCAAAAGGTTACGAGCTTTTAGCACAAGCGGTTTATACGCCCAGCAAAACCTTTAAAGTTTTAGCCAGGTTTAAAGCAGAACAGAAACAACAGAATACTGATTTGGATGTACCTGTAAAATTTTTGGATCAGGTAAAAAGAGCAGGTTACAGACTTGAAGTAAACTGGCTATTAAATAAAAACTGGAGTTTGCAGAACCGCGCAGAGGTTTCCCAGTATAAAAAAGGAGCAGCAAATAAAGAGTTTGGCTATCTCATTTATCAGGACATAGATTATTCGCCAATGTTCTCGCGGATTACCGGTAACATAAGGTTTGCCTATTTTAACACACCAAGCTACAACAGCAGGATTTATGCTTACGAAGATGACGTATTGTATAGCTTTAGCTTTGGAATGTACAGCGGGAAAGGTTACAGAACCTATTTAAACCTGAAATACAATCTGGCTAAAAAGCTAAATATATGGATGCGCTATGGTTTATTTATTTACAAAGATGTAGAAACTGTGGGGACGTATCTGGATGAAATTAAGGGCAACAAAAAATCTGAAGTAAAGCTTCAGCTACGTTATCAGTTTTAGGCGATGTTTAAGGCTGAATATGTTTTTGCGAGGATTTTGCTTCCTTTTTTAGGAGGAATAGGTATTTTTTATTTCTTTCCATCAAAAATATCTCTCCAGTTTATGCAGATAATACTTTTGTTAAACCTTTTAAGCATTCTGGTATTCAATATTAATTATAAAAGGCTGAATGCATATCGTTTTAAAGGACTAATAGGTAT
Source organism: Pedobacter sp. UBA5917 (assembly GCF_002432345.1). Classification (GTDB taxonomy): domain Bacteria; phylum Bacteroidota; class Bacteroidia; order Sphingobacteriales; family Sphingobacteriaceae; genus Pedobacter. The sequence goes on from NZ_DJDT01000149.1 coordinate 11,946, forward strand.
TTTATTGTTTATATTTTTCTTCAATCTTGGTGGCTTACTTTGTTTACTAAATAATGAAACATTAAAAAATAGTTACTTCGCAAACAGCAACTGTATCTCTTTAAAAGTTTGGGTAAATGACGAGCCACAAAAAACCGGAAGCATACTACGTTTTAAAGTGAAGGTAATTTCCGGCTATCAAAAGGATAAGCAGATCAGATTATTCGGGCAATTACTTCTCGCATTGAAATTAGACAGTTTAAAACCGCTTAAACTAAAATATGGAGACGAAATTATTATTCCAGCTAAATGTACAGCAATTGAACCGCCTTACAATCCCGCCGAATTTGATTTCAAAGCCTGGTTAGCGCACCAGAATATTTACCATCAGGCTTTTACCGACCAAAACCATTTGATTAAGACAAATAACAATGTCGGAAATACCATTATCAAACATGCTTTAGATTTAAGAGAGAAACAGATAGAAAAATACCGTAAACTGATTAAAAGTGACGAAGCTTTTGCAGTGGCTTCTACACTGATATTGGGTTATCGGGCAGACTTAAGTAAAGAAACCCTTTCTGCTTATAGTAAAACAGGTACTATACATGCATTATCCGTCTCGGGCGCTCATGTTGCAATTATTTATGTGGTGCTGGATTTTTTGCTGGCTTTTATGAACAGGAAACGTGGTCTGAAAATTTTAAAACTGGTGCTGATCTGTACATTAATCTGGGGATATGCATTACTCACCGGATTATCTCCGTCTGTTGTACGTTCAGCGATCATGATCAGTATTTTAATTACAGCTAAAGTATTATCTAAAAACACCAACAGTTATAACATTTTGGCATTTTCTGCATTTTGCCAGTTGATTTACAATCCTTTTTTAATCTGGGATGTGGGGTTCCAACTCTCCTATCTTGCTGTTTTCGGATTGGTTTATCTCCAGCCAAAAATTTATGACCTGATCTACATTAAGCATAAATGGCCTGATAAATTATGGAGTTTTATTTCTATGTCGCTGGCAGCACAAATCGTTACCTTTCCGCTAAGTATTTATTACTTTCACCAATTCCCGCTTTATTTTCTATTTGGCAATCTGTTTATCACCCTTCCATTGGTGCTTATGATGTATCTGGGAATAGCAATTTTGATACCGTGGCTTAGTTTTTTAGCTCCGGTTTTCGAATGGATCATCAATTTTACCAATTCGGTATTAAAATGGATTGCCGATCTACCCTATGCTACCTTTTCTTCAATCTGGATTAACCTGCCCGAATTTATATTATTGAGTTTGGCACTGGGTTTATTTATTTACGGATTGGTAAACTTTAACAAACGTTTTGTTTTCTCTTCACTGGTTGTTTTTGTTGCTTACCAAGTATTAATTATTTGTGACGATCTAAGTACCATCCACCAGCAAAAGATCATTTTCTTTTCCTTAAGAAAAAATTATGCAACCGCTTTTATCAATGGAAGAGAAAGTATCCTTGTTACCGATTTAAATGTTACCGATAAAAATTACGACTTTTTTGTTAAGCCCGCATTGTCACAATTACAGGTAGAAAAGATCTCTTTACTTAACCTAAAACAAGATACCATATTAAAGGATTTCATTTTAAAGAATAATCAGATTGTATTTCACCGTTATAAAATATTACTGATCGATGAACGCTTAAATTATAGATCTTTACAGGGAAATGGTCAGTTTTCAGACCTCTGGATCAGCGGCAATACAAAATTTAAATTAACAGCATTGGATCCGGCTATAAACTATAAAACCGTGCTCATTGATGCTACCAATAGGGATTATAAGATAGCCTTCTTTAAAAAAGTTCTTCAGAATAATCATCCGGAAGTTCATATTTTAAAGAAAAATAAAGCATATTTGGTGCAACTAACCCAATAACATGGAAAATCTGGTTTTATATCAGGTTGCAGAACGGATTGCAACCATAACCATTAACCGGCCTGAAAAAAGAAATGCCCTAAACCCCCAGCTTATATCGGCATTAACAGCCGCATTTATCCGCGCCTCAGAAGATGACCTGGTAAAGATAGTGGTATTAAACGCAAATGGCGAATCATTCAGCGCTGGAGCCGATTTAGGATACCTCCAACAGTTACAGCATAACACCTTTGAAGAAAACGTTGCAGATTCCAACAATCTAAAAAAACTGTTCACTACCATTTATTACCTGCCTAAGGTGGTTATCGCCCAGGTAGAAGGTCATGCCATTGCCGGTGGCTGTGGTTTGGCTACCATCTGCGATATTGTGTTTGCAACGCCCGAAAGCAATTTTGGCTATACTGAAGTTAAAATAGGTTTTGTACCAGCCATTGTTTCGTGTTTTCTAAAACAGAAGGTAAGTGAATCCGTTGCAAAAGAAATCCTGCTAACAGGAAAAACTTTTTCAGCAGAGCAGGCATTGAAATATAATTTGATAAATTTTGTAACGAATTCATCTGAAATTCATCAAATAGTAAGAGAATTTGCATTAAGTTTGTGCAACGGCAGTTCGGGCAATTCGTTAATGGTTACAAAACAACTGATTACACAGACGAATAACCCATTGCTCGAAAAATGCCTTGAAACTGCGGTACAGATCAATGCCCGTGTACGGGAAAGTGAAGATTTTAAAAAAGGGATTTCTTCATTTCTAAACAAAGAAAAAATTAATTGGTAAAAAACTAAACTGAATAAAAAACATGTTCAAATCAATCAAAACAAGCGTAGTCGCTTTAATCCTGGTAAGCAGCGCCATTATCGCCCATGCACAGAAGAAAATAGCCGAAGGTACCATAACCTATGGCCTGGCTTATAAATTAACCGATGAGCAAAAAGCTGCAATGGGCGGACAGGAACCACCTGCAGAGCTGAAAGTTAAATTCAACAACGGTTTAACCAAAATTGAGATGGAACAGGGACCTGCTTTAATCGGTATTGTTTCTGATAACAATGAAAGAACAGGCTTGCTTTTGATCGATGTGCCGGTTGCCCAGAAACAATTTGCGGTAAAACAATCTAAAGCAGATATCGAAAAAGCAATGGGCGCTATCCCTAAATATTCTGATTTCAAAGCCACAGGCGAAAAACAGACTATCGGTGGTTTCAGTGCAGAAAAATATACTTATAAAGATGAAAAAGGTACTACATTGGAGCTTTGGGCTACAAAAGATATTGAATTACCTAACGTAGGTTCTCAAAACTATTTTCCTGGTTTAGCTGCTTTCCCTGTAAAATATACATTGGTTCAGAGAGGTGTAGAAACTACTACTACATTAAAATCTGTTGCCGAAGGTAAAGTTGGTGCAATCTCAAAAGAAGTTCCAACAGGTTACGAAGTGGTAACCATGGAAGATTTAGCAAAAATGCAGGGCGGTGGTGAATAATTAACCAATTCCTGCTAATTAATGGCTTTTTAACTGCCGGCTTTTTACTTAAATTAGCCCAAAAGTTAAAAAGCTTTTTTTATGCCCAATAATTACATATGATTAAAAACTTATTATTCAGATTATCAGTTGCCTGCATGGCATTATGCACGCTAATTGATGCAAAAGCCCAAAGTATCAATTGGACAAAAGACGGCAACTCCTACTATCAGATTGCAAGTGGCGAAATCGTTTCGGTAACCCTTCCTAAAAACGACCGTAAAACGGTTATTTCGAGAACATTATTAACACCTGCCGGAAAAGACAATGCCATTGCTGTAAGAAGCTTTCAGTTATCTGATGATGGCACTAAGGCATTGATTTATACCAACAGTAAAAAAGTTTGGCGTTATGATACCCGCGGTGATTATTGGCTGGCAGATTTAACAGCTAATAAGATTACCCAGATCGGAAAGGATAAACCAGCTTCATCTTTAATGTTTGCCAAATTATCACCCGATGGAAGTAAAGTAGCCTATGTAAGCAAACATAACCTATATGTAGAAAATATTGATGGTTCGGATTCAAAAGCTTTAACCACTGATGGTACCGATCGCCTCATCAACGGTACTTTCGATTGGGTTTATGAAGAAGAGTTCGATTGCCGTGATGGTTTCAGATGGAGTCCTGATGGAAAGTCAATTGCTTACTGGCAAATTGATGCGAACAAGATCAAAAACTTTTTGATGATCAACAATACCGACTCCATTTATCCTTATACCATCCCTGTAGAATATCCAAAAGTTGGCGAAAACCCTTCTGTTTGCAAAGTTGGCGTGGTTGATATCGCTACCGCAAAAACAAACTGGTTAAACGTTCCGGGCGATAATATCCAGCATTACATTCCACGTATGCAGTGGGTACCGAATAGCAATAACATTATTTTGCAGCAGCTTAACCGCGAGCAGAACGAAAGTAATGTATTTATCTGCAATGCCGCTACAGGTGATGCAAAAGCGGTTTATACTGAAAAGGCAAAAGCCTGGATCGATGCACAGGACGAATGGAAATGGCTGAACGATAATAAAGAGTTTACCATCGTATCAGACAAAGATGGCTGGAACCATCTATACAGGATCAGTATTGATGGAAAAAAAGAAACTTTGGTTACAAAAGGTAATTATGATGTGATTGATGTGAAATTGATCGATGTAAAAAACAATACGGTTTATTTTCTTGCATCGCCAACAAATGCTACACAGAAATACCTATTTAAAACCAAACTGGATGGAAAAGGAAAACCGGAACAGGTTACCCCTTCTATCCTACCCGGAACGCATAATTACGACATTTCTCCTAGCGCAACCTTTGCCCGTCATACTTACAACAGCTCAATCGTTAGGCCGATTACCGAGTGGATGAATTTCACCACGGGCAATCCGTTAACCATGGACGGAAGTGTTACCACACAGTTATCAAAACAGGAAGCCACTAAAAACAAGGTGGAGTTTTTCAAGGTAACAACCGAAGATGGCATTGAAATGGACGGTTGGATGAAAAAGCCTGATAATTTTAATCCGGCTAAAAAATATCCTGTTGTATTTTATGTTTATGGCGAACCTGCTTCGCCAACGGCATCAGATACTTATGGTGCCGGAAGAAACTTCTTATATGCCGGCGATATGGCCAAAGATGGCTATATCTATGTATCTATGGATAACAGGGGCGCACCGGTTCCGAAAGGTAGTACCTGGCGTAAAAGTATTTACAAAAATATTGGTGTGATCAATATCCGCGATCAGGCTATGGCCGCAAAAAAATTATTGGCTACCAATGCTTTTATGGATAAAGACCGCGTAGCTGTTTGGGGCTGGAGCGGCGGTGGTTCATCAACCTTAAACCTGATGTTCCAATATCCAGAAATTTATAAAACAGGTATTGCTATTGCAGCGGTTGGCAACCAGTTAACCTACGATAATGTTTATCAGGAACGTTATATGGGCACGCCATTTCCAAGCAAAGAAGCTTACGTAAAGGGCTCTCCTATTACTTATGCCAAAAATTTAAAAGGTAATTTACTGTACATCCATGGTACCGGCGATGATAACGTTCATTATCAAAATGCCGAAATGCTGATCAACGAACTGATTAAAAACAGAAAGGTTTTTCAATTGATGAGTTATCCTAACCGTACACACAGCATCAATGAAGGCGAAGGTACAAGCGAGCACTTATCGTTAACCTATACCAAATTTTTAAAGGAAAACTGCCCTCCGGGAGCAAGATAGAAAATTTTAAAAGCAGCCTTCGGGCTGCTTTTTTTATGAGATAAACTTTTGGATAAGCATAGCAGTTACAATGGCAATACCAAAGCTTAACAAAGTTCCTATTAATACATATTCGGTTAATTTGAGGTCGTGCTTTTCTTTCAGATCACCAAACCTGAATATCGATTTTGCCGCGAGTAAAAATCCTACAGCCTCGAAATGATTGGTAAGAATAAACAGGAAAATCAATATACGTTCCAATATCCCAATATATTTACCCGCATTTTCAAGCGATTTTGGGCTGTCGGGCTGGTTATCGGGGATCCATTTGGCAATAATCACCTTCATGATAATAGATGTTGGCATACTTAAAAACAAAGCTCCCGAAATCAATATCCAGGTATGTGGATCATTTAAAAAGCCTATATCTAAACTTCCTTTATAGAAAATATGCCAAACGGCCACAATCGAGGTAAAATGTAAAACCTGATCGGCAAAGAACAGTATACGTGCATTTTTATTGGTCTGAAAAATCGATTTTAATGCATCAATCAATAAATGGATTATACCTATTAATAAAGCAGTTTTCCAAACATCAAAACTTAAAAAAACAAGAAATATCAAAACCACATGCACCACAACATGTAGATAAAGTTTGGCTGATTTCAACTTTTTCCGTTCCTTATCTTTTACCCAGGCATTTGGCTGTAAAAAAAAATCTCCAATTAAATGGGCAATAATAAGCTTGATTAAATAGATATCCATTATTTTAAGATCGTTTGGTTCAATTTTTTACGGTATAACTTATCCATTTCGATTATCTCGGTATAATGTGCACGTTTTAACGCTTCGCTAACAGAAGATTGTGTTCTACCAGAAATAGCCGCTAACTCGCTCTGTAGCAGATTTTCATTTTCGAGTGCAAGTTTTACCATTTCTGCCGCTACCACTCCCCAGCTATCCATGGCAATTAACGACAGCTTAATTACCACATTGATTTCCTCGTCAAAATCCGGAAAATCGGTTTTAATGGCCAAATTGCTTTTAGCCTGCTTTAAACTATCAAAGGCTGCCCCGGAGTTGATAAAAGCATCCCCGCTGGATTCTGAAAGCTTTTTTCTTCTGTTTTTAATACCTCCTACACCAATCCCCATCCTTACATCTGCAGGCTTGTTTACCCTGATACATGCCTTTAAATATGCTGCAACCTTTATTGCATTTTTGGGTTCAATTTCCACCTGAAAACTATCCCCACGAAAGATCTCCCACTTGCCATATTGCCCTGAAACCACTTTTAAAGCAGTTTTTAAGCTTAACAGCCAACTGTCCTTAATCTTTCTCGAGCCGACAATATCGCCTGTTATAATACAAATCATATTACAATATCGAACTTATTATCCATATTACAAAACTAATATCGGCTAATTAGCCGATATTTCGTTTTATCGGGTAATTAGCCGATATTTTAAATTATCGGGTATTTACCCGATATTGATTTAAAACTAATCCATAAATTTATTGTTTAGTAGCTATGGCATTGATCGAATTTACCAAAAGAGGCATTTACTGTAAGCAGGGCGATTTTTATATAGATCCCTGGTGGCCTGTTGATTATGCCGTAACCACGCACGGGCACAGCGACCATGTACGATTTGGAAATAAGTATTACCTCTGTCATACCTTAACCAAACCCATCATCAAAAGAAGGATCAGTGAAGATTTAAATGTAGAAACACTCGAATATGGGGAAAGCATTACCCGGAATGGCGTAAACATTTCGTTTTTCCCTGCCGGGCATATTATCGGATCGGCGCAGGTACGTTTAGAATATAAAGGCGAGGTTTGCGTCATATCAGGCGATTATAAAATAGAAGATGATGGCATTACCACGCCTTTTGAACCAGTAAAATGCCATTCTTTTGTTTCAGAAAGTACTTTTGGCCTGCCTGTTTACAAATGGCAAAAACAGGAAGTTGTTTTTAACGGGATCAGGAGCTGGGTAAACGACAATATCAATCAGCAGAAAACCAGTGTACTGATTGCCTATAGTTTGGGTAAGGCACAGCGTTTGATTAAAAACCTGGCTGGCGATATTCCTATTTACGTACATAACAGTATTGCCAACCTGAACGAGGTGATTATAGCAGCCGGTGTAAAGCTTCCGGAAACCATTAGGATTAGCCCCGAAACCACCAAAGATGAATTACAGAAAGGCATTGTAATTGTACCCCCTGCGATGCGCGATAGCCGCTGGATCAAGAATTTATCCCATCCTGTTACCGGTATATGTTCTGGCTGGATGCAGGTACGGGCACACCGCCGTTGGCAAAGTGCCGATGCCGGTTTTGCACTAAGCGACCATGCCGATTGGCCGGGTTTAATGGAAGCCATTACCGCAACCGGTGCCGAAAAAGTTTATGTTACCCATGGTTTTACAGCTGCTTTTAGCCGTTTTTTAAATGATGAAGGTATAGAAGCAAGTGAAGTGCTCACCAAATTCGGGCAGGAAGACGATGAAGAAAACAAGGTGGATTTAGCTGAGCAAAACGAAAATAAATAGCCATGAAACGTTTTGCCAAACTGATCCAGCAGCTCGAACTGAGCAATAAAACCAACGATAAGATCGTGGCGTTGGTTGATTATTTTAACTATGCTGATGATAAAGACAAGGTATGGGTGATTGCCTTATTTACCGGTAAAAAACCTAAAAGGCCTATTAAATCGGCCTTGCTAAAATACTGGGCGATTGAAATTACCGATACCCCTGAATGGTTATTTGCCGAAAGTTATGCCAATGTAGGCGATTTAAGCGAAACCATTGCCCTGTTATTGCCTCCTGCTGAAAACACATCAGATTTTCAATTGCATACCTGGATCGAGGAATTGCACGATCTGGAAGGTAAAGATGATGAAACCAAAAAGGATTTTATTTTAAGTGCCTGGAACAAACTCGAAACCCAGGAACGTTTTATTTTTAACAAACTGATTTCCGGAAATTTCAGGATCGGTGTTTCCAATAAAATGCTGGTAAATGCATTGGCCAAACAAAGCAGCCTGGATAGTGCCCAGATTATGCATAGCATTATGGGCAAATGGAACCCTTACGAAATCACCTTTCACGAACTGGTTAATGGCATCCATGTAAATACAGACAACTCCTGGCCTTACCCCTTTTGCCTTGCATACGCCTTAGAACAGGAACCCGAAAAGCTTGGCGATATTTCCGAATGGCAGGCAGAATGGAAATGGGACGGTATCCGCGGACAGATTGTAAAACGGAATGGGGAACTTTTTATCTGGAGCCGTGGCGAAGAACTGGTTACAGAGCAGTTCCCCGAACTGCATTTTATGATTGATGTACTGCCCGATGGTGTAGTGCTGGATGGCGAAATTTTAGCTGTGCAGGATAAACAGGTATTATCATTCAGTACCCTGCAACAGCGTTTAAACCGTAAAACGATCAGTAAAAAACAACTGGAAGATGCCCCTATCGGCTTCTTTGTTTATGATATTTTAGAATATGAAGCAAAAGATTTCAGGGAAGAACCATTAAGTGTAAGAAGAAAAATATTGGAGCAGTTGATCGGAGGTTTAGACGAAAGTGCGGTGATGATATCCCCTGTGATCAATTGCAGCACATGGGAAGAACTGGCTGCATTAAGGCAAACTTCGCGTTCAATCAACAGCGAAGGCATCATGCTCAAAAAATTAAGTTCACATTACCATAGCGGCAGAAAACGTGGCGATTGGTGGAAATGGAAAATCAATCCATATACCGTTGATGCGGTAATGATTTATGCCCAAAAAGGAAGCGGTAGAAGGGCCAATTTCTTTACCGACTATACTTTTGCTGTTCGGGATGGAGAAAACCTGGTAACCATTGCAAAAGCCTACTCGGGCTTAACCGATAAAGAAATTAAAGAAGTAAACAGCTTTGTAACCCGCAATGCAATTGAGAAATTCGGTCCGGTACGTACGGTAAAGCCCGAACTCGTATTCGAAATCGCTTTTGAAGGAATTGCTGAAAGTAAAAGGCATAAAGCAGGTTTAGCCTTGCGTTTTCCCCGTATATTACGATGGCGAAAAGATAAAAAAGCAGATGAAATTAATACTTTGGAAGATTTAAGACAGTTGTTGCAATCTACTTTATAATGCTACACCATGGTCTGTGTCTCCAAAGACCATTATAATTAAACCTCGCAGGTTTTTAAAACATGCGAGGTTTGTATAAAAAATTAAACAATGGACCAAACCAAAACCAAAGGTTATAAGAAAATAAAAGCCTGGTTAAAGGCAAATAAACGCAGGCCTTTTCAGTTTCAGGAAGATGCCTGGCAATATTATCTTAACGGTTATAGCGGTTTGGTAAATGCACCTACAGGCTTCGGAAAAACCTTTTCTCTATTTTTGGCAGTGGTGATCGAAGCTTTAAATGCATCCGAAGCGAGCAATAAAAAAGCAAAAGACCGTTTACAATTGATCTGGATTACCCCACTCCGCTCCCTCGCCAAAGACATTGCCAGGGCCATGCGCGAAACCTTGTTGGAACTGGAACTGGATTGGCATGTTAGCGTGCGTAATGGCGATACCTCACAGGCGGAAAAAGTACAGCAGAAAAAATCGATGCCCGAAATTCTGCTCATTACCCCCGAAAGTCTGCATCTATTACTGGCCCAGAAAGGTTCTTCAACTTTGTTCAGGAACCTTAAATGTATAGTGGCCGACGAATGGCACGAACTTTTGGGCAGTAAACGGGGTGTGCTGGTTGAGTTGGCCGTTTCGCGAATCAAAGGTTTGCAAAAACTGGAAAAAAATCAATTCTTAAGGATCTGGGGAATATCTGCTACCATAGGCAATATCGAAGAAGCTTTAGATGTATTGGCACCAAACGTAGAAGCTAAGCGCATCATTGTTAAAGCCGATCTGGAAAAGAAAATCCTCATCAAATCCATTTTACCCGATGATATTGAAACTTTGCCCTGGGCAGGCCATTTGGGCTTAAAACTGGCCTATAAACTTTTGCCTATCATTGCGAAAAGCAAAACCACTTTAATTTTCATCAATACCCGCGGCCAATCGGAAATGTGGTACCAACATTTGCTGAATATCGAACCTGAACTGGCCGGACGTATTGCCATACATCATGGGTCGATAGATTTTGAACTGCGCAACTGGATTGAAGATGCTTTGCATACCGGACAGCTTAAAGCCGTAATCGCCACTTCATCATTAGATTTGGGCGTTGATTTTAAGCCCGTTGATACCGTGGTGCAGGTAGGTTCGCCGAAAGGTGTTGCCCGGTTTTTACAGCGTGCAGGCCGTTCAGGACACTCCCCTCACGAAACCTCAAAAATATATTTCCTGCCTACCCATGCACTCGAACTGGTAGAAGCTGCTGCCATTAAAGAGGCCGCTAAAACCAACAACATAGAAAGCCGGGAGCCTTTTATTATGGTTTTCGACACTTTGGTACAGTACCTGGTTACTTTGGCCATAGGCGACGGATTTGATGATAAAATTATTTACGAAGAAATCAAAAACACCCATGCTTTCAAACTTATCCTTCCTGAAGAATGGAATTGGGTAATGCAGTTTATCACTTCAGGGGGCGATAGTTTAAGTGCTTATACCGAATTTAAAAAGGTAGTGAAAGATGAAGATGGACTTTGGAAAGTAAAAAGCCGTCAGCTTGCTATGCGGCACCGCTTACACATCGGAACGATTGTTAGCGATGCCATGCTGAAAGTAAAATTTATTTCTGGCGGATATATCGGCATGGTAGAAGAATATTTTGTTACCCGTTTAAAAGCCGGCGATAATTTCCGTCTGGCCGGAAGGGTTTTGGAATTTATCCAGGTAAAGGATATGACGGTTGTGGTGAGGGTAAGCAAACAGAAAAATGCCATTTCGCCCAGTTGGAATGGTGGCCGTCTGCCTTTATCATCCAACTTAGGTTCCGTATTGCGCAAAAAATATAATGAGGCTTTAGATAAAACCCATCAGGATGAGGAACTGGACTGTGTTTATCCTTTGTTCTTATTACAGGAAAAACGTTCTCACGTACCCCAAAACGACGAATTACTGATTGAGCTGATCAACAACAAAGAAGGTTTCCATCTATTTGCCTACCCTTTCGAAGGCCGTTTGGTGCATGAGGTTCTGGCGGCTTTGGTTGCTTATCGTTTAAGCAAATTATTACCGATCAGTTTTTCTATTGCCATGAACGATTATGGTTTCGAACTTTTGAGCGAAACGGAAATCCCAATGGATGAATCGATTGCTTACGAGGTTTTTTCCCCTAAAAATTTAACAGAAGATATTACGCTTAGTATAAACTCAACTGAAATGGCCAGACGGAAATTCAGGGATATTGCCTGCATTTCTGGACTGGTTTTTCAGGGCTATCCGGGCAAATACGTAGCAAATAAACATCTCCAGTCATCTGCTGGTTTATTTTTTAATGTTTTTAGTGATTACGACAAACATAATTTACTTTTGAGGCAAGCTTACGATGAAGTGTTTTATCAGCAATTGGAAGAACCGCGGTTGGCAGCAGCGTTAGACCGTATTCAGCATGGAGCCATTATAATAACTAATCCGAAAAGTTTTACGCCGCTATCTTTTCCGATTAAGGTTGATAGTTTGCGTGAGAACATGAGTTCGGAAGAGCTGGAACAAAGGATTGCCCGGATGAAGGCCGAATCAGAGAAAATTAAGTAGATACACATTTTTGGAACTGCCTGGGCAAAGGGATCCTTCGACAGGCTCAGGATGACAATAACGAGAAATAAATGACCATTACAAGCCAGGGAGAAGAACTGATTTTAGATAAGGAAAGGGCTTTATATTTACCCAAACATCAACTTTTAGCCATAAGCGATCTGCATCTGGGCAAATCGGCACATTTCCGTCAGGCTGGATTACAGGTGCCTGCTACCATTGCACAAACCGATTTGCAGCGTTTAAGCCTGTTGATCAAACAGTACAACCCAAAAACCTTGCTGATTAATGGCGACATGTTCCACCATGGCCTGAATAAAGATATTGAAGAATTTTCTGAGTGGCGGAAACAATACCAGCAACTTGATTTTTTATTGGTAAAGGGCAATCACGACAGGCTTGCACATGCTGATTATGCAGCAATGAATATAGACATACACGAACCAAGTTTTTGTTTGGGTCCTTTTTGTTTTATCCATGATGCTCCCAATTGTACCGAAGAAGATTTGTATCCCATTAGCGGACATATCCACCCGGGGGTTACCATTGTAGGAAAAGCCAAACAGCGGCTAAAATTCCCCTGCTTTTATTTTGGTAAAGATTATGCGGTATTACCTGCTTTCAGTTTATTTACCGGACTTTATAACATTTATCCTAAAACAAGCGAACGTATATTTGCGGTTACACCAAAAAGCGTAGTAGAGGTTTAGGATTAAGCGTGGGCATCAATCACCTGTTTCAGCTGCGATGCCTGTAAAACACCACTTTGTCTCCATACCTGTACTCCTTTTTTGAAAAGAACCAAAGTAGGTACGCTTTGTACATTAAATGAAGCAGCGGCCGGCTGATTCTTATCGATATCTACCTTGATAATTGAAACAGAATCACCTACCTGCGATTTTAACTGCTCCAAAATCGGCTTCATCATTTTACACGGGCCACACCACTCTGCAAAAAAATCAACCAATACGGGCTTATCGCCATTAATTAAATCTGAAAACTTGGCCATGATATTTGTCTTTATTTAGAAACAAAGGTAAACGGGATTGGTTTTTAACGAAAAATTCGTCATTGCGAGGAGGAACGACGAAGCAATCTCAATAGAGCAGTTCTTAAAAATTATCAATCAAAGATTGCTTCGTCGGCAGAAAAAGCCTTCTCGCAATGACGAGTATGTGAAATTAAGCGCTCACCGGCAATTCGGCTGCCAAGGCAGTAACCCAGTTATTAAATAAAGCTTTTTCAATGCTAATTACTTCTGCAGCATGACTTTCCCAATCATCAGAAAAACCAACCAGTTGATTAATCATTTCCTCCAAGTGGCCTTCTTCTTCGAGGATAATCGATTTTACATTTACCTTGCTTTTGGCTTCATCCAAAACAGCCTGATAAATCGGGTAAAGCTCATCGGCACGTACTTCAATAGCGTAGGTAACAAATAAATATGCAGCAAATTTTAAGTCGTAGCCTGAAAGATTAAATACCTCTTTTAAATAACGGCAAACTGCAATATCCAAAGCATGCAAATAGTATTTGGTATGGTTTGGCGAAAGTAACTCGGCATTGGTATAGGTTCTGCAGAGCGACTCATCAACCTTCGAAATCTGTTTTTTTAGATAATAGGCATGACGGTGTTCTTCTGCCGCATGTTTAAGGATAATCAGGTTTACATTTTCTTTATGTTCGGAAGCTGAAATCTTCTTTGCACCTGCATTTTCCATATAAGATAACGTATTTAACCATTTGGCATGCAACACGTTATCAGAAACTATCGATTTTAAATTTGAAGCTAACATTTTTAAATTGGTAAATTGTTTAATTGTTGGCATTACGCCAACTAAAAACTGCTAATTGAAAACCGCGAACTGACTAAATCTCTCTATTCAGGTCCCAGCTCTCTAAATAATCGGCTACCCTGCGAACAAACATACCGCCTAATGAGCCATCTACTACCCTATGATCGTAAGATAGAGAAAGGAACATCATGTGCCTGATGGCAATTACATCACCATGTTCGGTTTCTAAAACAGCAGGTTTCTTTTTAATGGCACCAACCGCTAAAATAGCTACCTGTGGCTGATTGATGATCGGTGTACCCATTACGTTCCCGAAGCTACCTACATTGGTTAATGTAAAAGTTCCGCCCTGGGTTTCATCAGGTTTTAATTTAGAGTTTCTTGCCCTCGTAGCTAAATCGTTAACGGCCTTTGTTAAGCCAACAAGGTTTAACTGATCAGCATTCCTGATTACCGGAACGATTAGGTTTCCGCTTGGCAATGCGGCGGCCATCCCGATATTGATATTACCTTTTTTGATGATCTGTGTTCCATTAACCGAAACATTGATCATCGGGAAATCTTTTATTGCTTTTGCAACAGCCTCTACAAATATTGGGGTAAAGGTTATTTTTTCATTTTCGCGTTTTTCGAAACTGTTTTTTACTTTATTGCGCCATAAAACCATGTTGGTTACATCAGCCTCAACAAACGAAGTTACATGTGGCGAGGTGCTTTTGCTCATTACCATGTGGTCGGCAATCAGTTTACGCATCCTGTCCATCTCAATAATCTCGTCGGCACTACTTACGCTTGTCGTAGAAGGTTTATTTGAAGATGCAACCTCAGTAAGCGGAGCGCTTTTGGCAGCCACCGTTTCGTTGATCACCGGAGGTGACGGAGGACTTAGCGTAACTGTTGCAGTTAATACTTTACTTCCACCGTTTTTATTGGAGATATATTCCAGTAAATCATCTTTATTTAAACGTCCATCAGCACCAGATCCTTTAATCGAATCTAATTCTGTCAGCGAAATATTTTCCTGTGCGGCAATGCTTTTTACCAGAGGAGAATAGAAGCGTTCGGACGCTG
The DNA here is from genome assembly GCF_002432345.1 of Pedobacter sp. UBA5917. Lineage (GTDB taxonomy): Bacteria > Bacteroidota > Bacteroidia > Sphingobacteriales > Sphingobacteriaceae > Pedobacter. The sequence continues at coordinate 27,154 of NZ_DJDT01000149.1, forward strand.
TAAAATCAGGTGCTGCAGTTGTATTTTCTACCGGAAGCTGTTCAATGCCAGGAATGGTTTCAACTTTTTCTTCTACTGCCTGGATTTCGGTAACAGGCGTTTCGATAACCGGGCTATCTCCACCTTCAGTTTCTATAATGGCAATTACATCGCCAACCTGTGCAACTTCATCTTCCTTAAATAACTGCTTTACCAATTTACCTGCTACAGGGGAAGGAACTTCAGAATCTACCTTATCAGTAGCGATTTCCAGGATGGTATCATCTAAATCGATCTTATCTCCCGGTTGTTTTACCCATTTAATCACCGTTGCTTCCGCAACACTTTCACCCATTTTTGGTAACAATAGTTCGTATTGAGCCATATTAAATTACAGTATTTTATATTGGTAACGCCACAAAAATACAGTTTTTATTCTTTCTAAACTGTTTCTTTAAGGAGATTTAATAGCATGGTTAGTGCCGATGCTGCCGAACGTTCGATGTTTTGGATACGTTTGTTACTGAAATTAAACACCTTAGCTACGGTTTTATGTTTCGAAGAAATTGCAATCCATACCGTACCTACCGGTTTATCTTCGGTTCCGCCATCAGGACCGGCGATGCCGCTAACAGCAATAGAATAATCGGTTTTGAATTGTTTTATTGCCCCTTCCGCCATTTCTGTAACAGTTTGCTCGCTTACTGCACCAAAAGTAGTTAATGTGCTTTCTTTTACGCCAAGGATTGATTCTTTTAATTCGTAAGCATAAGCTACTGCCCCACCCCAATATACCGAAGAACAACCGGGATGTTGCGTAATTAAATGTGCAATATATCCGCCGGTACAACTTTCAGCGGTTGATAAGGTTAAACCTTTCTCTTTCATGATATTCAGGATAGCCTTTTCCAAGGGAATATCTTCGTCAATTACCACAAACTTGTTCACTTTTGCAATAATCTGTCTGGCATAAATCTCAACTTCTGCCTTTAAATCTGCTTCATTATCACCTTTGGCCGATAAGCGTAAACGCACCTGACCCAGTTTTGGCAGATAGGCCAATTTGATATGAGGAGGCAGGCTATCTTCAATATCTTCGATTTCTTTAGCCAGGAATGATTCGCCGATGTTTGCAGTAAGGATGGTTTTATGCACAATGGATGGAAGTTTAAACCTTTTGGTAATCCTCGGTAAAATTTCATCATCCATCAGGTACATCATTTCATAAGGTACACCCGGCATGGAAACAAAAATCCTATTATGCTGTTCAAACCACATACATGGTGCTGTGCCGTTTCTGTTTACAATCACCTCGCAGCCATCAGGAACATCAGCCTGTTGAATATTGACATCCAACAAAGGACGTTTGAATTTCTCGAATATCTGACGGACCATTTCCAACGCACCGGCATCATTACGGAAACCCATATTAAAATATTTCGCCAGCGTTTTTTTAGTGATATCATCTTTGGTTGGGCCTAAGCCACCGGTAATCAAAATAATATCGGCACGTTTTTCGGCCTGTGCCAAAGCTTCCAGAATATGTTGTTCATCGTCAGAAACAGAGGTAATCTGCTTAACGGAAACGCCTATCAGATTTAGCTGTTTGGCCATCCATGCAGAGTTAGTATCAACGATCTGGCCAATGAGAATCTCATCGCCAATGGTAATAATTTCGGCTAGCATAAATTTATCGGTATGTGCTGTAAAAACCCTGTCTTTTGCTCAGTTTCAAATCCTGCAATATTGAAGCCTTAACTTTAATGGTTAGGGTATAACTTTTGTAAAGGCCAAAAGGAACCCAGGTTACATTCATATCCCAACAATGCAGGTCGCGGTAAATACCAAGGTTCATCGGTGTTAAACCATTGTTCTTAAAATCGTAACCCGATTGAAAAGTAACTTTCCATTTTGGTGTTAAATTAACATCGCCATTAAATGTTAATGTGTTCGAAACATTGGTGTTGTTTCCATCATTTGTATATTGGAAACTATAGGCAAATGAAAAGTTCCAGGGAATATTAAAATCAACAAATGCATTCGGATCACGGCTAATGGCTGCCAGTTGTTCTGATTGAATATCTGTTAAACCTTTTTTATTAGCGGCATCACCGAGTTTATCGTTCGCTTCGTTTTTGCGTTTTAACGCTTCAGGATTTAAGCTATAATCGAATGAGAAACCAAAATTGGTTAAGCGCGGTAAAAATTTACCGGCCTGCCAGAAATAACGGTCCTGCCTGATCCGTAATGAAGACCCGGGTATTGTATCGGCCGTAAGCGCATAGGGATCCAATGTTCCGTTATAGTTGATCCCCAATTTATCTGTAAACTGTGAACGGCCACTAAAACCGATAGTAGATAGTTTATACCTGGTAGCAAGGAAATTATATGAACCGCTGAAACTTAACCCCTGGATAATCGGGATTTTCTTCGAGCCGGTTCCGGTAGTATCATTCTTGTTTCTCACCTTTAACTCGACCGTATTATCCAAACCAAAGCCAATGGAGGCGTTGGGCCCACCAAAAGATCCCGGTTGGGCCATCCCATCAAAAATAGAATACTTTAACGGCACACCCGTAATTACAATAGGTCGTCCATTTTGGTCTATTGCTGGTCTGTAGGGCCCTGCTCCAGCCTTTGTAAAATCAGGAGAATAAGAAAACGACACATTTGGGGTCATTACATGCCTTAAAGCCTGTATTTTTCCCTGTGGGTTAAAATCCTTTCTTCCATATATTTTGGTCGATAAACTGGTTGATAGACTATAACTCCCAGCCCTTTTAAAACCACTTACCGTATCTTCCCTAAAACTATAAGTATTATCGGCATAACTGGTATATCTCCTGTTAACACTCTGGAAATTCCAAACCTCGTTATAAGTACCGCCCAAACTAAAGTTTAGATATTTTAAAGCGGTGAAAGACATATTTACCGGGATACTATGCGAAAAACCACTTCTTAAACGTTTTAAACCATCGTTTTGAAAAAGTAAACTATCAAAAGTATCAATCCGGTTTGTTCCCTGTAAACTATATCCTACTGTAATTTTCTGATACCATTTCTGCTCTCCAACTGCGGTTTTAGAACTAAATGGGTTAAATGTTGGCACGTTGAAAGTCAGCTCTGGTAATCTTAACGATATTGCCCTTGTACTCAAGGTCTGATCACTTGATGCAGCCAAAGAGAAGTTCATCCCGTTCGAATAAGCTTTAGCATAACTCACACTACTACTGGTTGAGTTGGTTGCAATGGTATTAATATCGTAAGAGGCTCCGGCTGCTGTATTTTTATAATAACCTTTTCTTCCTGTAGAAACCAATCGTACACTCGCGCTAAATGTGGTTCCGGGATTGGCATTCGCATTTTGGCTATGGCTCCAGTTGATACTAAAGTTTTTGGTCGGATTGGCAAATGCTTCAGTACCTTCCAATCCATCTTTAAAGCTGGCGTATGATACATTGATGTTACCGCTATATTTGTATCTTTTGGTGTAGTTACTCAATACACTGGTTTCGTAAGAACCATTTGTATAAATAGATCCCATTAATTTGGCATCCCAATAATCGTTCAACCCCAGGTAATATCCACCGTTCTGTAAGAAAAATCCCCTTGTAGCATCTTCGCCGGGCGTGGGTAAAATCACCCCTGAAGTACGTTTATTCTGCTTTGGAAAAAATGCAAAAGGAAGCCCCAAAAAGGTAGGGATATCTTCGATAATCATATAAACAGGACCTGTAATAATCTGTTTTTCGGTTACCACGCCTTTAGAGATCATTAACCCAAAGTGCGGATGTGGCAGGTTACAGGTACTGTACATTACGTTTTTAATGTGCAGCTCGTCATCTATCTGTTTTTTACTCTGTCCACCCGAGAAAAACCCGCCCTCCTGTTCGGAAAACACGCCGTAAACCTTCGCTTTAGTGGTTTCGGAATTGTAAAAAATAGAATCGGCTATAGCAGTGCCATCATTACCTGATTTAAAAATCGGTCGGCCGGCATATCTTCCGGTTTTAGGATCTTTTAAACCTTTTGCAAAAATGGTATTCAGCTTTTTATTGTATTCGATATAACTTGCATCCAATTCAAAATCACCATAAATAACCCTGGCATTTCCATACAGATAAACGATACTTTTATCGGCACTCATTTTCACGGAGTCTTCAGCTTTGTACTCTACTTTCTGGTCGAGACTACTGTTATTTTTGCCGGTCTTTTTTACCGTATCCTTTTTAGTTGTATCCAGTTTGATGATCTGTTGCAATGAAAATCGCGAAAATGCGTTAGCTTTACCAACAACGAGTGTTAATAAAATGACAGAAATTAGTAAAATAGAGCTCTTAAGAAGTTTCAAATTCGTATTTGAATGTTATTTTTGCACAAATGTTTAATCAAAAACGTTCAAAATTAGTGAAAAATATACCATTGATGTATCTTAAATCCATTTTAACATTTATTATTTATTTAGTATTATCAAACACAGTTGATAATCAAGCTTTTGCGCAGGAATATAAAATTAAAACAATTGTAATTGACGCTGGTCACGGCGGCAAGGACGGCGCAACACACGGGATCTATTCAAAGGAAAAAGATGTTGCCCTTAAAACAGCTTTGAACCTTGGAAAGGCACTTCAGGACAGTTTGAAAGACATTAAAGTGATCTACACCAGACAAACCGACGTTTTTATTCCATTATATGAGCGTATTAACATTGCAAATAACGCAAAAGCAGATTTATTTATCTCCATCCACTTAAACGATATGCCGGTACGTGTTTCGCGTGTGGTTGATTATTATAAAAAAGTGCGGGGCCGGAAAGTTCCGGTTTACAGAACAGTAACTTCAAAAAGTACTTCAACCAGGGGTACAGAAACATTTGTTTCGGGTACGGGCCGTTTGGGCGAACAAGATGAGGTGATCAAAAGGGAAAATGCATCCATGTTCCTCGAGGATAACTACCAGAAAAATTACGAGGGTTTTATTGCCAATACGCCCGAAAACGACATTATGTTATCTTTAATGAAACAAACCAATAGGGATAGGAGTTTAAAGTTTGCCTCCCTGTTACAGCAAGAGTACGTTAATGCAGGCCGCACCAACCGCGGTGTGCAGGAAAAAAGCCTTGCGGTATTGGCAAGAGCTGCTATGCCTGCGGTTTTAACAGAAATTGGTTTTGTGAGCAATCCTGAAGACGAAGATTATATGAACTCGCAGGAAGGACAGAATGAGATTGTAACAGGCATTATCAGGGCAATTAAAAATTATAAGCGTATAGCCGAAACATCATTTTAAAAACTTATAAATGAAGATCAAACTTCTGATAACGATATTTCTCTTTTCCATTTTTGCCGTAAACCTAACATTTGCCCAGGGCTATAAAATTAAAACCATTGTAATCGATCCCGGTCACGGAGGCAGAAAACCAGGGGCTTCAGGCAATTACTCTACGGAAAAGGACATTGCGTTAAAAGTTGCATTAAAACTGGGCGAACTGATCAAAGATGAACTGCCCGATATTAAAGTGATCTTTACCCGTAAAACGGATATTGATGTTGATCTTTACCGACGTGCAGAAATAGCTAATGATGCCAACGCCGACCTGTTTATTTCGGTGCACTGTAATTCTATGCCGCCGGGCAATAAACATATAAAAGGTGTAGAAACCCTTGTGGCAGGATCGCACCGTTTGAAAGAACAGGATGCCGCCATCCGTGAAAATGCCGATATTAAACTGGAGAAGAACTATAAAAGCAAATACGATGGTTACGACCCCAGCAACCCGAGCAGTTTTATCCTGTTTTCACTTTTAAAAAACGCTTTCCGGGATAAAAGCATCAAATTTGCAAAAATGATCCAGAACAGCTACATCAGCAGGGATGAAAGGTTAAGCCGTGGAGTTAAGGAACAGGGTGTTCTGGTATTGCAGCGCTGTGGCATGCCTGCAGTGTTAACGGAAGTGGGTTTTATCTCCAATACGGAGGAAGAAAAATACATCAATTCACAAAAAGGCCAGAACGAGATTGCCAATTCTATTCTGGAAGCAATAAAAACATATAAAAAAAATATAGAAGTCAAATAAGTGGCATTATAAATGATAGTTATTTTAACTTTGCAGAAAATATTAAACATACACCAAACAAAACAATTGATGTAGGCTTTGTGTATTTATAAAGTTTAACATTACAAAAAAGAAATTACGCTCAGGCAAGTTTTAATAAACAGTTAAAACCTGCAGCCACTAAATAAAAACACTTATGAAGATTAAGAACGAAACCAAAGTAGGTATTTTAGCCGCATTTGCCATTGCTTTACTCATTATTGGATATAACTTTTTAAAAGGAAACTCTATTTTTTCGAATGAAACAACATTATTTGCGAGATATTCAAGGGTTGACGGTTTAACTGTTTCGAAACCCATACTGATCAATGGTTACCAGATTGGCCGTGTAGCAAAACTACAGTTAGAACCGGGAGGAACCATTCTGGCTACTTTAAATATCAACAGCAAGTACGAAATTCCGGAAAACAGTATTGCACGTTTAGAGGGTACCGACCTTTTGGGCAGTAAAGCAATTGTAATGTCGTTGGGTAACTCTAAAAAAATGGCTGAAGATGGTTTTATCTTAAATGGCAATGTGGAAAAGGGATTGATGGAACAGGTTCAGCCCATACAAAAGAAAGCTGAATTGATTATCGGTAAAATGGATTCGATTTTAAGCAGTGTAAATTCCATCCTGAACCCTAACTTCCAAAAAAATGTTGATAAAAGCTTTAACAGTATTGCAGGTACATTGGCCTCGTTAGAAACTACTTCTAAAAAAGTTGATGGTTTAGTAGGATCTGAAAGTGTAAGAATTCAATCTATTTTGAAAAATGTTGAAGGCATTACCGCAAACCTGAACAACAACAACCAAAAAATCACCGATATTTTAGCGAATATCAATACGGTAACCGATAAGTTTGCAGCGGCCAACTTTAAAGAAACTTTGGATAATGCAAACAATGCCATCGCCGATCTTCAGAGTGTAATCTCAGGGATTAAAAATGGAAAGGGCAGTTTAGGTTTATTGTTGAATGACGATAAAATGTATCAGAATCTGAACAATGCTTCTAAAAACCTCGATGAATTAATGATCGATTTAAAAGCAAATCCTAAACGTTACGTACACTTCTCGGTATTCGGAGGTGGGAACAAAAAAGATAAGTAATCAATTTTTATAAATTCGAAAGCCCTGCAGTTTTAATTGCGGGGCTTTTTTGTATCTTACGATCGTCATCTCGACCTTAGCGAAGAGATCTAGCTCGAGATAGATTTCTTACTCTGGTCTTAGCGTCTTATTCTGGTCTTAGCGTCTCGCTAAACCCCTTAACAAAAAACAAATACTATAGCTTAAATACAAAACGTCGAAGAATCTTTTTAGCCACAGATGCATGGATTATCACGGAATACTCTCCTCTCATTGTCATCCTGAGCGTAGTCGAAGGATCTTACTCTGGTCTTAGCGTCTCGCTAAGACCCTTAACAAAAAACAAATACTATCGTTTTAAATACAGAATGTCGTAGCGCGACGCTACGACTAGGAAATTCTATGAATGTTGCTAAATCTTAATGTCCTTAATTTCTTAATGGTCAATATTTACAAAAACACCTATAGTTTAAAGCGAAAAAGTTCTCCCCTCAACCGCTAAATCGGTATTTTCGAAAACGGATTGTGCTTCTTCCAAAAGCATCTGCAGGGTTTTATAACGTGAAGAAAAGTGTCCGATGAGTAATTTCTTTGCTCCCACAATTTTAGCAACCTCACCGGCCTGTAATGCTGTTGTATGATGCGTTTCCTTTGCCCTATCCAAAAGATCGTGCATAAAAGTAGCTTCGTGATAAAGCGTATCGCAACCTTGAATAGTAGAAAAATATCTTTCATCGAATAAAGTATCCGAACAATAAGCATAACTCCGAGGCGCGTCTGCTTCTATTGTATAATCCGCACTCCTTAAAATTTCACCGGTAGGAAGTTCTACATCAACACCTTTTTTCAATGCTGTATAATAAGCCATAGGTACTTCATCAGCTTTCTCTTTGATCAGCTTGCGCTGCCGTTTCTTTTGCTGGAAAATAAAACCTGTGGTTGGAATGCGGTGGTTTAAAACAATTGTTTTTACGATCAGATCGCTGTTTTCGAAAATCTGGGTAGACTGATCGGCTTCGATCGGAAAAAATTCAATCGGATACCTTAAAACCGTGTCAGAATATTTAAACTGGATTTCGAGGATTTCAAGTAGAGGTTTCGGACCAAAAATCTGTATAGGTTTAATCCGGCCATTTAAGTGCAGGCTTGATAACAATCCGATTAAACCAAAATAATGATCGCCGTGTAAATGGCTGATGAAAATATAATCGATCCGCGCTGCTTTTAGGTTAAATTTGGCCAATTGCTGTTGTGTACCCTCACCGCAGTCGATCAAATAGTATTTTTCGTTACAATTTAAAAGCTGTGCCGATGGATTCCTGTTAAAAACAGGTGTTGCAGAACTGCTTCCCAAAATAGTAACCTCAAACTTCATCATGATCAGATATAAAAAGCCCCGTAGATTTTTAGAAACTACGAGGCCCGTAATGTTATTTAAATATTATGTTATTTAGCGCCTCTAAACTCTTTTTCCAACTCATCCATAAAGATGAAATCTGTTGCTTCGTCTAATGTATTAACAAACGTTACAGACTGAAATATGTTTGATAATTCGATAATTGATGCCAGCTCGTCGTTAATTCCCGTTACAATAAACAATCCACCTGCCGATTTACATAATCTATCGCCCACCAATAAACAGCTTAAATCCTGTGCATCATTACACTCGGTAACATGGCTTAAATCAACAATAATATTCTGGAAGCCTTCTGCATTAAGTAAATAGAATTCTGATTTTAAGCCGGGGGCATTGTCATTTGTAAACTTAGGTTCTTCTAACTTTAAGCTTACATATTTATCGTGTTTATCTACTGAAAATTTCATCTCTCTAATCTTTAATTCCACTAATGTAGAAATTTCTTTCGGATTTTATAAAGTTTCTAAAGCCTTTAAAACATTGCTCTCGATACGGCTTGATAGCGCGTCGGCATCAGCTTTGATAAAAGTCTCTCCTACAATATGTTCGTAAAGCTCGATATAACGGTCAGAAATTGAGTTTACAATTTCAGGGGTCATTTCGGGTACCACCTGACCATCTTTCCCCTGGAAACCATTTTCGATCAGCCATTTTCTCACAAACTCTTTCGAAAGCTGTTTCTGTGGCTCATTATTATCCTGGCGTTCCTGATAACCTTCAGCATAAAAATAACGTGAAGAATCTGGTGTGTGGATCTCATCGATCAGGTAAATCATACCATCGGCTTTGCCGAATTCGTATTTTGTATCTACTAAGATCAATCCGCTTTTCGCTGCAATTTCAGTTCCGCGTTGGTATAATGCATAAGTGTATTCTTCCAACTTTTCGTAATCGGTTAAAGAAACAATGCCTTTTGCCAAAATATCTTCTCTCGAAATATCTTCATCATGTCCTACCGAAGCTTTAGTGGTTGGGGTAATAATGGGTTGGGGCAATTTATCATTTTCCTTTAAACCTTCAGGCAAAGCAACGCCACAAACTGAACGTTTGCCTGCGCTATACTCGCGCCATGCATGACCAGCCAGATAACCCCTGATTACCATTTCTACTTTAAATGGTTCGCATATGCGGCCAATGGTAACCATTGGATCCGGTACAGCCAACACCCAGTTAGGAACGATATCCTTAGTAGCTGCTAAAAATTTAGCCGCAATCTGGTTTAATACCTGTCCTTTAAATGGGATCGCCTCCGGTAATACCACATCGAATGCAGAAATACGGTCGGATACCACCATTACCATCGATTGATCGGCAATTGTATATACATCACGTACTTTACCTTTATAAAAATTACTTTGATTCGGGAAATTGAAATGGGTTTCTTTTAGTGCTTTCATGAGGCAGTAAAAATAGGAAAAAAGTCGGAAAGTCCGAAGACCGGGGTCGGAAGTCCGAAGATATAATTTATTAAAGAACCCAGAATAATAATGTCAGATGGATGATGTAAGATGGATAATGGTTTTTGAAAGGTTTTACATCTTCAGTCCTGCATTTTACATCATCCATCTTACATTTTCCATTTATTGAATATCGCCGTAAGCTTTCAGGATATCTTTTACCAGTTTATGTCGCACCACATCTTCGCCGCTCAGGTAAATAATATCGATGCCTTTAATGTCTTCTAAAATCCTTAGACCGTTAAACAAACCCGACATCTGTTTTTTAGGTAAATCTACCTGTGTAACATCGCCTGTAACGATAAATTTTGCCGTTGGACCCATACGTGTCAAAAACATTTTTAACTGCATATCGGTTGCGTTTTGGGCCTCATCGAGGATCACAAAGCAGTTATCTAAAGTACGGCCACGCATAAATGCCAATGGCGCAATTTCGATCGTACGGTTTTCGATATAGAATTTCAATTTCTCGGCAGGAATCATATCATCCAGTGCATCATAAAGCGGACGTAAATACGGATCGATTTTTTCTTTTAAATCTCCCGGAAGGAAGCCAAGGTTCTCCCCCGCCTCAACAGCCGGACGTGTTAAAATAATCCGTTTAATTTCTTTATTTTTCAATGCCCTTACGGCTAAAGCCACAGCAGTATAGGTTTTACCTGTTCCGGCAGGGCCAATGGCAAAAAGGATATCATTTTTAGCAATACTGCTTACCATTTTACGCTGGTTTGCAGTTCTTGCCTTCACCAATAATCCATTTGTACCGAAAACAATTACTTCTCCGCCACCGCCGGTAGGCTGTTCTGCATCTTTTTTTGCAACACCGGCAGCCTTCGCACCCAGTATTGTTTCTACATCATTATTGGTAAGTGAGCTATATTTTTCGAGGTGTGCAATCAGTTGGTTAAACTTCTCCTCGAAAGCCTTAAGTTCCTGTTCATCACCGAGAACCTTAACATCACTTCCTCTCGCTACCAGTTTTAACTTCGCGAAAGCACCTTTAATCATTTCGTAATTCTCGTTGTTCGGCCCCCAAAAGTGAGCAGGATTTACGGTATCCAGGGTTAATTTTAATTCGTTCAAACTGTAGTATTTTAAAAAGTTATCGGGGTATATTAATTAAAATTTGAATATTTGCAGACGCTTAGGCCTGTACACAAGAATAAGCAATAATAATGAATTTTTAATGGGTATAATTACTTTAACAACAGATTTAGGTTCAAAAGATTTTTATCAGAGTGCTCTTAAAGGTAGTCTGTTGAGTCTTATGCCTAATGTTAATTTAGTTGATATTACCCACGAGGTTCCATCGTTCAATATTTCGTATGCGGCCTTCGTTTTAAAAAACGCCTACCCCTATTTCCCGAAAAATACGGTACACCTTATCGGTATTGATTCGGTTTATAGCGAAAACACCAAATACATTGCTGTAAAACACCGCGACCATTATTTTGTGGGCGCCGATAATGGTATTTTCTCCCTTTTATTCGATGATATCCCGGAGGATGTGGTAGAACTGAATATTATGCAGGATTTAAAATACCTGCACTTTCCATTGGTTGATATTTTTGTTAAAGCAGCAACACACCTCGCCAAAGGTGGCAAATTAAAAGACATTGGTTTACCTGTAGCAGAGATTGAGCAGAAGATGCTTTTGCACCCTGTAATTGAGCCAAATGTAATCCGCGGAAGTGTAGTATATATTGACACTTTTTGCAACGTAATTACAAACATTACGAAAGATCTTTTTACGAGAATCCAAAAGAACCGCGACTTTACCTTACACTTTAGGAAAAGCGAAACCATTACCCAATTAAGCTGGCACTATAACGAAGTACAGGAAGGTGAAAAACTTTGCCTCTTCGGGATCAGTAACCATCTTGAAATTGCGATTAACAAAGGGAAAGCGAGCGGATTACTGGGCTTGCATCTTGGCGATATTGTAAGGGTTGAGTTTCATTCGTAAAAGGTGAAAAACTAAAGCGAAAAGACTAAAGAGGAAAAACCGTCATTTCGAGCGGAGTGCAACGAAGTCGAGAAATCTATCGAGGCAGATCTCTCCATTCCACTGCGTTTCAGTCGAGATGACGATCATTTTGCATTACCAATAAACGAATGACAAATGAACCATTGAACCAGTAAAACAACTTCTACCCTTTTCACGTTTATATGCCATGAAGAAATACTTTTACCTGCTTCCATTTATTTTGCTGGCTTTTCAAGCCTATGCACAACAGGATACTACAGCCTATGCTGCCCAACGTGTTAAAGTAAACACTTTGCTTCAGGAACGTAGCACCAAGTTTGGTCAATATGATGAAAGTTTAACACAGCGATCGGGTATTTTTGGCTGGCAGACCAAAAAAGACATTAAAAATTCGAATGAAATTTTACGTCAGGTGGTTTTAACGGATAATAATATTTTTAAAGAGCTAAAAATATTGATGGATTATAAAGATCTGCAGAACCAGCAAAAAGTTGCAGTAGCGGACAACTCACAAAGCCGGATCGAAGCATACATGGGTACCATTAAAAAACTTCAGGATCAGAATGCACAATTAAAAGAAGACCTAAATAAAAAGAATAAAGGCAGTTTATCAACCTACATCATCGCATTTTTGATTTTAATAATGGCAGGCGGATTTTATTTCTTCAACAAAAAACTACAACGATATGAAACCGCTAAAATCAAGTCCTAAATTTTATAATAAGATTTTAGCAGCTTCATAACCTTTAAAATCAATAAACAAATTATGAAAAAAGGAATGTTTAAAATCCTGGCGAAGATCAACAAAGTGGTTTTGCCTAGTTTGTATAAAAAAGACCCGAATAAGCTCACCAACTTCCAGAAAGCGATATTGGGCTATCGTTATTGGGTTACAACGAATGCGTTGGATTAGAGTATAAAAGACCTTATAGGTTTTAAAAACCTATAAGGTCTGGATTTATAAAATTATTTCTTAAAATGCTCAATAATTAAAGTAGCCAATTCAGTACCAATACGTTCCTGGGCTTCATTTGTTGATGCACCGATATGCGGTGTTAAAGAGATTTTCGGGTGGGTTAAAATTGCTGCCAAAGGTGTAGGTTCATTATCGAAAACATCTAAACCTGCAAAAGCAACTTTACCAGAATCTAGCGCTGCAATTAAAGCCGGCTCATCAATTGTTCCACCGCGTGAGCAGTTTACAATACCCACACCGTTTTTCATTTTTGCAAATTCATCTGCACCCAAAATCGGTTTATCAGCAAATGGGGTATGCAAGCTAAAGAAATCACTTCCTGCAATTACTTCATCCAATGAAACGGTTTTAATAGGAATACTTACTGACTTTCCACCCTGGAATTCTAAAGTAATTTCTGATTCAGATGGATATAAATCGTAAGCTAAAACATTCATGCCCAAACCTAAAGCTACTTTAGCCGTTGCACGACCAATACGGCCAAAACCGATAATACCAATGGTTTTACCACTTAATTCAGTTCCTTTTGCATAAGCTTTTTTAAGGTTGTTAAACTGCGTAGCACCTTCTACAGGCATTTTACGGTTAGCATCCTGTAAAAACCTGATACCGGTAAATAAGTGCGAAAATACCAGTTCGGCTACTGATAATGAAGATGCTGCCGGCGTATTTACTACTGCAACACCCTGACTGCGTGCATACTCTACGTCGATATTATCCATACCTACACCACCTCTGCCAATTAACTTGATATTTGGAACAACATCAATCAGTTCTTTTCTAACTTTTGTTGCACTACGAACAGTAATGGCATCATAGTTTTTTAACGCTTCGGCTAATTTATCTTGTGCAATGGTTTCTGTATCAACCTGAAAACCTGCTTTTTCTAATAATTCTTTTCCGATCGGATCGATTCCGTCGTTTGCTAATATTTTAATCATAATGTATGATTTCACGGATTAATAGATTACACCGATTGAGTAATCTATTAATCATTTGTGGTTATAATTTTAATTAATTTGCTTTTGCCTGTTGTTCTTCAAATGACTGCATCGCGTCGATCAAGGCATGAACGCTTGTAATTGGAAGGGCATTGTACATCGAGGCGCGGAAACCACCAACACTTCTATGTCCTTTAATACCCACAATACCTTGCTCCTCTGCATATTTCAGGAATGGTTTTTCCAATTCTGAATTTTCCATTACGAAGCAGATATTCATTCTCGAACGGTCTTCAACAGCACATGTACCTTTAAATAATGGGTTACGGTCTATCTCTCTGTAAAGCGCTTCTGCTTTTTGTTTGTTTTCTTTTTCGATTTCGGCAACGCCACCTTTTGATTTTAACCAACGAAGGTTTAATAAAGCAACATAAATAGAGAATACCGGAGGTGTATTGTACATCGAACCGTTATCGATGTGCGACTGATAGTTTAACATCGATGGAATTTTACGGTCGATTTTACCTAAAATTTCATCTTTAACAATGGCGATGGTTAAACCTGCAGGACCGATATTTTTCTGTGCACCGGCGTAAATCAGATCGAACTGGGAAACATCGATTACACGGCTCATAATATCAGACGACATATCGCAAACTACAGGAACGCTAGTTTTAGGAACTTCGAAAAGCTCGGTACCATAAATCGTATTGTTAGAGGTATAGTGGAAATAAGCGCTATCGGCAGGGATTTCGAAATCCTTTGGAATAAAGGTATAGTTTGCATCTTTTGAAGAAGCAACCACATTTACATTACCGATAAATTTAGCTTCTTTTAATGCTTTTGATGCCCAAACGCCCGAATCTAAATAACTTGCAGTTTGTCCATCGCCCAATAAGTTCATTGGCACCATTGCAAACTGTAAACTTGCACCTCCCTGTAAAAATAAAACGGAATAACCGGAAGGCACATTTAATAATTCTTTTACCAACTTATCAGCTTCAGCAACAACTGCCTCAAATTCGGTTGTTCTGTGCGAAATCTCTAAAATCGATAATCCATCGTTAAAATCTAAAACAGCCTGAGCTGCTTGTTTAAACACTTCTTGAGGTAAAATACAAGGGCCTGCGCCAAAATTATGCTTCATCTTATTATATAATGTTTTATGGGCGTAAATGTAAAATTTTTAAAGCAGTTATGCCCATAAAATCGTACCCTAAAAAATTAAATTTTGTTAAAAAAAAGCAAGAAAATGATTGATTTATTGCAGTTTTTGCAATTAAAACGTTTTACTAAAAACAGACAGAAAAAACCTATCCGGTTTTAAAAACCTGATAGGTTTAAATGTTGTTTTCTATCAAGGCTTATTCTTCAGCTTCACAATTAATTTTAAGTTAAACTGCCGGCCGGTTAAATAATTTGGAATGGCGTATTGTACATTGTCTATATCTTTTAGCCAGAGGTAAGAAACTGTATTATCGATATTCAGCATATTAAATACCTCTACGAATAAGATTACAGAACTGAAATTTTTATCCAGAAATTTAGGTTTATGGAGGGCAGCATCATCCAGGAAATCTTTCGAGAAACCAATGTCTACACGTTTGTAGGATGGAATAAAAAACTTATCCAGATACCTCGGTGTTTGCGACGGACCAATAGGCAACCTTGAACCATAAAGTGCATTTAAGTGTACTTTATAAGTTGGACTGTTCAACAGCCTATCCTGAAAAAATATAGAGAAATTTAAACGTTGATCTGTCGGTCTTTTTAAATAACCCGGATAAATGGTAGTGCCATTCTGCACATAACTATCGCCGATAATATCTTCATTGGCATGCATCACCGACATGCGGAAATAAGAAACAAGATCTTTTACAAACTCGCCCCCAATACTAAAATCGGCACCATAGGCATACCCACGCGATACTTCATCGGCAAGGTATTTAATGCGCAGGTTATCAATTTTATATGGAATCAACCGATCAGAATATTTAAAATAAGCTTCGGAAGTAAACTTCAACCTTGTTCCAAAAGCATCAAAGGCGTATTCGTAACCAAGCGAAGTATTATAAGAACTTTGTGCCTTTTGATTAATATTTAACGTACCAGAAAAATCGCGTATGGTACGATATGATGGTGGCTGTTTGTAAACACCGGCAGTAAACCTTAAAATCTTGTTGTTCGAATTTGGCCGGTATGCAAGTAATAACCTTGGACTGATCAATAACTGTCTGCTTAACGAACTATAAGTAGCCCTTGCGCCCAACTGTAATTCGGCATAACTGGAAAGCGAATAACTGTCCTGGATATAAGCACTGTAATTTTTGATATCAATATTATTTTTTACATTGATTACATTCTGTAAAACAATATTTTTTGAGTTATTGGGTAAAATATATCCGGCAGAATCGGTATAGTTATATTCGTTTAGCTGATCGTTGTATTTTGATTTATCGAATTTTAATCCCCACGAGAAAACATGGCTGTTAAAGTTCTGGTCTACTTTTATTTCAGATGCAAAAATCTGTGTATTGAGACTGTTTCTACCATAGTTATAATAACTGCCTATACCCCTGTTTTTAGTCACTGGCCCAAAGTTTTCTCCAGGGAAAGTATTATCAACCTCATCAAAAATATAACTTCCGTTAATATCGAAACGTTCTCTTTCTATGGTATTAAAATAGCTATTGATAAATTTGATTACCAGGTTTGGCCTTGGCGAATAAGTTGCTGTGATGGCATTACCTAAGCTTTGGTAATCGTCTATTTCCTGTCCGGTATAGTCTACATTTAACCTTAAAGTAGTGCTTAACGTGCCAAACTGTGTTTCCCTATTGGTTGGAACGAGCTTAAACTGACCAAGATTAAAACTTCCCAGATAACTGATATTGAATTTTTCCGAAAAATCGTACTGGTACAATAACTGTGCATCAGCAAAATTAGGATTATAACTCCCCTTCTCGTCCTGTTTGATCAATACACTCGAATTGTTCTTATACCTTATACCTGCCAATAAAAAACTATTTTTAAACAGTTTTTTCGTGGTTAACGAAGTATTTAAAAGGCTGGTGCTAAATATGGTCTGGTTGCTATCCGGCTTATCATATTTAATATCAAGCATAGAGGAAAGTTTATCGCCATATTTAGCTTCGAAACCGCCTGCAGAGAATTTGGCCTTGCTTACCAGATCGGAATTGATGAAACTCAACCCTTCCTGCTGCCCGTTACGGATCAATACCGGGCGGTTTATTTCTACATCGTTGATATAAATCAGGTTTTCATCAAAATTACCGCCCCTAACACTATATTGAGCACTCAATTCATTATTGGTTGATACCCCCGGCAAGGTTTTGAGCATAGTTTCAAAATTCCCCGAAACGAGGGGCATTGATGGAACATCGGCGATATTTATGGTGGTGGCATTACTCAGCTGATTCTGTTTATTGGTAATGTTAACCTGTTCCAACTCATTGATATTAGCGATTAAATTTACCTGTTTAACAATCCTTGCACCCGACCGTTCGTTAAACTTAATGGTTTGGGGCAGATAACCTAAAAGGGAATATTTAATGCTGAAAGTTTTTGTTTTGGAATAAATGGTATAAACCCCGAATTCATCCGTAACTGCCGTTTGCGCCTGACCCAAAACAATAACAGTAACCTGAGATAGTGGTAATTTCTCATCGCTGTAAACTATTCCGGAAACCCTAACCAATGGCTGTGCTACAGCAAAACTGCAACCGGCAATTAACAAAAATAGGATTAGCCGAAATTTGAGCATTTTTTAGTATCGAGACAAATTGGGTAATAAGATAGCGTATTAAGCGTCAAGACAAAGGCATCAGGTATCAAGACTGTATCCGCCTTATCTTAAAAACAATTTAGCAATAAAACATTTAACAATTAAATATTTATAGTGCCAGCTGTCAAGCTTTTCATTTCAGCAATCGTTTCTGTCGGATTTTCTGTTGCAAAAATTGCACTTCCAGCCACGAAAGCGTTTGCACCTGCTGATACCAATGCAGCAATATTCTGTAAACCAACACCGCCATCTACCTCAATTACCAGTTCTTCATTAACACCTTGAATCAATGCTTTTAAATCTTTTATTTTTTTGTAGGTATTGTGGATAAAAGCCTGTCCGCCAAAGCCCGGATTTACTGACATAATCAGCACCAGATCAAGATCTTCGATCACATCCTGCAATAAACTTACCGGTGTATGTGGATTTAAAGCCACCCCAGCCTTACAGCCTGATGCCTTAATTAACTGAATGGTTCTGTGTAAATGTGTGCAGGCCTCGTAGTGTACGGTGATCCTATCTGCTCCTGCTTTAGCAAAATCCTCTATATATTTATCGGGATCAACGATCATTAAATGTACATCCAATGGTTTAACCGCATGTTTTTTTACAGCAGCCATTATTGGGAAACCAAAAGAGATATTGGGCACAAAAACGCCATCCATTACATCAACGTGGAACCAATCGGCCTCACTTTGGTTAATCATTTCAATATCGCGTTGTAAATTGCCAAAATCGGCAGAAAGTATAGATGGGGCAATAATGTATTTCATATTTTATTCTTAATCCTTATAATTAGGCAAATAAATGGCTATCATGATTATAGCAGCAAAATCTAAAAGCGATCGTCACCCTGTCCCGATTTTTCGGGACAGGGTGACGGTATGATGCAAGTTACAAAACAACTGCGAAAGTTTTTAGTTAGAAATATTGAAGTTAATATTTATATCAACAAAAAACCCTTCCAGTAAAACTGAAAGGGTTATATATATTCGCCGACTTCGGACTTCCGACTCCGGACTTTTTTTATGCCTGTGGCGCTGCCGGTTTTTCAGGTTTTGGCAATAAAACTTTGCGCGAAAGTTTCATTTTACCCTGTTTATCGATGTCTAATAATTTAACTTCGATTTTATCACCTTCTTTCAGTACACCGTCCATGGTTTCTAAACGTTGCCATGAAATTTCAGAAATGTGCAATAAACCATCTTTACCTGGCATAATCTCAACAAATGCACCAAATGGCATAATTGATTTTACTTTACCCTGGTAAACCTCACCAATTTCTGGTTTGGCAACGATATTACGGATACGGGTAACCGCTGCATCAATAGATGCTTTGTTATCAGCAAATACTTCAACAATTCCTTTGCCATCAACTTCTTCGATAGAGATTGATGCGCCGGTTTCGCGTTGCATTTCCTGGATAATTTTACCTCCAGGGCCGATAATTGCACCGATAAATTCTTTATCGATAGTTAAAGAAACAATACGTGGTGCATGTGGTTTGTAATCTTCGTTAGGACTGCTGATGGTTTTCTTCATCTCGTTTAAGATGTGTAAACGACCATCTTTAGCCTGCAATAACGCTTTGGTTAATACTTCGTATGATAAACCATTGATTTTTAAGTCCATTTGGCAAGCAACAATACCATTTTCGGTACCGGTTACTTTAAAGTCCATATCACCTAAATGATCTTCATCACCTAAAATATCAGAAAGGATTGCATATTTACCGGTTTTCTCGTCGGTGATTAAACCCATCGCAATACCTGATACAGGAGCTTTGATTTTAATACCTGCATCCATAAGTGCCAATGTACCAGCACAAACAGTTGCCATTGATGATGAACCGTTAGATTCTAAGATATCAGAAACCACACGGATGGTGTAAGGATTTGCCTCACCCTGTGGCAATACTTTTTTCAACGAACGTTGAGCCAGGTTACCGTGACCAATTTCGCGACGGCCAGCACCCCTGTTCGGACGAACCTCTCCTGTAGAGAAACCCGGGAAGTTATAGTGCAATAAGAATTTCTGGTAGCCATTAAAGAAAGCACCATCAATCATCTGCTCATCATCTTTGCTACCTAAAGTAACCGATGTTAAAGATTGGGTTTCGCCACGAGTAAATACAGCCGAACCGTGTGCAGCAGGCAAATAACCAACTTCACTCCAGATTGGACGGATTTGGGTAGTTTGACGGCCATCTAAACGGATGCCTTCATCCAATAATAAATTTCTGATTGCATCGTACTGAACATCATGGTAATAATGTTTAGCCATTGCTTTTGTTAAATCAGCGGTATCTTCTGGCATTGCCTCGAAGAATTCGTTGATGATAGCGGTAAAACCTTCTTTACGAACATCTTTATTGCCACCAGCTTTTGCTACAGCGTAAACTTTATCATAAGTATCAGCATAAACTTTAGCTTTTAAATCAGCATCATGGTCTTCGTGACTGTATTCGCGTTTTACGGTTTTGCCTGTAGCTTCGGTCAATTCAACCTGAACAGCACATTGAACTTTAATAGCATCGTGTGCAAATTTTAAAGCCTCAACCATTTCATCTTCCTGGATCTCGTCGCACTCACCTTCTACCATACAGATATCGTTAGCCGAACCGGCAACCATAAACTCAAGTGTAGCACGCTCTAAATCGCTGGCGAAGGGATTGATTACCAATTTACCGTCGATTTTAGCCACACGTACTTCAGAAATAGGACCGTTGAAAGGAATATCAGAAACAGATAATGCAGCTGATGCCGCTAAACCTGCCAAACAATCAGGCATGATATTTTTATCAGCAGAGATTAATGAAATCATCACCTGGGTATCAGAGTGATAATCAGAAGGGAACTGTGGACGTAAAGCCCTATCTACCAAACGTGAGATTAATACCTCATAATCAGACAATCTTGCTTCACGGCGTAAAAAGCCACCTGGGATACGGCCGGTTGCCGCATATTTCTCCTGATAATCAACCGATAAAGGTAAAAAATCGGTTCCTGGTTTTGCGCCAACAGTTGACACTACAGTTGCAAGCAACATGGTATCGCCCATTTTCACTACTACCGAACCATCGGCCTGTTTAGCCAGTTTACCTGTTTCAATTTCTACAATTCTGCCATCGCCCAAATCGAACGATTTTTTTATTACATTCATTTAATTAGAATTATGGTGTGTTTTCCTCTTTCTACACACCGTTGTTTATATATGTTTTTGTTTTTGCAAACGAAGATAGATTAAAAAAGCCTATCTATAACAAATCCCGTTAAAAAAATAACAGGAAAGTAAAAAGCCACTCCCTGAAGAATGGCTTTCGCTGATAAAATTCGCTTATTTTTGTTTAATGATATCACGAAGCGATAAAGCTTTGATGATAGCACGGTAGCGCTCAATATCTTTTTTGTATAGGTAAGCCAAAATACCGCGGCGTTTACCTACCAATTTTTGAAGTGACAACTGGGTAGAAAAATCCTTACGGTTTTTCTTTAAGTGTTCTGTTAAGTGCGCAATACGGTATGTAAATAACGCTACTTGACCTTCTGCAGAACCAGTGTTGGTTTCTACTTCGCCGTGTTGTTTAAAGATTTCGGCTTTTTTTTCTGGACTTAAATACATTTCTTGAATAATATTAAAGCAAATAAATTAATTAATTGTGGCGCAAAGATAAAGTTATTTTTGGTTAAAAGCAAGGGGTGTTTTATACATTTATAAATCAAACCTGTCTCCTTTTGTTAATCCGCTCTAATTCTAAAACATCAAGCTGATCTTTTGGTCTGTTGGTAGCCCGTTTATTGTCCAAAAGGTGATTATAATGCAGAAATCTTGCCTTAATGCCATTGATTTGATCAACTGTAGCCATTTCGAAATACTCATCGAACTTTTGTTTATCAAGCCCTGGGATATCTGTCATTAAATCGGCATACATACCATCATCCATTAAAACTTCGCAATAACCAGCAATAATCGGAACATCCAATAACATATCATATCTGCCATAGCCCATTTTATCAAGTGCGTATATTAAATTCTGTCTGTTATCCTTAGTATCCTTGAGATAAATATCCAAATCACCGGTAGTACGGTTATAGCCATACCGGTTAACAGCAAAACCGCCCACAATCAGATAATTAACATTAAACTGCTCAAATGTTTCCAATAACAAAAGCATTTCAGGATTTTCTTTATCAAAAGACATAAAAGAAAATTATAGGGCTAGCTTACGGATTACAAGGCCTTTGCCCTGTGGAGTTTTTAAAGGCTGACCGCCATTCATCATAACAGATATTTGATTGAGCTGTAACACACCAAAGAAGCGTTGCCCTGGGGTTCGGCTCAGATAAAAACTTTCACGCTCCTCAACAATTGTTTCGCGTGGAATATTAATATCATATAATTTGAGTTTTCCCATTTCACATCAAAAATACGAAAAAAGAGCAATAAAAATATACTTTTGCACAAAACATTTTACCCTTGGAAAAGAACCAATACAGCATTTTCGAAAGCGAACTACGTGTACGTCCTGATGATATCGATATGTTTAATCACGTGCATAACAGTAAATATTTGGATTATGTACTGGCAGCACGTTACGAGCAGATGGAAAAATTCTACGGCATGCCCTGGGAGCATTTCACCAGGCAGGGTTTAGGCTGGGTGGTAAGCCATGTGGATATTAATTTTAAACGTCCGCTGTTAATGAACGATTTAATGCTCATCCGCACCGGAATCCTGACCATGAACGATAAAGGCTGCTCTGTTCAGTTCGAAATTATCAACCAAAAAACAGGGAAAGTAGCTTCAGATGGTATTTTTGATTATGTATTAATTGATTTAAATACAGGCAGAGGCACAAAAGTTACTGAAGAAATGATTGAAGCCTACAACATATAATTGTGATTACGCAGATATAAGGTAACAATTATCATAAACTTGTGTATTCCGTGTCTCCCTGGTTAAAAAATTAAGGCTATTGATATGTGAGTAGTAGCCATAAATCAATTGTCAAAAGTTAATCACTTTCATAAAAATCGGTCATCAAAACTTGACAATTAAAAATTTTCTCTATATTTGCCTCATCAATAAGACCAGAGCCATGATAGTATCTGCAATCCGTTTGAGGTTCTAAACAACCGAGGATTCCCCTCCGCTTTAATTTTAGGTATGTACGCTTAATCGCGTATCATTTGGTTTATACATTACATTTTATTTATTATATATGTCACAGTCTACAAAGACAAAGGGCAAATTATCGTCATTTTTCGGTATCCTGGCCCAGTCTTTAAAAGGTCACGAAGTTGACCTAACTTCTATCAGTATTAAACGTGCAATTGTTTTATTGGCTATCCCAATGATGTTAGAAATGGCCATGGAATCGGTTTTTGCCCTGGTCGATTTATACTTTGTTGGTCATCTGGAAAATAGCAGTCATGCTATACAGACCGTTGGTTTAACAGAATCGGTTTTAACCATCATTTATTCGTTGGCCATTGGTTTAAGCATGGCCGCAACAGCAGTTGTTGCGCGCAGGGTAGGTGAAAAAAATCCTGAAGCAGCAGGTAAGGCTGGTATGCAGACCGTAATTATTGCAGTGATTATTAACCTGATGATCAGTATTGCGGGTTTAATTTATGCGCGCGACATTCTGTTGATCATGGGTGCATCGAACGAAACTGCCGATCATGGGGTTACATTCGTCCGCATTATGATGGGCGGTAGCATTATTATTGTATTGCTGTTTCTCATTAACGGGATTTTTAGGGGTGCTGGTAATGCAGCTATTGCCATGCGTAGTTTATGGATTGCAAATATTGCAAACATCATCCTCTGCCCTATTTTTATTAATGGTTTTGGCCCTGTACCTGCATTTGGTTTAACCGGTGCCGCTATTGCTACTACCATTGGCCGCGGACTTGGTGTAAGCTATCAGATTTACCATCTATTTAATGCTAAAAACACATTAAAAATCAGGTTAAGCTTTCTTATCCCCGAATGGGAGCAGATAAAAGCAATTGTTAAAATCGCTGCACCTGGTGTTTTACAATTTGTTATTGCAAGTTGTAGCTGGGTATTTTTAGCTCAATTGGTCGCTACAACAGGCGGAGATCATGGTTCGGCGGGTTACCAAACTTCGTTAAGATTGATGATGTTTTTCATGTTACCTGCCTGGGGCCTGAGTAATGCGGCAGCCACATTGGTTGGGCAGAATCTCGGTGCAGGAAGTGCCGAACGTGCCGAGAAATCGGTATTTCAGACCATGAAATATACAGTTATTTTTATGGCAGTGGTAAGTGTACTATTTTTAACCTGTGGACAATTTTTTGCGGCGTTTTTCACCAAAGATCAGGAAGTGATCAAAGTGGCCAGTCGGGCACTGAAAATTATGAGCGGTGGCTTCATTATTTATGGTGCTGGCATGGTATTTACCAGTGCATTTAACGGTGCAGGAGATACCTGGACACCAACCAAAATCAATGTCTTTGCATTCTGGCTGTTCCAGATTCCATTGGCTTATTTTTTGGCCAAATATTTAGAGATGGGACCAACAGGTGTTTTTATTGCTATTCCAACCGCAGAGGCCGGCATTGCAATAGCCGCATTTATTCTGTTTAAAAAAGGTAAATGGAAGAAAATTAAGGTTTAGTTTTTTAATTCAATGTGCTTCCGACGTGAAGTCGGAAGCACATTGAATTAAA
>NZ_DJDT01000040.1 GCF_002432345.1 Pedobacter sp. UBA5917
TAGATCTCTCCCTGCCCGAAGCAGGCGGGCGTTCCACTTCGTTTCAGTCGAGATGACGCGACGACATGGGGCGCTTTAGTCTTTGGTCTTTCCGCTTTGGTCTTTAGTCTTTCTTCACAATTCCTTAACCAAATGATAATATCCGTCGGCTGAAAAACAGCGTTTTAGCGATTTATTTTTGCGGTTCAGATATTAAACAAACCATGAACTGTAAAAAACTATTTGGTGCAATCCTTATTGCGTCGTTGGCATTTGCTGCCTGCAAAAAAGATCCAACAGATGATCCTATTGTAGATCCTCCGGTTGAAGCTGTTGTTCCCGAGAAAATCGATAGCTTTAAAGAAATTGCTTCTATTGATCTTGGAGGAGAGTTTGCTTCAGAAATTTCTGCCTACGATCCTTCAACAAAACAACTATTTGTAGTAAGTAACGATGGCGGAACCAAGGTTGATGTGGTGGATATGAGTAAATACCCAACCATTACCAAGTTGAAAACTTTAACCTATCCAAATAACGCAGGTATCAATAGTGTGGCGGTAAGCAACGGACTGTTGGCAATCGCATTGGATGGTGCCGATAAACAGGGAAATGGTGATGTTTTAGTATTAAAAACCTCCGATTTATCAGAAGTGAAAAAAATCACTGTGGGCGCCATGCCTGATATGGTTACTTTCAGTCCTGATGGAAATTATATTTTATCTGCCAACGAGGGCGAACCGAATCTTGCCTATACAGTTGATCCTAAAGGCACCATTTCGATCATCAATATCAAAGATAACTATTCGGTAAAAACTTTAGATTTTTCGGCTTTTGAATCGCAAAAAGCAACTTTAGTGGCTGGCGGTTTCAGAATTTATGGCTACAATGCAAGTTTTACGCAGGATATCGAACCCGAATACATTGCTGTAAGCAGCGATTCGAAAAAAGCCTATGTTACCTTACAGGAAAATAATGGTGTTGCCGAAGTTGATATCGTTGCCGGAACCATTACCAAAATTAACCCGTTGGGTACAAGAGATATCAGTTTGTCCGAAAATGCTTTCGATGTAAGTGATAAAGACAGCAAAAAAGTGCTGGGTACCTGGCCAATTAAGGCTTACTATCTGCCAGATGCCATCTCGTATTTTACTACCAATGGCACGGCTTATTTAGCTTTAGCCAATGAAGGAGATACCAGACAGGATTATACCCCAAAAGATGCAAAAGAAGAAGTACGCGTAAAAGATCTTGTATTGGATCCGGCTAAATTCCCGAATGCTGCAACCTTGCAGTTAGATGCTAATTTGGGTAGGCTTACCGTAACCAATACTGCGGGTTTTACCATGGTTGGTACCAATAAAGTATATCAGGAATTATACTCAACGGGCGGAAGAAGTGTTAGTATTCTTAATGCAAATACAGGCGCTTTGGTAGCCAATATCGGTAAAGATTTAGAACAGCACGTAATCGATGCCAATATGTATGATGATGACCGTTCTGACAACAAGGGTGTAGAAGTAGAAAGTGTAACAGTGGCGCAGGTTAACGGGCAAACCCTGGCTTTTATCGGTATGGAACGTGCCGATGCGATTGCTATTTATAATGTTACCAATCCGGCAGCACCTGTTTTTGTTCAGTTATTTTCTACAGGTGATGCACCTGAAGGTTTATTGTTCGTGAAACCGAAAGACAGTCCTAACGGAAGAAGTTTATTAATTGTTTCTAATGAAGCAGATGGAACAGTTCGGTTCTATCAGCCCGATAAAATATAGTCTCTATCCCTTTATTAATTATTATGTTTTAGTCCCGGTATTTATATCGGGATTTTTTTGTTTTAGTCACTTTCGTCATTTCGAGCAGAGTGAATAGCGACCATTCCATTGGGCCGTCACCCTGAACTTGTTTCAGGGTTTTCACGCAAGATAGATCTCTCCGCTCCACTGCGCTCCGGTCGAGATGACGTTTCTATCGATGCGTTCCGGTCGAGGAAGTAGGCTTTATATGGTTCCGCTTTAGTCTTTGGTCTTTCCGCTTTAGTCTTTGGTCTTTCCACTTTGGTCTTTAGTCTTTCCGTTTTAGTCTTTTTCCCTTTTTTCTCCGAACAATAAAAACTAAGCCCTATATTGCGCTACAAAATAAAACTTTAGGGGTGCCTTCAAATCATTAGGCTGAGAATATACCCGTTTTATAGGTGAAAGGTAAGAGGTAAAAGGCGAAAGGTTAAAACCCTATGCCCTACCTTATACCCTATGCCTATAAATGAACCTGATCCGGATAATGCCGGCGTAGGAAATTAGTTTGTCTGCACAATTGTGCGATGCATCCTGCATTTGAAAGACTCCTGAAGTTATATCAAAAAATGAGTCTTTCGTATGAATTACATTAACGTATTAACCATAGCTGGTTCTGATAGTGGGGGTGGGGCCGGTATACAGGCCGATTTAAAAACATTTTCTGCCCTAGGCTGCTTTGGCACCTCGGTAATTACCGCTGTAACTGCTCAAAATACCATGGGCGTAAGGTCGGTACATGGTATTCCTGCCGAAATCATTAAAGATCAGCTTCAGGCAGTATTAGAGGATATTGCGCCCGTAGCTATCAAAATCGGGATGATCAACCGCGCCGAAGTGGTGCAGGTAATCGAAAATGAGCTTAAAACTTATCATCACGTTCCGGTTATTTTAGATCCGGTAATGGTGGCCACCAGCGGACATCGACTGATCGAGCCTGATACGATTAACCAGTTAATCGAAAAATTATTTCCTGTAGTAACTTTGGTAACTCCAAATATCGATGAGGCAGTTATCCTTTCGGGACAGAAAATCAATAACCTCGATGATATGATTGCTGCTGGCCGAAAAATTATCGAAAAAGGTACAAAAGCTGTTTTGGTAAAAGGTGGACATTTGGCCGGGCCGGTTATTTACGATGTTTTTCTCGAGGGTAACAATGCTCCTGTGGTATTGGAAAGCAATTTTATCCAGTCTAAAAACCTACATGGAACAGGCTGTAGCCTATCATCGGCCATAGCTGCCGAAATGGCCAAAGGTGCAGATTTACTTGGCGCAGTTAAAAAAGCCAAAAATTACATCAGTCAGGCTTTACAATTTGGCCGCGGTGTTGAAACCGGTAAAGGCAACGGTCCGCTAAATCATTTTTTTGATCCCCTTAAACTAATTATACAATGATGTGGAGCGAACAGGCCTGGGAAAGGGTTAAACCCATTTATAATCAGATTTTAGCCTTGCCTTTTAATCAGGAACTGAGCAATGGTACATTACCCAAAGAAAAGTTTATTTTCTATCTGGCACAGGATGCTTATTATCTTTTAGAATTCGGACGGACATTAAGCACCATTAGCAGCCGGATGCAGGATGCCGAACTGGTGCTGGCTTTTGCGGACTTTGCCACAGGGGCTATTTTTGCCGAACGGGGCCTACATGAAAGTTATTTTGTGGAATTTGGTTTAGACAGCAAGGTACAGCCCACACCTTCCACACTGTTGTATACCAATTATATTCTTAGTGAAGCGGCTTATGCTAATGTTGAAGTTGCTGCTGCGGCCGTTCTACCCTGTTTCTGGATTTATAAAGCGGTAGGTGATTATATTTTTGCACAACAAACCGGCGATCAGAATCCTTATAAAAGATGGATCGATATGTACGCAGGAGCCGAATTTGCAGCTGCGGTACAAAAAGCGATCAAGATAACCGATGAGTTAGCCACACAGGCCAGCGCCGCAACCCGGGAGAAAATGTTCATCGCTTTCGAAATGGCTGCACGTTTGGAATGGATGTTCTGGGATAGTGCATATCAAATGGAAAAATGGAAAATTTAAAATTTTAACAGATTTTTGTGCAAATATTTTGATATAAAATCAAAAAAATGTCAGTATTTCCAATAGATTTAAGGAACTTTGTGACTTAACCTATTTTTAAGAGATCAGTTTTGGAAGAAAGTACGCAAGAAAAGGAAATTTTAGTTCACCAAGAAAATAAGCCTGTATTAGCGCAAAGTTCTCCAAAACAAGTTCGTTTAGCCATATCTGCCTTTTACTTTATGCAGGGGGTTTGCTTTGCAAGCTGGGCCAGCAGGATCCCAACTTTTAAAGCTTCGATGGGCTTAAACGATGCCGAACTGGGTTCTATTCTTTTTGCATTGCCCGCAGGGCAGATCATTACCATGTTCTTCTCCGCAAAGCTGACTACACATTTTGGTAGTAAAAAAATGCTCAGGGCCACTGCACCACTTTATGCAATAGCTTTAACTTTTTTGGCATTGGCTACCGAAGGTTGGCAACTAGCCGCTTTTTTAGTGCTATTTGGTATCACGGGTAACCTTTGTAATATTGCTTTAAATACCCAGGGCGTTGCGGGTGAAAATTATTATGGCAAACCGATTATGAGTTCTTTCCACGGGGCCTGGAGTATCGGGAACTTAACAGGGGCTTTAATTGCATTGGGATTAGTTAATTTAAAATTGGGCATGTATACCCACTTTTGGATTATTGCCCTAATATCATTAACGAATGTGGTGCTTAGCTCGAAAAAGTTATTAGACCATAACAGCAAACCTGAAGTTCCGGTCGAAAAAACAAAGTTTTTTACCATGCCGCAGGGCATATTGGTTTTATTGGGGATTATCGCTTTTTGCAGTATGGCAACAGAAGGAACCATGTTTGATTGGAGCGCTATTTATTTCGAAGATGTGGTGAAATTACCGCATAACAAAGCAATTATTGGTTACGCTTCGTTTATGTTTATGATGGCAAGCGGCAGATTTTTGGGTGTATACCTGATCGGTAAATTCGGGCGTAAAAACCTCCTGCAGATTAGTGGAGCCATTATATCAATCGGTATGGCACTGGCAGTAATATTCCCGAATATTATTGTGGCTATTTTTGGTTTTATGCTTATCGGTTTGGGGGTTTCGAGTATTGTACCTATGGTTTACAGTATTGCTGGTAACAATAA
Organism: Pedobacter sp. UBA5917; assembly: GCF_002432345.1. Taxonomy (GTDB): domain Bacteria; phylum Bacteroidota; class Bacteroidia; order Sphingobacteriales; family Sphingobacteriaceae; genus Pedobacter. Next base: position 4,953 of record NZ_DJDT01000040.1, read on the forward strand.
AAAAGTGCCCGCCGGTAAAGCAATCACCATGGTTTCGAGTATCGGTTATTTTGCATTCCTGTTCGGGCCGCCGTTAATCGGTTATGTTTCGCAGTTATCGAGCTTACGTTATTCTTTTGGGATAATTTCTGTTTTTGGTCTCCTGATTACTTTTTTGATTACGAAACTAAAAGGGGTGAATTAGGTTAAAGGTTAATTGTTTACCCTTCGACTACGCTCAGGAGGTTAACGGGTTAATTGAATAATACCAGATTTCCTTAGATCAAGATGATTGAACATTCTTGCGTCTTAGTGCAAAAAAATGTTCCACCTTTTTATGGGAAATGAAGTTCCCGGCTTCAATTTCATTATCTGCCCTGTCTATTTCCTCGTTATACTCTTTTAAGAATACTGTCTCAGCTTCTGCCGGCTCATTGTTGTCATTGGTATTTGCAAAAATGTTCATGACCAAATTTAATAAATTCGCCATGATATAGCTTGTTGTTAGGTTCAGTTTTAAAGATAAGTTTAACATTTAAAGTATTGTCATTGCCCTGCACTCTACTACCATTGACAGACTTTAAATAAAAAACCGTCATCTCGACTGAAACGCAGTGGAATGGAGAGATCTATCTCGCGGTAGATTTCTCAACTTCGCTGCGCTCCGCTCGAAATGACGGTAACTTTTAGGAGTTATTTACGTTAACGTGTCTGTCAATAATATTGATTTTTATGAAATAAATTATTCCTCGAAATGACGGTAAGGGGGAAGTTTTTTATCAATAAACCCTTCACTACTCCTTCTTAACCAACCCATGCTCTTTTAATGTAGCAACAGCCAGTTCGATTAACCTTAAATTTTCTTCCTGGTGCCCATGCTGTACCTCTACATTAATATACGGGATATTGTTCTGCATGGCATAAACCGAAAGCGAACCATCGTTGGAGGCGAATTTAGATTGAAGGATTACATTCACTTTCGCTTTTTTTAAGCTGGTAAATAACCTAGCTTCAGTTACATAAATCAGGTCGTCGCCATCCATTTCAAAGTTGATGTAAACAGAATCGGCTGTACTTGCCAGGTCGTATCCGGGCAGATAAGAGGAAATGCCAAAACCGCCATCAGCATTATTATGCAGGGTTAAAAAGTAACCTGTAGATTTCGGGTCGTAAAAATCTACAATCTGTTTACCTGCGGCCAAAATCGTTTTTTCAACTTCGTTAGAACTGAAAAGATCTTTTTTTAACCTGGTATTTACGCCAACTTCTGTATATATCGCATTTGGATCTATCCGATATTGATCGTCCATGTAAGTGAAATAATAATCACGGATACCTCCATACTGACTGTCGATCAGTTCGCCACCGCTCCAGCGGATGTAATCAAAACCCGCTTTTACACCTGTGTCTTCATTATCGTGCACCACCAAAAACTTTACGCCATTGGGTTTATAGCTATATTTTACCAAGGTGATATCGAAATTGTAAATTTTAATAAAACTCGAGTCCGTTTTCATTGCGGCAAAAACAGGTGGATGCTGGGCTTTAACAATGAGTGAGGAACAGATCAGGAACAGGCTAAAAATGATTTTGAACATAATCCCTAATATACAATATGGATACCTAATTTGTTTGGAGACAGTATTGTAGAATTATCTTTAAAAAGTCGCTGTTACAAATACTTTTCCGTGTTTTCTGTGCATCTGTGGCAAAAAAATAATGGTTCGTGGCGACACGAACCATGACGTGTAAAATGATTCTGGGCCGAACAACCATCGTGAGCAAAGTTGTAACGGTTGCTCAGCCCACAAAAAAGCCCCGATTTTGGGTCGGGGCTAATTGATTGTTAATATGGATGTATTAATGTCCGTGATCTAAATCGTATTCACTCACATCTTTATGATCGTAAGGTTCTACCATTAATTCATCAATGGTTTTTCCTTTTTTGTTGAAACCAAAGCGCTCTAACATTCTGTCGAAGATTAAATACACCACTGGTACAACGATCAGGGTTAAGAATAGCGAACTGGTTAATCCACCAACGATAACCCATGCCAAACCGTTTTTCCACTCCGCACCGGCACCACTGGCCAATGCAATAGGAAGCATACCGAACACCATGGCGATGGTTGTCATCAAAATCGGTCTTAAACGGGCATGGTTGGCCAGTACAAGCGCTTCTTTGGTTTCTTTACCTTCAGCCTTTAAGTGGTTGGTAAAATCGACAAGGATAATCGCGTTTTTCGCTACCAGACCCATTAGCATGATCAAACCTAAAATGGTGAAGATACCGATTGAGTTATTGGTTAAAGCAAGCGCTAACAATGCTCCGATTACCGCTAACGGAAGCGAGAACATTACCACCAACGGATAGATAAAACTATCGTAAAGGGCAACCATGATCAGGTAAACCAAAATGATTGAAGCCAATAACGCGATACCCAAGGTACCAAAACCTTCGCTCTGGTTCTCCTGGTCACCCGCCCAGCTATAACTTACGCCAACCGGCGCTTTTAGCTTACCGCTTTTCTGCATATCTTCAAGCTTCGCCTGAAATTCTGCAACCACGGTTCCTGTTGGCCTACCGATTGATTGTGCTTTAACCGATACCGAAGTAGATTTATTTAAACGCTCTAACTGACTAGGGCCCGAACCTTCTGTAATGGTTGCAAACTGCGATAATTTAATCTGCGCACCTGTACTGTTTACAAAAATAAGGTTACGTACGTCGTCGATGTTTTTACGGTTAAAGTTCTGATACTGGATATTGATATCGTACTCGTATTCACCTTTTCTGTATTTACCATCAGTATTACCGGCAAATGCTGTTTGCATGGTAGAACCTACGGTTTGTAAGGTTAAACCAACTGCCGACATCTTATCACGGTCTACCTGAACATTAATTTCAGGCGTTCCTTTCTCTACCGATAATTTAATCTCTGTAGCGCCGGGAATAGAAGCAAGCACTTTTTGCGCACCTTCTGCATATTTTAAAGCGCTATCCAGATCAGATCCCATTACCACCAACTGGATCGGTGCATTTTCTGCAATACCCAAAATACTGATCGGAACTGTTTTTACTTTCGCTCCAACCAGTTCTTTTGCCAATGCACGGCTCATTTTGGTTGCGAAAATGTCTGATGAAACCCCTTTACGCTCATCGCGCTCTACAAGTTTTACGTTGATCTCCGATTTGTAAGCTGTTGCCTGTGTACCACCAAAATCACCTGTCGATTGTCCAACAGTGGTAATCAACTGTGTAATTTCTGGTTGTTTATCTAAGAAAGCTTCTGCTTTTTGTGTTAAGAAGTTGGTTTGCTCTAAAGAAGCATCTTTAGGTAACTCCAACTGTACCAGGAACTCTCCTTTATCTGATTTAGGGAAGAACTCCGAACCGATGAAACCACCAGCCAATAATCCGCATGAGCTTAAGAACATGATTACAACCGCAACCAATGTTAGCGCTTTATGATTTAACGACCAGTTTAAGATGCTGGTAATCCAAAGGGTAAATTTCTTTAATTGTTTTTCGAACCAAAGGATAAAGCGGCCAAATAGGTTTTTACCTTCGATACGCTCTAATTTACCAAAACGTGAGAAGATTAACGGTACAATGGTAAACGATGCCACCAACGAAAGTAAGGTTGCAATAATTACCACGATACAGAACTGACGCAGGATGTTTGATACCAAACCGGTACTTACTGCAATTGGGAAGAATACTACTACGATTACGAAGGTAATGGATACAACCGTAAAACCAATCTCTCTTGTTGCATCAGATGCAGCCCTAACCTTATTTTTACCCATCTCCATGTGTCGTTGGATATTCTCCAGTACCACAATCGCATCATCCACGAGGATACCTACCACGAGTGATAGTCCAAGTAGCGACATTAAGTTTAAGGTAAAACCAAATAAACTGATCCCGATAAAGGTTGCAATTAACGAAACCGGAATGGATACCATTACAATGATCGCGTTACGTAAACTGTGCAGGAAGAAAAGCATCACGAATGCCACGAGGATAACCGCAAGGATCAAATCGTGGATTACCGCATCTGCCGATTCTAAAGTAAAAATAGAGCTATCGTTAACAATTCTGATGTCTAATTTATTTGCAGCATATTCTGTTTTTAGTTTGGCGATAATGGCATGTACACCTTTACTCACCTCTACCGCATTCGCATCACTCTGTTTGATGATCTGGATGGCGATAGATGCTTTACGATCGATACGTGCCAGTTTTTCGGTTTCTTTCTGGGAATCCTGAACGTCGGCAACATCACCTAAACGGATCTGTGTACCGGTTTTAGAAGTGGTTAAAACCAGGTTTCTTAACTCGTCCATACTTCTGTATTTACCCGATAAACGGATCAATACATCCTGGTTCTGCGTTTTAACACTTCCGGTAGGGAAATCTAAGTTCGAAGAAAGGATCAGTTGCTGCACCTGTGGAACAGAAAGATTGTAACCCTGTAATTTATCAGCATCTAACGATACCTGTATCTCACGTTCCGAACCACCTACAAGGTTTACCTGCGCAATACCCGCTACCCTCGAAATTACCGGGGCAATACGTTTATCAATCAGATCGTAAAAGGTAATATCGTCCATATTGGCTGATGCCGACATGGTGATTACCGGTAAATCATCCAAAGAGAATTTACTTAACGATGGCGTTTTTACGTCTTCCGGTAATTCAGAAAGAATGGCGTTTACCTTTCTTTGTGCGTCGTTTAAGGAGATATCGATGTTTGCCGCATCGGTTAAGGTGATGGTAACGGTTGATAAACTCTCAAACGATACAGAGTTGATCTTTTTGATGTTTTCCATCGATGATACCGCATCCTCGATCTTTTTGGTTACGGTGTTTTCAACCTCATTTGGTGAAGCACCAGGGTAGATGGTCGAAATAGATACTACGTTGTTAGAGAATTTTGGAAGTAATTCATAACCCAACGAAAAGTAACTTAATAGCCCGAGCAGGGTAAGTGCGGTAAATACCACAATCACCAGCGAAGGCCTTTTTATAGATATATCTGTTATTTTCATTTTTATTTTTTATTTCAACTGAACTAAATATCGTCCTTCGACAAGCTCAGGATGACAACTGTAAACTGAAAACTGCGAACTGAACTATTTTACGATACTAACTGCAGTACCTTCAGCTAAGTTAATCTGTCCACTGGTGATCACGGTTTCACCTTCTTTTAAGCCATCAACAATTTCAACGTTATCGCCCAAAATACGGCCTGCAACTACATTACGTATTTTAGAAACGTTTGCAGCCCTATCGTATACAAATACTTGGTTACTGCTTACACTACCCACAAAAGAGGTACGTGGAATAAGGATGCTTGGCGCCTGTTTAGGAAAGTTGAAAACAGCTGTTCCGTACATACCGGCCCTTAAACTGCTTTTGGTATTATTGGTTACTTCAATTTCGATAGGGAAATTTAAAGTAGCATCAGCTTTTGGAGCGATAAACGTAATCTTGCCTGAGAATTTCTCATCAGGAAAAATGGTCGATTTAATCGCGATGTTATCACCGATTTTTAAGCTGGCAACCTGCGATTCGTTTACGTTAACTTTCAGTTTCAGTTTAGAAACATCAACCAGTTCGAATAATTGCGTTCCCTGTGCGGTTACAAAAGCACCAACTTCGATATATCTTTTGTTAACGATACCGTTAATAGGCGATTTAATGTTGGCATCGCTCACTTTACGTTGCGAAGCCTGTAAGTGCAATTTTGCATTTCTGGTAGCCAGTTTAGCCTGATCCAGTTGTTGTTGCGTTACACCGCCTGTTTCGTACGAACTTTGGTACCTGGCTTCGTCTCTTTTTGCATTTTCGTACGATGCCTGCGCAGTTTCCCTGTCGGTGTTGATGATTTCTGCATCAATACGGGCCAATACCTGTCCTTTGCTTACATGGTCACCTTCATCAACGTTGATGGCAGTAACACGACCTGCGTTTTCCGACAAGAAGTTAAGTTCCTGTTTAGGGGCAAAGTTTCCGTTTGCAACGAAATCCATGTCCACAACCTTTTTCTCTACTGTAGCAACACGAACGGCAACCGCACCTCCACCTTTAGCAATGAAAGCAGTTTTCTCTTCGTTTTTCTTTTTATTGTTGCTTAAAACATAGGCTATTGCACCAAGGGCAACAACAACTACGATAATGATGGTAATTACTCTTTTCATTTCTATTGTACTAGCGATTTAATATTTCCGTTTGATTTAATTAGTTGTATTTCGGCTATTTTATAATTTAATAAAGCCTGCGTATAGCTGTTCTGTGCCTCGGTTAATGCATTCTCTGTATCGAGAAGATCGGTTAACGAAGCCAGGCCATTGTTATAGTTGTTTTGTGTGCTCTTGTAGATTTCCTGTGCCAGATCTGCATTTTTGCGCTGCGACTTAATGGTATTTAAGTTGTTGCGTAATTGGATCTTAGCATTTTCGTAAGCCATGTTTAAAGAGTTTACAGATTCTTTTCTGCTTTCTTTTGCTTTTCTGATATCTACATCAGCCTGGCGGATTTTTGAACGTGTTAAAAAGCCGTTAAAAATTGGCACTTTTAAAGTTAGGCCAACAGCTGATGCACCATATCCGATGGCAGCAGCGTTCGATTTTAAGAAATCAAAACCATCACTTTGGCTCGAATAAGTATAATTACCGGTTAACGACAGAGATGGATAATACTCTGCAACATAAGCTTTTCTCTGTAGCGACAAAAGTTTATCCTGGTTATCCAAAAGTTTAACCTCTGTTCTGTTTGCCAGATCAATAGAATCTGTAAATACAGGAAGCGTGGTAACTTCGGTTAATTCTGTAGCAGGCAGGCTAATCGGTGTCGAAACCGGCATACCCATCGAAAATTTTAACTGGTTTTCCAATTGTGTAATCGCATTAATTACCTGCTCGCGCTGTGTATTCAGGTTGGTTAGATTTACCGTGATACGGTCTACATCGATTTTTCTGGCCAGGCCATTTTTAAACTGGTTCCCGATTACCTTCTCAACAATTCTTACGTTTTTGATGTTGGTATCGATTACATTTAACTGCTGTCTGTTTACCAGAACCTGATAATAGTTATTGGCAACCAGCTCGATAATCTGTTCTTCAGTTAATTTAGAAGTCAGGTTATAATACTCCTCACTCGATCTTGCAGCCTGTAGGCCTGTAAAAACCTGTTGGTTGAACAATTGTTGCGAAAGTTGAACGCCCGCAGTCGAATTCCAGTTCTGACCTAGTTTAATGGCCTGTGTTTGTCCGCCGAAATTGGCAACCAACTGACCGATAATTGGGTTGTAGGTTAAACCAACGTTACCTGTAATCTGGGGTAAGGCCTGTGCCCTAACTTCCTCTACCTTATATCTTCCTCCTTCAATATCCAGTTTCGCGTTGCGCACCTTGGTGTTGTTTTGGAGCGCATAGGTTAGCGCATCTTTTAAGGTAACCTGCTGCTGGGCCGCTACCAGTTGCGGTAAAACCGAACCGATCAGGACGATGAGCATTAACCTTACCATTTTTACTCTAAGCATAATGTATTGTTTTTTGTTTTTGGGTTCCTATCTATTTTAAATTATCTCAGGGCTGTGGATATTTATCCTTCCGGCCACTATATTAATCTGCGCATCTTAAACCCCGTACAAATATGGTAGTGAGGTTTTTTTGCTTCATTGTCATTTTGTTCAGTGCTTTTTTATCAGGGAAAAGATCTTTACCGGTTTCCATGATGCACATGGTACAAAGCCCCATTAAACTCTCCAGATAAAGCTCTGCAATGTGGCCGGTATCATCGTGTTCGATTTCTTTTTTCTCTTTTGCGAGGCTGAAAATCTCGGCGAAGAAATCTTTTTCTGATTGTTTTAGTGTTTGTAATTTTCCTTTTATCACTTCATCGTTCAGCAGATCGGGAATGCCTTCTGTGATCCTTAACATGTAATACTTCTGAAAAAAAGTATTTCTTACATCAATGGTGTTAAAAAGGATTTCCTCTATTGGCAGATCAGGATTGTATTTCTTTTTGATCAGTTCAAAGAAATCGTTAAATACCCTTTCTATTACCCCAACAATCAAATGTTTTTTATCCGGGAAATAATAATAAAGCGATGGTTTGGAAACGGAGAGGTCTTCTGCAATATCGTTCATCGTGGTTTTACCAATACCAAAATGGATAAAGCGTTTTATCGCACCATCAATAATCTGCTCTCTCTTTTTATCGGCTACAATCATTTTACTTTTCTACTTTCTGACTTTTTTAATATTTTAGTCAAAAATAGTGCTAAAAAATGATTTGTCATGAAAGCTTTGTTCAAAAGCGCATTAAGCTTACAATTCTATGACATAATTTTTAATATTCAGCTGTTTATATATCTTTACAAACCAATCATTTAAGAATTTTGCCAATATTAATCAACGTTTTTACCCTCCTGTTTACCATCATTGCAATGGAGTGTTTCTCGTGGTTTATACATAAGTATTTATTCCATGGTATGCTCTGGTTTCTGCATAAAAGCCATCACCAAAAGGCAAAATCTTTTTTCGAATGGAACGATCTGTTTGCGCTATTTTTTGCTGTGCTTTCGCTGTATTTAATGTTTACCGACCGCGAAAATTTTGGTTATAGGTTTTTTATCGGTTTGGGCATTACCTTATATGGTTTAATTTATTTTGTAGTGCACGATTGGTTTGTGCACCGTCGCTTTAAAACCTTTAAAAGCAATAATGCTTATTTACGGGCCGTAAGGAAAGCGCACAAAATACATCATAAAAATAGGGGAAAGGATAATGGGAGAGCTTTTGGATTGTTATTTGTGAGGAAAAATCTGTTGGAAAATCAATAAAATATTTTTTTAACTACGATGTTAGTTTTATATTTAATATTATAAATATAACGCTATGAGAAAAAATATTCTTTGCCTTGCATTGCTTTTTGCGGGATCGTTACAGGCACAAACCATCAAATTTACTGTAGAAGGGGTGGTTCAAAAAGTTAAAAATGCAAAATTTGCTTATCTGGTGAGCGAAGCACCGGTTGCGGGAAAACCTGATCTGTTTTTGATTAAGCCAATGGAAGGTGGTGTTTTTAAGATTCCGGCAACGTGTAGTTTGGAAGGACAGCTCCTGAGGAGGGGTTTTATTTTTCTTGATGAGCGTGGGGACATTACTTTAGATCAGGTAAAATCAAAAATAAAACAGAAAGTATGGTTTGTGGGTGGTAGTGCCAATCTGAAATCGATTTATCTCGAAAACATTAAATTGGATATTGAAAACCCATATAATCTGGAACCTGCAAAAATAATAGCCGGGGGAGTTTACCTTCAACAATCAAAAGATGCGATCCAGGCACTAAGGGATCGAAAGTTTCTAAGATATATGAAGCAGAATGCCGATTCGCCGATAGCACTTAACGAATTGGATAATTTTGTGCGTTTTGCTGCTATACCAGGTTTTTTCAAGGAATTTGATTTTAATTCGCCTGTAGAATTATACGATGCACTTTCTGCTCCTTTAAAGCAGAGTAAAGAAGGTGTGGCCATTAAAAAGAAGATCGACGAAATAATAAAAAAGAAATAGGTGTTTAAATAAGAAATCAAAAGCATATTCTTGGCAGGGTGCTTGTTCTATTTTTCTTAAATTGAAAGATGAGAAAAATCTATATATACTGTTTGTTTTTAATAGTGGTCACAATCATATCCTGCGGCAAAAAAACAGATAAAGACCGCGCTATCGAACTCGTTGAATCAAAATATGGAAATAGTGGCCAAAAGATTGATTTTGAGAGCGCAAAACTCGATAGCCTTTACAATGTCTCACCAAAAGCTTACAATGATAGTCTTAAAAAAGGAAATGAGCTAGATGTTACATTGGCTAAATTGGAAAGTGAAATTGAACATTTAAGCCAGACCGAATCTGATAGTGTAGGTTTGATCAGTGCCCGCTTAACCAAAGAACGTTACCGTTTATTGGAGCTTGCTAAAATTAAACCTGCTTTTACTGGTTGGAAACTAAGCGGTGTAAAAGTAGAAACCCCAAAACCGGCTTTTAAGAGTTTTAACTTTGATAAGGGAATAACGAAGATTGTTGAATAATCCCGAATAAAATAATCCCGACAGAATACCACGGTGGTAAATTACTATATCTATTATTTCTTACTTTTGCAGCATAACACAAAATCAACATGCTTCAGATCCAGGAAAATGTCTCTTTAAAACCATACAATTCGTTCGGTATCGACGTTAAGGCCAATTACTTTGCCGAAATATTTGAAGAGGAAGAATTGGTAGAGCTATTTCAGAACGAAATCGTGAAAAAACAACAGCTATTCGTTATCGGTGGCGGAAGCAATGTACTGTTTACCCAAAACTACGAGGGTTTGGTAATCAAGATGGGTATAAAAGGCATTTCAGCCCAAATGGTAGGCGATTTGGTACTGGCTACTGCGGGTGCCGGAGAGGTCTGGAACGATTTTGTGCAATATTGTGTAAGCCGTGGTTTTGCAGGGGTCGAAAACCTGAGCCTTATCCCGGGTACGGTAGGCGCATCGCCCATACAGAATATTGGTGCTTATGGTATTGAGCTTAAAGATGTGTTCGAAAGCTGTACTGCATTTGAGATCAAAACCGGCAATATAAAAACTTTTACCTATGCCGATTGTCATTTCGGTTATCGCGAAAGTATTTTTAAAGGCGAATTAAAAGGACAGTATATTATTACTTCGGTTACTTTCCGCTTATCGTCGGCAGCAAAAATCAATACCTCTTATGGCGCAATAGAGGCCGAACTTCAGAAAAGGGGAATCGAAAATCCCAATATTGAGGATGTTTCTGAAGCCGTATCACATATCCGCGTAAGTAAACTGCCCGATCCATCAACCATTGGCAATGCAGGCAGTTTCTTTAAAAACCCGGTAATCGAAAAATACGAATTTGCCGATGTTGTGGCTAAACACCCCGATGTGGTACATTATCCCACAGCCGACGGTAAGATTAAACTGGCAGCGGGCTGGTTGATCGAACAATGTGGCTGGAAAGGTAAAATTGTGGGGAATACGGGTACGTGGAAAAACCAGGCGTTGGTTTTAGTTAACCATGGAGGTGCAACTGGCACGGAAGTTTATGCTTTTTCTGAACAGATTATAGACAGTGTTAAGTCCACTTTTGGGGTCACTTTAGAACGGGAAGTAAATATTCTGTGACGAAAACCCGCCGAAAGGGAGTTTTACGGTTTTGGCACCGTGCCATAAATTTTTGGTACTAAGTTTGTTTAGGTTAAAGAGAATGAACAATAATTCATTTGTTTTAATCTTACCTAAAGCTAAACATCATGACAAAATTTGAATTCAATCATCTGGTTAATCATCACTCGGTATCACTTAGATCTTACGCTTTAAATTTCACAAAAGACGCAGAAGACGCAAATGATTTGGTTCAAGACACCATGCTTAAAGCAATCACTTATTACAATAAGTTTAAAGAAGGTACGAACTTAAAAGGATGGTTGTTTACCATTATGAAAAATACTTTCATTAACAACTACCGCCGTTTAGTGAAAACCAATACGTTGATTACACAGAGCGAAGATATTTCTTCAGCAAACCTTTCATACAGTGCCACTAAAAACCAGGCAGAAAGCAAATTTGTGCTGGGCGATATCGATAAAGCCCTTTCTCAATTGCCGGAAGAATATTATGTGCCATTTATCCGCTATTTTGAAGGTTATAAATACCACGAAATTGCCGATATGTTGGAGATTCCGATCGGAACCGTTAAAACACGTATTCACGTAGCCAGGGGAATCCTGAAAAAATACTTGAAAACATATTCGAAAGAAATTGCCATTTCTGAAATGGCTTAAGATACATCAATCGAAAAACTAAGGGCTCAGATTTTATCTGGGCCTTTTTTGTTTAAGGTTGAAATAGCGGAATTCAATAAAAGATTCGTCATCTCGACCGTAGCGGAGAGATCTATCTCGAGATAGGTCTCTCTAGTATGCCGTATCTGTTTGATCTGCGATTTTTATCTTTTTTTGTATCCGCGGGAAAAACCCCGAATGATATCGCATTTTTGTTTCCCGCAGATAACGAAGAAAAGGCCGCAGATTTATTTCATTAAGTTTATATTATTATAGCCTGTCATCCTGAGCGTAGTCGAAGGATCTTTTATAGGCCAACTATAGAGTAAACCGAGTCTTTTAACAAGCTCGTCGAATGTAGTTAATTTTAAGGTAAGATGCTGAAATAAATTCAGCATGACGATTGTGTTAGAAAAAAGTATTAAAAAGCAAAAGGCCTGAAACTTCAGGCCTTTTTGCTTATCATATATTTGGTTAGTTGATTCTTATTTTTTCTTTCAACAATTCGCCTTCTCTCTTATTTCGAAACAAATTAAAACCCCGAACAATTATGTGTTTTGAAGCTTTAATACTATGTTTTTGTTTTGTGGTTATAAAGATAAGGGAAATTTTAAATTTGTCAAGCTTTTTTTAACTTTTTTTTTATTTCTTTTGCTACCACTTGTCCGGATATGATTGCAGGTGGCACTCCGGGGCCTGGAACGGTTAATTGTCCGGTATATAAAAAATTTGTTACTTTACTTTTCATCTTCGGTTTTAAAAAGGCTGTCTGTTTCAAAGTGTTTGCTAATCCATACGCATTTCCTTTAAAGGCATGGTAATCTGCCATAAAATCGTTCATCGCATAGCTCCGTTTAAACAGAATGTTATTTTTAATGTCGTTTCCGGTTAAATTTTTAAACCGTTCTACCAGTAAATTAAAGTATTCTTCCCTTTTGCTTTCGCTATCTTTTAAATCGGGCGCAAGCGGAACCAAAAAGAAAATGTTCTCGCAACCCTCTGGTGCTACGCCTGGGTCGGTTACCGACGGGCAGCAAGCGTAAAACAAGGGTTTTGTTGGCCATTGTGGTTGGGTATAGATTTCTTCGGCATGGAGATCGAAATCTTCGTCGAAGAATAAATTGTGGTGTAGTATATTATCCAGTTTTTTATTTAAGCCGATATAAAACAACAGGCAGGAAGGGGCCATGGTTCTTTCGTCCCAATATTTTTCGCTGTAATTGCAGTAAGGCTTTTCAAAAAGATGTTGATCGATATGGTGGTAATCTGCATTTCCTACTACAAAATCGCTTTTAAAACTGCCCTTATTGGTCACTACCTCTTCAGCAATGTTGTTCTTAACTGCTATTTTGGTTACTTCGGTATCGAAAACAAACTTTACGCCCTGTTCTTCAGCAATTTTTTGCATGGCGCTTACAATTTTGTGCATACCGCCCAGTGGATACCAGGTGCCTAAAACCAGGTCGGCATAGTTCATTAAGCTATACAATGCCGGTGTATTTTGTGGTGTAGCACCTAAAAACAATACAGGGAATTCTAATAATTTCCTTAACCGCTCATTTTTAAATAATTGGTGTACATGTTTTCGCATGTTGCCCAAAAGCTGGAGTTTTATTCCGCTGATGGCCAGCCTCGGATCGAAATACTCCATTACACTGTGCGAGGGCTTAAAAACATATTCGTTCATGCCTACATCGTATTTGTATTTGGCCTGATCGAGAAAGGCTTCCAGGTTTTTACTGCTGCCGGGTTCCAGCTGTTCGAATAACTGGTATAAATCATCTAATGTAGCAGGTACATCAAGCGTGTCGTTTTTGCCAAAATAAATCCGGTACGATGGACTTAATCTTTTCAGCTCGTAAAAATCAGAAGTTGTTTTATTAAATAGCTGATAATAATTTTCGAAAACATCGGGCATCCAGTACCAGCTTGGACCCATATCGAAGATAAAGCCATCTCTCTCCCAAGTGCGGGCACGGCCGCCGGCCATTTCGTTTTTTTCGATGACGGTAACCTCGCAGCCATCTTTCGCCAATAAAGCTGCTGCAGCCAAGCCTGCAAAACCTGCACCAATAACGGTTATCCTGGGCTTTTTCTCCATGGTGTAAATAAAGGAAATTTATTGCGTTTTGTTTTTGTTAATTATACACGTCAACAAATCGTCGTCATCTCGACCGGAGCATAGCGGAGTGGAGAGATCCAACTCGAGATAGATCTCTCGGCTTCGTTGCACTTCGCTCGAGATGACGTATATAACAAGAATAACAAATGCGCTAAGCTTTTCTTACCTTTATGCCCAAACATGATTAAACTACGGATTCTATTTTTGCTGCTGTTTGCTGCAAGCAATATAACTTACGCCCAGTTATCTACCCAGGAAATTGCGGTGCTGAAAACCAACATGGTTAAAGCGGTAGAAAACTCCAGACTTACCGATTCTTTATTTACAAAGCTGAATAAACTACCCAATAAAACGGCCTTGATTACCGGTTATACCGGTACTTTGGAAGCATTAAAGGCTAAACATTCGTGGAATCCGTACAACAAAATCAAATATGTAAGCCGATCGCTAAAAACCATGCAAAAGGCTATAGATATGGACAAAGAAAATATGGAAATCCGTTTTATGCGTTTTTCGATCGAGTTTTATACCCCTTCATTTCTGGGTTTTAGTAAAGATCTGGCCACGGATAAAAAAGAAATCATTAAACATTATCAGAATGAAAATTTTGGTCTGGCAGATGAAGAACTGGTTAAAAATGTGGCCAAATTTATGATCGATAGTAAAAAATGTACTTCGGCCGAAATTAAAATCTTAAATAAACACCTCTAAAATGCATTATACCTATTTACTGATCAACCTTGCCGTTATTCTCTTTCCCCTGGTTTTATCGTTCGATAAAAAGGTGCATTTCTTTAGCAAATGGAAATATATATTCCCTGCAATATTGATTACCGGTGTGGTGTTTTTAATATGGGATATCCTTTTTACCAAACTTAATGTATGGTCTTTCAATCCGGATTATTTAATCGGGATAAACTTAATGGGCTTGCCTTTAGAAGAAATGCTGTTCTTTTTAACCGTTCCTTATGCCTGTGTGTTTATTTACGAATGCTTAAATGTTTATTTTCCTAAAAACCATCTGCAGAGGTATAGTTTGGCACTGAGCAATTTGTTTATCGGGTTATGCGTGGCCATGTTGTTTTTTGGTTACAGTAAATGGTATACCTTTATCAATTTTGGCTTCTTGCTGTTGGTTTTGGGTTATGTAGAGTATGTAAACATTAAATTTAGGTTTATGTACAGGTTTTACAGGGCCTACCTCGTTTCGCTTATTCCTTTTTATATCGTAAATGGATTTTTAACGGCTATTCCGGTGGTAATGTACAATAACAAAGAAAATAT
Organism: Pedobacter sp. UBA5917; assembly: GCF_002432345.1. Classification (GTDB taxonomy): domain Bacteria; phylum Bacteroidota; class Bacteroidia; order Sphingobacteriales; family Sphingobacteriaceae; genus Pedobacter. The sequence goes on from NZ_DJDT01000040.1 coordinate 20,206, forward strand.
AGGATTTAGAGTAGGCAGTATCCCTTTCGAAGATCATTTTTATCTAATGAGTTTGTTATTGATGAATGTTTTTCTGTATGAGGTTTTTAAGGCTAAGGGAATAAAAGCGTAGCGTAAGATAAAATTCGTTGATTTTTTGCTGGAAAATGAATGTTCGGTAATGCTTAGGGGGCTGCGGTCCCGCTTTTCGTTTGTAGTGCCGGCGTGAAGCCGGCAGCTACCACTGCAATCGGGTTTATAAACAGCGGTTTTGCGCTTCGAATCCAATAAAATCCGTCATCTCGACTGGAGCCTTTGCGGAACGGAGAGATCTATGCTCAATAGATTTCTCGACTGCGTTGCACTCCGCTCGAAATGACGGGATCTCTAGAGAGACTGTCTTCTTAAATTTTTCTATCTTCAATGCTAAATTAACATCAATGGATTTACCGGTTTATACAAAACAACAGCTCGCCTTGCGCAACGGACAGGATAAACCCCAGATATGGGTAGCTTACAAGGGGCTAATTTACGATATGACCGATAGCAGGTTATGGCGTAACGGTAAACATTACGAACATTGGGCCGGACAGGATTTAACCGACGAATTGCCCGATGCGCCACATACCGAAGCCGTTTTCGAGAAATTTACGCCAATTGCCATGCTGGCTAAACCAGGTTCATTTTAGTAAGGGTAGATTGTTTCAACTCCTTAAATTCAGACGGCCGCTTACCAACCATTTTATAAAAAGTGTTGCTGAAAGAAGAAATGCTGTTATAGCCCACCTGGTAAGCCACCTCGCTAATGGTCGCATCGCTTTCCAATAATTTTTCCATTGCTTTAATCATCCGGGCCAGTTTTAGGTACTGAAAAAAGGAAGTATCTAAAGCCGATTGAAATAACCTCGAGAGCGTGCGTTCGCTAAAACCCATGGCTTTGCCTACACTTTCCAAACTCATGCCATCGTCGGCCAAACCATCTACAATATGCCGTAATACCGGACGTAACCGCATATTTTCGGTCGTAGGTAGTGCGATAGGCAGCGGGTGTTCGCTCACCACCGGCAAAATATTTTTAAGCGTATTTAAAAAATCGTATTCGTGCGTTTTGGGTATAATGTTCCCGTTCCAGCGTTCCGAAAAAAGGAACATTTCGAGTAGCAGGTTATTTACAGGGTAAATGCCAATCTGCTTATAAAATGGGTTTTCATCATCGGTAGTAGTATCGAAATAGATATTCCGCACAATGGCGGCATGGTAACGGTGTTGCAAATGGTGCTCTACTCCGGCCGGTATCCAAACGTAATGCCGCGCAGGTAAAAAGTAAGATTTCTCTTTGGTATATAAAAAAATAATGCCACCCTCTACATAAGTAAGCTGCCCCTTTAAATGGGTATGATCTTGAAATCGGTCTTCGAACCTGCTATGCCAAACATACATGGTTTCTGGTTTTTCGTCGATTGCAAATAAAAGGTCTTCGTTGCTAACTTTTATCATTTGGCTGGTTTGAATAAATATATGTCAGTTTAGATAAAACAAAGTAACAAATCTGTAGCGAAATTTGCATCATTAATTAACAGATATGATTTTTTTAAAGCGTAAAAGAATGTTTTGGGTGTGTACGGCCTTTCTTTTATTATCAGTTTTTGTACAGGCACAGACAATTTCCGATCAGCATAATTTTACCATAAACCAGATTTGGGCATTGGCCGATAGCAACAATAAAAAGATCCAGATGCAGGGACTAAACGTGCAGGCTGCCGATGCGCATGTAAAAGTGAGCAAGGCCGAGCGATTGCCCGAAATTGCTGCCGAAGGACTTTACGCACACGTTTTTCCCTTACCGATTTACGAAAACGGGCTTTTCCATACCCCAAGTCAGTTTCCGGTAGCGCCAACTTATTATAAAGCCGGTGCCGATGCTTATTTCAATATTTACAACGGCGGCAAGACCACTATCGAAATTAATGCTTCGAAAGTGGAAAGTGAGTTGAGCAGAATACAGAAGGGGCAGAGTAAACAGGAAATCCATTATACGGCTGCAGTTTATTTTTACGATGTGTTCCGCAATATTTCTTACAAAGCTTTGTTAGAGCAGGATATCCGCGACCGCGAAAAACAGCTTGCCGAAATTAACCAACTCTATAAAAACGGCACGATATTAAAAAGTGATGTATTAAGGGCCGAATTGCGCCTTTCTAAACAAAAGATGCTGCTCACAGAGATCGAAAACAGTATCAATATTGCCAAACAGAAACTCAATATCTTGATCGGCAGGGCCGATGATGCGCCTTTAAATCCGCAGATTCCGGACGAGGAAACCAATGCCATTGCTTTAAAACAGGTTGATGAATATTTTAACGATGCGAAAACATCTTCTTACAAAATCCAGATTTCGGAAAAAGAACAGGCACTGGCGAAACTTAAACTTAAAAATGTAAAATCGAATATCATGCCTTCCCTGGGGTTTTTCGGTGAGTATGCCTTTGCCTATCCGCAGATCCAGTTTTACCCTTATGCACTTTCGCTTTACAGCAACGGTATGGTGGGGCTTAAACTTAAAATCCCGATTTCATCATGGTACACCAACCAGCATAAAGTAAAAGAAGCAAAAATTAAAGTGCAGCAGCAGGAGGTAGAAGATGAGGATGTAAAAGATCATATCCGCCAGGAGGTACAGGAAAATTATATCCGCTACAAAGAATCGGTGCAGCGCATCACATTGGCCGAAGAGAATATTAAACAGGCTGCAGAAAGTTACCGCATTGTACAGAATACCTATTTCAACCAGTTGTCGCTTTTAACCGATCTGCTTGATGCCGAAACGCAGTTACTGCAATCGAGGTTCGAACTTACCACTGCAAAAGTGAATGCCAAAATACAATACTATCAATTACAAAAAGCCGTAGGAAACTTATAAAATGAACACACAGAAACAAAGCAAGGCCGATAAAATCATCAGTAGGATTACCACCATCATCGCACTCATCGTTTTGGTAGTGCTGATGGTATGGGGCGGGCAAACCCTTTTCGGTTACATGAAATATGAAGAAACCAATGATGCCCAGGTTGATGAATACATTAATCCCATAACGGCAAGGGTAAGCGGTTACATTAAAGCTGTAAAGTTTGAAGAAAACCAGGAAGTAAAAAAAGGCGATACGCTGGTACTCATTGATGATGACGATTATACGGTACAGCAGGATGAAGCTTCGGCTTCGTTGTTAAATGCTAAAGCACAGGTTTCGGTACAGCAGAGTAACATTAAAACCGCACAGAGCACTGCATTGGTTGCCGCAGCTAAAATTGCCGCTGCAAAAGCAAAATTATGGAAACAGCAAACAGAATATAACCGCTATAAAAAACTTTTCGATGCAGAATCAGCCACGCGTCAGCAATTGGAAACGATAGAAAGTTTGTTGCAGGTAGCACAGGCAGAGTACCTCGCGGCCAAAGAAGATTATGCAACGGCTATTTCGAGAACAAATGATATTAAAGCTCAAAGCAGTGTGCTGGAATCTGAAATAAAAAGAAGAACAGCAGTAGTAAAAAGAAATAACCTGAATACTTCTTACACGGTAATTGTAGCGCCTTATGATGGTAAAATGGGTAGAAGGACGATACAGGTCGGGCAATTGGTTCAAACCGGCCAAACCATCGCCTATTTGGTTGATCGAAGTGCAGGGAAATGGGTGGTAGCCAATTTTAAGGAAACGCAGATTGCCAAGATGCATGTTGGTGAAAAAGTGAATGTAGAAGTAGATGCTTTCCCAGGACAATCGTTTCAGGGCGAAATCGAATCGCTTTCCGGTGCAACAGGATCAAGGTTTTCATTATTGCCGCCGGATAATTCGACCGGAAACTTTGTGAAAATTGCGCAAAGGATCCCGGTACGTATTCGCCTGGATAAACAGGATCAGGGAATTAATCTGCTAAGTGCAGGTATGAGTGCAAGTGTTAAAGTGAAAAAAAATGACTGATCGTTTGCCGATATTTAAAGCAAGGGTACCCGAATGGCTGGTAATACTGAGCATTTTTGCGGTGCTTTTATCATCGGTATTGCTTTTTGCATTATCTACTGCCGATGGTACTGCGGCGGCAGGTTATTATGGTGCAAGCGCATCCGATGTTCAGTTTTCCTTACTGATGTTCTATGCGGCAGTAGCCAGTTTTGCAGTGGTAGAGCGGCGGTTTTTCGCCAGGGTGGTTACGAAAGATTACCTGCTGATTTGTATTATTTTAGAAATCGTAATTGCCTATTGGTGTTACC
>NZ_DJDT01000146.1 GCF_002432345.1 Pedobacter sp. UBA5917
AGGAATGCTTACTTTCGCGGCAATAAGTGTAAAAAACCCAAATGATCGGCCATATTACATGGGCTGATCATTTGGGCTTAGTGACTAAAAAAAATAAAATGAAAAGAGTAGTAGTTACAGGTTTAGGTGCTATAACCCCGCTTGGCAATACTGTTGAGCAATTTTGGCAACAGATTTTAGCTGGTAAAAGTGGCATTGGCCCCATTACAAAATTTGATTCAAGCAAATTTAAAACGCAATTTGCAGGTGAAGTAAAGGATTTTAATCCTGAAGAATACCTGGAGAAAAAAGAAATTAAAAAGTACGATCTTTTTACGCAGTATGCAATCGGCTCGAGTGATCAGGCAATAAAAGATGCCGGATTGGACTTCACTGCGATGAATGATGACCAACTTGCAGAAGTTGGGGTGATCTGGGCAACCGGAAACGGTGGTATCGGTACTTTTGAATCGCAGTTGGAAGAGTTTCATGCCGGAGACGGAACACCAAGGTTCAATCCTTATTTCATTCCGAAAATGATCGTTGATATTGCTGCCGGAGCTATTTCTATCCGTCATAAACTACGCGGACCAAATTATTGCACGGTTTCGGCCTGTGCCTCATCAAACACTGCAATTATCAATGCATTTGATACCATCCGTTTAGGAAAAGCAAGTGTAATGATTGCCGGAGGCTCGGAAGCTGCTTTAACCAAATCATCGGTTGGTGGGTTTAATGCTGCACAGGCTTTATCTAAAAATAATGCTGATCCACAGGGGGCTTCAAAGCCTTTTGATAAAGATAGAGATGGTTTCGTAATGAGCGAAGGTGCCGGAGCTTTGGTTTTGGAAGAACTGGAACATGCTTTACAGCGTGGCGCACATATTTATGCTGAAATTATTGGTGGTGGAATGGCGGCTGATGCCTATCACTTAACCGGAACACCTCCGGACGGTATCGGTGCTACGTTAGGTATGAAAAATGCACTGAAAGACGCTAATATCACTGCTGATAAAATAGATTACATCAACGCACACGCTACTTCAACCGGTTTGGGTGATTTAAGTGAATTGAATGGTATCAACGCTGTTTTTAATGGCTTGCCAGTAGTAATCGGTGCTACAAAATCGATGACAGGACACTTATTGGGTGCTGCAGGTGCCATTGAAAGCTTGATCAGTGTACTTTCGATCAGGGATAATGTGATTCCTCCAACCATTAATACAAAAAACCTTGACGAAAATATTCCGAAAGGATTAAATATTATACTGGGCGAACCGATTAAAAAAGAAATCAATTATGTTTTAAATAACACTTTTGGTTTCGGTGGACATACTGCAAGTACGATTTTTAAAAAGTACGAAGCCTAATTAGGTTTAAAGATTAAAGTGATTTACTGGTCTTAGCGTCTCGCTAAGACCTTTTTTATTTTTTTGCCACGGAGGCACGGAAGAAAAGGGTCATCATTGCGAGGCACGAAGCAATCTTAATGCGAACGCGAGGTAGCGATCGTTTTAAGATTGCTTTCCCGAAATCGGGACAGGCTCTCGGCTGAAAAAGCCTCATCGCAATGACGGAGTTTGTTTAGGGTGGTAAACCAATAAACCAATGCCCAATGACTATTGAACCTACTTATCCATCAACAAATTCACCAGTTCTTTCAGTTCCTCTACTTCTAATTCCAGTTTTTCGATACGGTTTTCCAGTTCGGTGGCATCAAAAGCTGGTGCTGCAATGGTTTCAGTTTCTGTTTCGTTGGCGATTTCTGCCTGCTCGCCCAAAAGGTGAACAAAACGGGCTTCTTTCTGTCCGGCTTTTTTAGCCAGTTGCTTTACAAAAGCAGGTTCATCATCCGATAGTTTTTGAAGCTGCTCCTGCACTTCTTCAATGCTTTCAAATTCGTATAAACGGCCCGAGTTGCTGTTGATTTCTCCAGGGGTTAATGGTCCGCGTAAAAGTAAAAGACAGATAATGGCCAGTTCTGAAGGTAATAACGGGTAAGCTATCGCCAGGTTGTGTTTATATTTTGTGGCACGGCTCGATCCTCCTGTAGCGGTTGAGATCAGGCCTTTTATTTTAAGCTGATTTAAAGTAAGGGTAATGGTTTCCTCATCGTAATTTACCACCGGATTTCTCGAGCTTTTTTGATTACAGGCAGCTGTTAAGCTGTTTAAAGTCATCGGATAATAATCGGGCGTAGTGCGGCTTTTTTCTATTAAAGCGCCTAAAACGCGTTGTTCTTCAGCAGATAAATCGGGTAGTGGTTTTACATTGTCCATTTTATAAAAATATAAATTGGATGAACATTCTGGAAATTATTTTGTTAATGATTTATTTTCAATAAGTTATCTGAAATATTACTCTGTAGAACAATTCTAAATTTCTGATTTACTACCATTTGAACGCCGGAATGACGAACTTAGAAGAACATCCTAAAGCTAATCACATCCAAATATGAAACCTTCTGATCAAAAGCCGAATCAGGGCGATAGCAGACGCGATTTCCTTAAAAAAAGTTCCGTAATTACGGCCATTGCCCTTACACCGGGGATTGCAGTTAAAGCAGCCGAAAATAACGCCGATGAACGTTTTGCCGAACTTTTCGAGAAAATCCCGCTAAACCTTACCGTAAATAATAAAGCATATAAAGCATCAGTTGAGCCGAGGGTAACCCTTTTGGATTACCTGCGCGAAGAGTTGCATTTAACCGGAACCAAAAAAGGTTGCGACCACGGTCAGTGCGGTGCCTGCACCGTGCATGTTGATGGACAGAGGGTAAATTCGTGTTTAAGCCTAGCGGTGATGAACGAAGGAAAGAAAATTACCACGATAGAAGGTTTGGCCGATGGAGATACATTACATCCGATGCAAGCCGCATTTATTAAACATGATGGTTTTCAATGTGGTTATTGCACATCCGGACAGATCATGTCGGCTGTGGCCTGCATCCGTGAAGGGCATACCAGCTCGAGGGCCGAAATCAGCGAGTATATGAGCGGAAACATCTGTAGATGTGGTGCTTACCCCAATATTGTTGATGCCATTGTGGATGTAAAGGAAGGGGGCGCAACGGTATGATCAATTTTCAATATTTGAGAACAACCTCGGCCAAATCGGCCATTGCTTTATTGCTAAAAGATAAAAATGCAAAATTTTTGGCCGGTGGCACCAATCTGATCGACCTGATGAAGAGAGGGGTTACCGCACCCGATAAACTGATTGATATTAACCATGTTCCTCTAAAACAGATCGAACAGATTGGAAATAAAATCCACATTGGTGCTTTGGCTACCAATACCGCAGTTGCAGATCATGCTTTGATCAAAGAAAAACTGCCACTGCTTTCGTGGGCTTTACAGGCAGGTGCATCGGCACAGTTACGGAATGTAGCTACTGTTGGCGGGAATATGATGCAGCGCACGCGTTGTGGTTATTTTTATGATACCGAAATGCCATGCAATAAACGCCAGCCCGGTACAGGTTGTGGTGCAATGGAAGGTTTTAACCGAATGCACGCCATTTTCGGTACTTCCGAAAAATGCATTGCCGTACACCCAAGCGATATGTGTGTAGCCCTAACTGCTTTAGATGCTGAAGTGGTGTTGGCCAATAGCAAAGGCGAGCGTAAAATGGCTTTTAAAGATTTTCATCGCCTGGTAGGAGATACGCCTCAGCTAGACAATAACCTAAAGGCAGATGAAATGATTATCCGCGTGGAAATCCCTGTGAATCATCTTGCCAAAAACTACCATTATTTAAAAGTACGCGATCGTGCCTCCTATGCTTTTGCACTGGTTTCGGTAGCAGCAGCGTTTGAGATCAATAACAATAAAATTACCGATATCCGTTTAGCTATGGGCGGTGTGGCGCATAAACCATGGCGTTTAACGGCATCCGAAAATTTCCTTAAGGGAAAAGAAGCTACTTTATCGAATTTCGAACAGGCGGCAGAATTAGCCATGACGGGTGCCAAGGGTTTTGGCGAAAACAATTTTAAGCTTAAACTGGCTCCCAATACAATTATCGAGGCGTTGAATCTTGCAAAATCGAAAGCTTAGTTATGGAAAAACGCATGTTAAAAGAAGATACAGACCGTGTAGATGGGATTTTAAAAGTTACCGGGCAGGCTAAATATTTTGCAGAATACGAACTTCCTGGCTTAACTTATGGTGTATTGGTAACCAGTACCATCACCAAAGGGAAAATTACCGGATTGGATACCAAAGCAGCGGAAAATGCACCGGGGGTAATTGCTGTGGTTTCGCATTTAAATAAACCGTCTGCAACTGCTTACGAGCAGGAAGGTGGTCCGCAAATGAAGATTTTTTATACTGATAAAATCTTTTACAACGGACAGCCAATTGCTATTGTGGTGGCTAATACTTTCGAAAGGGCAACTTATGCTGCTTCGCTGGTAAAAGCAACTTATGCGAAAGAAGAATTCAATACGGATTTTGCCAAGGCTTTAAAAGATCCAAAAGCAAAGAAACTACAAGGGCAGGCCGATTATAAACGTGGTATAGAAAATGCCTATAAAACAGCAGAAGTAAAACTCGAAGAGCGTTATTTTTTGCCCATAGAAACGCATAACCCAATGGAGCTGCACGGCATTATTGCCGATTGGCGTCCGAATAACCAGGTTACCGTTTATGCGAAAACCCAGGGTGTAAAATCAACCCAGGGTACCATTGCTAATGTTTTTAAAATCCCGGTTGAAAATATACAGGTAAACTCGGAATTTGTTGGCGGTGGCTTCGGTATGGCTTTACGTACCTGGCCATTGGAAATTGCAACTGTAATGGCTTCTAAACATATTGGTAAACCGGTAAAAGTGGTGATTACGCGGGCACAGATGTTTACTATGGTAGGCAATAGGCCAGCAGCAATACAAACAATAGGTTTGGGAGCAGATAAGGATGGTAAATTAACCGGTATTACACACCGTGCTTATGGCGAAACCTCTACTTATGAGAACTTTACCGAAGGTGTGGTGAATATGGCGAAGTTTATGTATCAATGTGATAATGTAAATACTTCTTATGCCATTGTACCAGTTGATCTTGGTGTACCGATCTGGATGCGCGGCCCCGGGGAGGCTACAGGAGCTTTTGCTTTAGAAAGTGCTATCGATGAAATGGCGCATGCTTTAGATATGGACCCACTCGATTTCAGGATCAAGAACGACCCTGAAGCCGATCAACAGAAAAATAAACCTTTTTCTAGCAAAAATATCAAAGAAGCCTATAAAATTGGTGCTGAAAAAATAGGCTGGAATAACCGGAAAAACAAACCGGGCAGCCTCGTTGAAGGACCGTGGCAAACCGGTTATGGTGTAAGTGTTGGCGTATTTAATGCCAACAGGGGGAAGGCCAGTGTTAAGGGTGTTTTAAAGGCCGATGGATCTTTGCTTTTACAGAGTGCAACAAGCGATATTGGCCCTGGAACGGGTACCGGTATGACTTTAATCGCCAATAAACTGATGAAAATCCCGGTAAATAAAATTACTTTCGAATTGGGCGATTCTTTTTTGCCTCCTGCGCCAAGTCAGGGTGGTTCGGCAACTTTATCTACCGTTGGATCGGCTGTAAATGATGTTTGTGTAGCCTTAAAATCGGCCATTGCCGAGCTCGCAGCAAATTCAAATATGGACACAACCGCTAGTTTTGTTGAGGTATTAAAAAAGAATAACCTACCTGCTATAGAGGTTACAAAAGAGAGTCAGGGCGGAAAAGAAAAGGATAATTATTCGATGTATTCTTTTTCGATCCACTTTGTGCAGGTAAAGGTTCATGCGTTAACCGGTGTGGTAAAAGTGAGTAAAATCGTTTCTGTAGGCGATTCGGGTACTATTGTGAGTCCGAAAACGGCCCGGAGCCAGATGCTGGGAGGTGCTGTTGGTGGCATTGGTATGGCCTTAACTGAAGAATCGGTTATCGATCACCGTTATGGACGCTACATCAACAACAACTTTGCCGATTACCATGTTCCGGTAAATGCCGATGTACCCGAAGTGGATGTGAACTTTATCAATAAGCCCGATCCTTATATTAACCCGATGGGCGCAAAAGGAATGGGCGAAATTGCGTTGATCGGTTTTTCTGCGGCAGTAGCTAATGCAGTTTTTAATGCTACAGGGAAAAGGATCAGAACCTTACCGATTACGCCAGATAAGGTGTTGGCCTAAAATTAGTTTAGACCTCGCAGGTTTTTAAAGCCTGCGGGATCTGCGTAGAATTGATTTTACGCCTGCGTTCGTTTCCAAACGAGTGCATAAATAGTTATACGATTCTATCGTTTTATAAACGATAAATTATTCAACACTCGTTAGAAACGAGCGTTAGCAACTTTTATCGCGGTAAGAAATCTATTTTATGCGCATTATAAATGCACCTTTCGATAATCCTCGTTACAAACGAGGACTATAAATTAGTTTAGACCTATCAGGTTTTCAAAACCTGATAAGTTTGTAATTGCAACAATATGGCACCTGCCGAAATGAACCCGCGCTGACAAAGCGTAGTACTTAATCTTCTAGCTTTGAACAAAATTTAAATATATATGATAGCTGCAAAAGGATACGCTGTTCACAGCCAAACCGATAAATTGGCTCCATGGAATTTCGATAGAAGGAACGTTGGACCGAAAGATGTATTAATTGAAATTTTATTTAGCGGTATATGCCATTCTGATATCCACCAGGTAAGGAGCGAATGGGGACCGGCAAGGTATCCGATGGTGCCAGGACATGAAATTGTTGGCCGCATTACCGAAGTTGGCTCGCAGGTTACCAAGTTTAAAGTAGGCGAGCTGGCAGGTATCGGCTGTATGGTTGATAGCTGTAAAGAATGCCCGACCTGTAGGGGCGGTCAGCAGCAATTTTGCGAAAAAGGAGAAACTGTTTGGACCTACAACAGTGTAGAGCGCGATAAAACTACACCAACTTACGGTGGTTATTCGAACAAAATTGTTTGTACCGAAGAATTTGTGGTACATGTTTCAGATAAATTGCCTTTGGCAGGTGTTGCTCCTTTATTATGCGCCGGTATTACCACTTATTCGCCCATCAAACGTTGGGGAATTACAAAAGGACATAAAGTTGCGGTTTTAGGTTTAGGTGGTTTAGGCCACATGGCTGTTAAATTTGCAGTTGCCTTTGGTGCCGAAGTAACAGTTTTAAGTACTTCGCCTTCAAAAGAAGCCGATGCCAGAAATTTAGGCGCACATAACTTCGTCATTACCAAAGACCCTGAACAGTTAAAACAATACGCCAAACATTTCGATTTTATTATCGATTCGGTATCTGCACCGCACGATTATGAAATGTATTTCAAATTGTTGAATGTAAATGGAGTACATATCTGTGTGGGGATACCTGCAGAGCCGATTAAATTTCCGGGCTCTGGTTTAATGCACGGTAACCGTGTTTTAACCGCTTCGAGCATTGGTGGGATTGAAGAAACACAGGAAATGCTTGATTTCTGTGCCGCACACGATATTGTTTCGGATGTGGAGGTGATTAACATCAATTATGTAAACGAAGCTTATGAACGCGTACTGAACAGTGATGTGAAATACCGTTTCGTAATTGATATGGATACGATATAATACTTTAAACCATCATTGCGAGAAGGCTTTTTCAGCCGACGAAGCAATCTATTACGCAGATTAATAGCAATCGTTGTTAGATTGCTTCGTCGTTCCTCCTCGTAATGACGATCAATTATATAGTAAAAAAAGCGTCCAGATTTTTATATCTGAACGCTTTTTTTGTTTAAAAAGGCCGTCATCTCGACTGAAACGTAGTGGAATGGAGATCCTTC
>NZ_DJDT01000372.1 GCF_002432345.1 Pedobacter sp. UBA5917
AACCGCTCTTTAGCGGTAACGCCAAACTTCTGCTCTTCATCAATAATCATGATGCCGAGATCCTTAAACTTCACGTCCTTGCTCAATAAACGGTGTGTACCGATCAGGATGTCTACTTTACCCGCTGCAGCCTCTGCAAGTGTATCTTTTATCTGTTTATTAGTTTTAAAACGGTTGATATAATCTACCGTAACCGGAAAATCTTTTAAACGCGACGAGAAGGTTTTAAAATGCTGTAAGGCTAAAATCGTAGTCGGAACCAAAACAGCCGCCTGTTTGCCTTCTGCAACGGCTTTAAATGCCGCACGCACGGCGATTTCTGTTTTCCCAAAACCTACATCACCGCATACCAAACGGTCCATTGGATGTGGCGATTCCATATCCTTTTTAACATCCTGCGTAGCTTTTAACTGATCGGGGGTATCTTCGTAGATGAAAGAAGCTTCCAATTCGGTCTGTAAATAACTATCAGGAGAAAATGCAGTTCCGGCCTGGGTTTTACGCAAAGCATAAAGTTTGATCAGATCCCGGGCGATATCTTTAACTTTTTTTTTAGTAGTTTTTTTTAGCTTGTCCCAGGCATCGGTACCCAGTTTATTCATCTTGGGTACACCACTTTCCTTACCGCTGTATTTTGCAATGCGGTTTAGCGAGTTGATGTTTACATAAAGCAGATCGTTATCTGCATAAATTAAACGGATCATCTCCTGGGTTTTGCCGTTTACCTCAACCTTTTCGAGACCGGCATATTTACCGATACCGTGATCGATGTGCGTAACATAATCGCCAGATTTCAGTTCCCTTAAATCTTTTAAGGTAATGGCCTGACTTTTCTGATAACCTTTTTTAAGCTTGTATTTATAATAGCGGTCAAAAATCTGGTGGTCGGTATAAAAAGCCGTTTGGATCTGCGGATCAACAAAGCCCTCGCGCAACATGCTGTTTATGGGGGTAAACTTGGCAGTTTTATCGATATCCTCCAAAATGGCATATAAACGCTCAATCTGTTTTGGCGAATCGGTAAAAATAAAATTAACAATGCCCTCTTTTTCGTTCTCTTTTAAGTTATGGATTAAAAGGTTGAAGTCTTTGTTGAACGATGGCTGTGGCTTGGTTTCGAATTCGAAACGGTTATCTGTTTTATAAAAAAACTGCTTGCCGAATTCTACTAAAGGAAAATCCTGAAGGTGATCACCCAATAATTTTTCGTCGCTGAAAGCAAATTTAGGGTCTATCCACTCCGGGTTCTGTGTTTTATCTGCAGCAGGCAGGGCTTTCCAGAGCTCAACGGCTTTTTTATAACCTGCTTTAACAATGTCTAAAGTAAATTCTACATCTTTAAACCAGAGCTGGGTATCCTGATCGATATAATCGAGGATGCTGATGTTACTTTCAGTTAAAAACTTGGCCTGTACGTTCGGTACAATGGTTAACGATTTAACATCGGCAACCGAAAGCTGGCTTTCGATCTCAAAACTTCTGATGCTCTCTACTTCATCGCCAAAAAATTCGATGCGGTAAGGCAGGTCGGATGAAAAGGAAAATATATCTACAATACCTCCACGGATAGAAAACTGACCAGGTTCGTAAACAAAATCCCTGCGATCGAAATCATAATCAATCAAAAACTCATTGATAAAATCGATACCCAGTTTTGCACCCAGGCTGATTTCGAGCGTGTTTTTTTCCAGTGCAGAGCGGTCGATTACCTTTTCAGCGATGGCTTCAGGATAAGAAACCACAATTTTACCATACTCCGAATCGTGGTTTAGCTCGTTCAATACCTCGGCACGGGCGAGCACATTGGCCGTATCTACCTGTGTAAAATCAAACGATTTGCGGTATGAGGAAGGAAATAACAAAATCTGCTTATCGAGCACACTTTCCAGATCGGACTGGAAATAGGCTGCCTCTTCCCTATCGGGTAAAACAAACAGGATGGGTTTATGTAATAAGAAGTATGATGAAAGTGCAACAATAGCATCGGCCGAGCCCACCAGTCCCTTTAATTGTATCTTTGGGTTTCTGGTAGCGTTCAACGCTTTGGTAAATTGGCTTACCCTATCGTCGGTTTTGTATCTGTTTATTAAATCTCTAATGTTCAAGGCACAAAAATAAGCTTATCTTTTAATATTAACCCCCAATTTATGTAAAGGTTTTTTTAACTATTTTTGGCAGATTGCGGTATGGTAGAAGGGATCGGGGAAAAATTAAAAACTTATTCTTAGATACTATCTTCCGTTTTGTCGAAATATATCCCCCTTTCGTCGATTAAGGGCAAATCGGTGTAACAAAGGTAGTTCTATAGCCTCTAAATTGTATAAAAAGTGAAACGATGAAATACATTAAAAGCTTTCCACTAGAACTTTTTTTCTGGGTAACGGCTTTGGTATTACTGGCAATAACAAATGGTCACGAGCATCACTTTACACTTTGTCCACTGGCCAATTTGGGCTTTAAGGATTGGTGTCCGGGATGTGGTATAGGCAGGTCGATCAGCCATATTTTACATGGCGAGTTTACCGAAAGCTTTTCCGAACATTGGTTTGGGTTTCCGGCACTTTTGATTATAGTTTATAGAATTTACACATTGATAAAAAATAAAATAACATTTAAAATTTCACCAACAAATACATAACAACCATGGATATCTTTCAATCACCTCTTATGTCGTTACCAGGTATAACACCAGAGGAATACTCATACTTACAACAGGCAACAACAGGTTTAACCGAAGAGCAGTTGCGCAATTTCCTGATGGTTTATAGCAGCAAAAGGAAAAACCCATCAGATATGTTGATTTTCTGTTTGATCGGATTATTCGCTGTACCCGGTTTACAAAGGTTCATCATCGGCCAGATCGGCATGGGTATTTTATACCTTGTAACCGCAGGTTTGTGTTTCATCGGATCGATCATTGATGTGGTAAACCATAAAACCCTTGCTTTTGAGCATAACCAGAAAATGGTTTTCGAAAGTTTACAGATGGTAAGAATGGGTGGTGGATTTCAACAACAGCCTGGAAAATTCTAGAATAATATAAATTTGATATTCAAACCTTGCAGGTTTTAAAGCCTGCGAGGTTTTGTTTTTTATAAACGAAAAACCCAGGTTAAATAAATTTTAACTCAAGGTCGTCACCCTGAATTTATTTCAGGGTCTATCTAGCGGGAAAGATGCTGAAACGAGTTCAGCATGACGACGTGTTAGAAAAAACCGAGGATGAAGCCGCCATAAAAACCGAACCCTGCTTTCCAAAAAAATATTGACCAGCTAAGTCACCTGAGCACATCTAAGTTGAAGTTTTACGATTTAGCTGAGCAAGTTTTTTTAACCTGCAGCGTTTATCTATATTTATCAAATGAAATTAGCTGAAATTACCAATTACTTAGAAAGCATTGCGCCGCTTAATTATCAGGAAGATTATGATAACTCGGGTTTAATTGTAGGCGATCCGAATATGGAAATCCACAGTGCTTTGGTGGCTTTGGATTGTGTAGAGAAGATTGTAGATGAGGCCATTTCTACAGGCTGCAACCTGATCATTACCCATCATCCTATTGTTTTTAAAGGTTTAAAGAAGCTCAACGGTAAAAACTATGTGGAGCGCGTGGTGCTTAAAGCAATTAAAAATAATATTGCGCTTTACGCCATCCATACCAATTTAGATAGCATCCATACCGGTGTAAATGCCAGGATCTGCGAACGGTTGGGCTTAACCGGCACCAAGGTACTTTCGCCAAAAGCCGGACTGTTAAAAAAACTGGTTACCTATTGTCCGCAGGCACAGGCCGAGCAATTGCGATCGGCACTGTTTTATGCAGGCGCGGGTAACATCGGTAATTATAGCGAGTGCAGTTTTAATGCCGAAGGCTTTGGTACGTTTAAAGGAAATGAAAATTCGGATCCTTTTGTGGGCGAGAAAGGCATACGCCACCGCGAATCGGAGGTGCGTATCGAAATGGTTTACCCTACACAGGCTGAGCGGAAAATTTTGGTTGCGCTGTTCGAAAACCATCCTTATGAAGAAGTAGCTTACGATATTTATAAACTTGAAAACAAACACCAACTCGTAGGTTCGGGTATGGTGGGCTGGCTCGAATATGATATGGATGCATACGATTTTTTACATCTGGTGAAAGACAGGATGCAGGCCAAAGTAGTTAGGTATACCGATGTAACCGGCAAAAGAATCAAAAAAGTGGCAGTTTGTGGCGGCTCGGGGAGCTTCCTTTTAAAAGAAGCCATTGCTGCCGGAGCAGACGCTTTTATCACCGCAGATTTTAAATATCACGAGTTTTTTGATGCAGAGGAAAAACTGATCATTGCCGACATCGGACACTTTGAAACTGAACAATTTACCTCAAATTTATTGCTTGAAATTATTCAGAAAAAATTTACTAACTTTGCAATCCGTTTAACGGAGCAAAATACAAACCCCATAAATTACTTGTTTTAATGGAACAAACCGTAGAACAGAAGCTAAAGGCTTTATACGAATTACAAAATATCCACACCAAAATTGATAAGATCCGCCAGGTGCGTGGTGAATTACCAATGGAAGTTGCCGATCTTGAGGATGATGTTTTAGGATTAGAAACCAGAATTTCAAAAATCAAAGGCGAACTTGATGATCTTGAGGATTCGATCGTAACCCGTAAAAATACAATTAAAGATGCGCAAGCTGCCATCAAAAGATACGATTCTCAATTAAAAGAAGTTAAAAATAACCGCGAATACGATGCTTTGACTAAAGAAATCGAGATTCAAGGTTTAGATATCCAGGTTTCTGAAAAGAAAATCAAGGAACACGGTTTCGAGATCAACTCTAAAACAGAAATCTACGAAGCTGCTAAAGCTGAGTTAGACGGAAGAAAGAAAGATTTGGATACTAAAAAAGCCGAATTGGATGTAATTACTGCCGAAACTGAAAAAGAAGAGGAAGATTTACAGAAAAAAGCGGATAAGGCTGAGCCTCAGATCGAAGAGCGTTTATTGGTGGCTTACAAACGTTTACGCAAAAATGCTGTAAATGGTTTAGCTGTAGTAACTATCGATCGTGACTCTTGTTCAGGTTGTTTCAACCAGATCCCACCTCAACGTCAGTTAGATATCCGTCAGCGTAAAAAAATCATCGTTTGCGAGCACTGCGGACGTATTTTGGTTGATGAGGCTTTAACACACGAAGTGGCAGAAGCTTAATCTACAATATTAAATGTATTGAACGTCCCGATCAGATGATCGGGACGTTTTTTTGTTTAGGCCTATTTTTTGCTTGTACAAAAACATGAACGCATTTTTAGCGTTTAATGTAGATATTTGACGCCATACAAAAGTTGTAGAACCAAACCGAAATTAGCATCCCGAATGAATAAAAGCTTCCGTTTTTTTGTAACCCCGCTCCTGCTCACATTTCCACTTTTTTCATTTGCAAATTTCGATTTCAATAGCAATTGCCTAAATGCCTACAAAAGTATTTTCGAACTCAAACTTGGCAATGCAAGGGCATATATTTCTACCGAAAAAAAGCAGCATCCCAACAATTCCATTATTCCGCTGCTCGAAAATTATGTAGATTATTTTACGGTGCTCACTTCAGAAAGCAAAGCCGATTTCGATAGGTTAAAAGTAAATAAATCATCCCGTTTGGATCAGATCAGCGATGACGATAAAGGCTCACCTTATTATTTGTATGCGCAGGCTGAAATCAACCTGCAATGGGCGCTTATCCGAGGACGTTTTGGCGAATATTTTAATGCGGCTATGGAAGTTAAAAGAGCGAATAGCCTTTTACAGGAGAACAATAAAAAATTCCCGAATTTCCACCTTAATCTAAAAGGTTTAGGACTTATTAATGCAGTTTTGGGCAATTTACCCGACGGAGCACTAAAAACAGCCCTTTCTACTTTCGGAATTAAAGGGAATCTTCAGAATGGGTTAAATATGTTCGAAAAACTGGCCGATAATCTACCAAAATCGACTTATGAGCCTTTTTATGAAGAAGTGGTATTTTATTATGCCTACGTATTAACCGATGTTGCCCATAGCCCAACGGCTTACGCCAAAACGATGAAATATACCGAAAGGATTGCTGATACCAGTTTACTGAAAAGTTACCTGCAAAGTTATGTGTGCATTAAAAACTCGCACAGCGACGAGGCCATTGCGATTTTGGCAAAGCGGCCCGAAGGAGGCGTTTACCAGCCTTTTCCCTATCTGGATTATCTGGAAGGCATTGCACATTTAAATAAACTCGATCTTAATGCCGGCACTTATTTTAACCGCTTTTTACAGGCCACCAAGGGCGTAAATTTTGTGAAGGATGCTTATCTCCATTTGGGCTGGATATCGCTGCTGAAAGGAGATAAAGATGGGTATGCGGCATTTGCAGCTAAGGCAATAAAAAATGGCTACACCTATATGGAAAAAGATAAGCAGGCAAAGAGTGAAGCTGCTGCCGGAACACCAACGCTCGACCTGCTAAAAGCCAGACTTTTATTTGATGGAGGGTATTTAACCAGGGCTTTGCAGTTATTGGGTGATAAAAAAGCTGGCGATTATAGCAATGATAAAGATAAAACCGAATTTACTTACCGTTTAGGCAGGGTTTACGATGATTTAGGAAAGGATGACCAGGCTTTAGCCGCCTACCAGGAAACCATTAATGGGGGACGAAATCTGAAATACTACTTTGCTGCTAATGCAGCCCTGCAAATGGGTAAACTATACGAGAGGAAGAAAAATGAAGCAAAGGCCAAAGAAGCTTTCAATACCGCCATTGCCATGAAAAACCATGAGTTTGAAAGCAGTATCGAAAGCCAGGCCAAAGCCGGATTAAGGCGTTTGGCCAATAACTAAAAGCGGTGTACAAAAGCATTGATGTGCATACCCGCGCCTACCGAGGCAAAAACGGCTACATCCCCTGCTTTAACTTTATAACCTTTTACCTGCTCTTTTAAAACGAGATCCAATAGGGTTGGTACAGTAGCTACAGAGCTATTGCCCAGCCACGAAATCGTCATCGGTACCAGGTTTTCGGGTACGACATCTTTACCGTAAAGCTTAAACAGGCGTTTCATAATGGCTGTATCCATTTTGCCATTGGCCTGGTGCACAAATACAATATTAATATCCTCTACGCTTAAACCTGCTTTATCTATTGCTTTTTTTATAACCTGTGGCACCTGTACAACCGCAAACTCATATAGTTTACGACCGTTCATTTTCATGTAGAAATTTCCACTGGTTTCATCTGGGTGTGAGCCTTTGCCCATAGTAAGCAGATTACCATGGTTAACTGAATGCGTTTCTGTTTTATGGGCCAGTATCCCCTTTTTTTCTGTTCCTTCTTCTGCAGCTTCGAAAATAACTGCACCTGCACCATCAGAAAAAATCATGCTATCACGGTCGTGCGGATCGATAATGCGGCTTAGTGTTTCAGCACCAATTACCATTACCCGTTTGGCATCGCCGCTTTTGATGTAATAATCGGCCTGTATGGCGCCCTGTACCCAACCCGGACAACCGAAAATAAGATCATAAGCCACGCAATCAGGATTATGGATGCCCAATTGTTGCTTTACTTTTGATGCTAAAGCGGGTAAAATATCACTACGGTTGCTATTTAAAGGAATATCGCCGAAATTATGGCAAAAGATAATATAATCTAATGTTTCCTTATCGATACCGGCGTTTTCGATGGCTTTTTCTGCCGCCTTTGCGCCAAGGTGATTACTCAACTGCTCCGGACAGGCATAGCGCCTTTCTACAATTTCGGTAATTTCAGAGAATTTATGGATAATCTCCGAGTTCTCTTTTTCAAGTCGGTTTCCATTCTCGAAAAACGTCGAATTCAAGAATTCGTTACCAGAAATAATATTCTGTGGGATATAACTTCCGGTACCGGTAATTACCGTGTTTATTGCTTTGCTCATAAATTATAATACCGCATACTAAATCGGTATGTAGTATAAAACTATCAATTATATTCGGTAATCGGAAATATATTTGACTTTAGTAATGCTTATTTTCAATGTTGGCTTTTAAATATTTATGTTTTACAGATAGGTTTTTGTTCAGCAAAATACGTTTTTGAAGCATATCAATTGTATTTAAACGATGCTTTTTTTTGATTGTTGTTTGTAAACCGGGTAATGCGCATTAAAAAGACAACTATAAGGTATCATATTGCTTTATTAATTGGGCTGTTTTAATGCAAGCATAAGCCGCAAATAAACTGTGGTTTAGTTAAAATCGTCGATCAAAAACACGAAAAGTTCTTTAGGTCCGTGAGCGCCCAGAACCAGTGTTTTTTCGATATCGGCGGTTCTGCTGGGCCCGGTAATGTTGCTGATCATGGATGGAATCTGGCTACCGTATTTGTTTTTTAACAATTGAAAGCCATCCTTAAGATCCAAAACCAACTGGCTTGTTTTTGCAATCACGATGTGGTGATGCGGGAAAATACTTAACCTTCGGCCTGCAGCACCGCTATTGCTTACCATTACGCTTCCGTTACGGGCAATTAAGGCCTCGCAAAGGGTAATTCCTACTTCGGCCTGCTCAAAATCTTTATCGGTTTGATAAAAAGGGAATTCGTACTTGCTTAAAAACTGCTGTAGTTCGGGTTCCCAACAGTATATTTTACGCCATTTAAATTTATCGGCAAGCTGGAGCATGTTTTCAAAAAAATCGATGCCATCCTCACAAAAAATGAAATTACCCGATATGGCAGTAAGCTGTTCGGCAAATAATACCTCTAACTCATCTGTATTTTTTTTATACAATACACTCTCTTCTAAGTTGGGATAAGGGTTTTCGCGCTTCTCCAGCAATGCCTTCCTTATCTTTTTTAGTATCTGTTCTTTCGCTGTCGTATTATCCTTCATATAAAAAAAAGCTACCCTAATGATTAACTAGGGTAGCAAATGTAATAATAGAAATTGTTTATTTAAGCTTCAACCGGGGTAATATGTCCGGGTGTTCCGCTTTCGCCCTGATTTTCGAATAAACGTTTTCCGAAAATCTCTTCTAAATCGTCTTTAAATAAAACCTCTTTTTCGATCAGGATATCGGCCAGTTTGATCAATTTATCTTTGTTTTCTTCCAGCAACTGGATAGCTCTTTGATATTGACCTTCAATTAATGCCGAGATCTCTTTATCAATGGTTAAAGCGGTATCTTCTGAATATGGTTTTGAGAAGTTATACTCGTTCTGGCCCGATGAATCGTAATAGGTAATGTTTCCTAATTTATCGTTCAAACCATAAATGGTAACCATTGCCCTGGCCTGTTTGTTTACTTTTTCCAGATCGCTCAATGCACCGGTAGAAATGGTATCGAACATTACTTTTTCAGCAGCTCTACCACCCATTGTGGCACACATTTCATCCAGCATCTGGTGTGGACGAACGATTAAACGTTCTTCTGGTAAATACCAGGCTGCACCTAAACTTTGTCCGCGTGGTACAATGGTAACTTTAACCAAAGGTGCGGCATGTTCCAGTAACCAGCTCACAGTAGCGTGGCCAGCTTCGTGAATGGCAATAGCGCGTTTTTCGCTTGGAGTGATGATTTTGTTTTTCTTTTCTAAACCACCAACAATACGGTCAACCGCATCTAAGAAATCCTGTTTATCAACTGCCGATTTATTTTTACGTGCTGCAATTAAGGCCGCTTCGTTACAAACGTTGGCAATATCTGCTCCAGAGAAACCTGGTGTTTGTTTTGCTAAAAATTCGGTATCTAACTCTTCTGATTTTTTTAACGGCGTAATGTGTACTTCGAAAATCTGCTTACGTTCGATAACATCCGGTAAATCAACATAAATCTGTCTGTCGAACCTACCAGCTCTTAATAATGCTTTATCTAAAACATCGGCACGGTTGGTTGCAGCTAAAATAATTACGTGTGTGTTGGTTCCGAAACCATCCATTTCAACCAGGAGTTGGTTTAAAGTGTTTTCGCGCTCGTCGTTTCCGCCCATTACACCGTTTTTACCACGGGCACGGCCAATGGCATCAATCTCATCAATAAAGATGATACATGGTGATTTATCTTTTGCTTGTTTAAACAAGTCGCGTACACGTGAAGCACCTACCCCAACAAACATCTCCACAAAATCAGATCCTGATAAAGAAAAGAAAGGAACCTGCGCCTCGCCGGCAACAGCTTTTGCCAATAAGGTTTTACCTGTACCGGGCGAACCTACCAATAAAGCTCCTTTCGGGATTTTCCCACCCAGATCGGTATATTTTTTAGGGTTTTTAAGGAAATCTACAATTTCCATTACCTCTGTTTTGGCTTCTTCTAAACCGGCAACATCGTTAAAAGTAATGTTCACCTGGCTTTCTTTATCAAATAAAGTAGCTTTTGATTTTCCAATGCTGAAAATCTGACCACCACCACCTGCTCCACCGCCCATTCTGCGCATCATAAAGATCCAGAAACCGATTAAAAGCAATACGGGAAGGATAATGCTCAAAAACCAGCTTGCCAAAGGGTTGCTCCGGTTTTCTGATTGGAACGAGATTGGTTTTCTGCCAGCTGGTAATGCTTTTTGCGAATCAGCTAAGGCAGTTCTCAAATCAGCAAATTTTCCGCCGTAGGTGAAAAACACAGTAGGTCCGCTAGACATATTCAACGAACTGGTGCTTTTATATTGTTTATACTGAGGTTTATTTAAGCTGTCTTTTTTAATATAAACTTCAGCTTTTACCAGATCTTCAGTTTGGTAGGCAACAATCCTGTCAACATCGCCTGTTAACAGCATTTTGCTTTCGAAAACATCGTATTTAACTTCTTTACCGCTATCGCCGGTAAATAAAAACTGCGCTGCTATAATAGCAATGATGATGGCAGCATAAACCCAGAAAATATTGAATTTTGATCCTTTTTGTGGTTTTTTAGGGATGTTTGGTAATCTTTTCCCCTGTTTTTCGGTATTTTGATTGTCGTTCATTTGTCTTTGTCAAAATGGTTCTAAAGGTTATGCGCTCTGATAATTTGTGCTTTCTGCATCCCCCCAAAGTTCTTCTATGCCATAAAAGTGGCGCTTTTCAGTTTTAAAAATGTGCACAACCACATCGAAATAATCGAGTATGATCCAATCGGCTGTTTCGAAACCTTCTTTATGCCTTGGATCGGCCTGGGTGGCCTTATATATTTCTTTTTCTACACTATCAGCAATAGCTTTCACCTGCGTAGCAGAGGTGGCACTCGCAATAATAAAGTAATCAGCTACTGATGTATGGATGTTTCTTAGATCTAACCGCACAATATCTTCTCCTTTTTTTTCTTGGATGCCATGTACAGCTAACTCAGAAAGGTATGTAGAAAGGGCTACTATTTTCTTTTTTACCATTAAAATGCTTTAATTTTGGAATTACAATAATATAAATTCAACACTTGCAAAATAACACTTTTTCGACACTATTTGTTGGTCAAAATTTAATCAAATTAAAAGAGGTTGATTCTACCAATAACTTTTTGAAAGATTTGGTGTCAAATTCCGAGCCATTAGCCGAAGGTACTGTAATTATGGCAGATAATCAGTTTGCAGGCAGGGGCCAGCAGGAAAGCGTTTGGCAAACGCAGGCGGGAAAAAATATCAGCACCAGCATTTATCTAAAACCATCTTTCTTGCCCTTAAGCAAACAGTTTTACCTCAATATAGCCGTTAGTTTAGCCGTTAGTGATGCTTTAATGTGTTTTGTGCCAGAAGGTATCAAGGTAAAATGGCCCAATGATATGTATTACCACAACAAGAAACTCGGAGGGATACTGATCGAAAATACACTGACAGGTACATCGATCAAAGCATCGGTTATTGGCATTGGTTTAAATGTAAATCAATCAGAATTTTCAGAAAGTATCAGTCAACGGGCTACTTCTGTTATCCAAATTTTACAAAAAGATGTTCCTTTAATGGATATTATGGAGAAAATATCCATATTTATGGAAAAATACTACTTAATTTTGAGAGCGGGGAAATATAGTATTTTACAAAATGATTACCTTGCAAGACTTTATAACTTC
The DNA here is from genome assembly GCF_002432345.1 of Pedobacter sp. UBA5917. Taxonomy (GTDB): domain Bacteria; phylum Bacteroidota; class Bacteroidia; order Sphingobacteriales; family Sphingobacteriaceae; genus Pedobacter. The sequence goes on from NZ_DJDT01000372.1 coordinate 12,037, forward strand.
GATGTTCCTGCGTTATATAAAAAAGATGGAGAAATTTTTGAAGGGATAATAAAAGGAGTTGAAGACGGTGGTAGGTTAACTGTTGAAACAAATGAAGGTTTAAAAAACTTCAACTTTAAAGAAATTGAATTTACACACACAAAATAAACACATAATGAAAAAAATCACACTCGTGCTGTCAATGGTGCTTTTTACCATCGCCGGTGCATTTGCTCAGATCGAGAAACCGGTTACCTGGGCTTATTCTGCAAAAAAGATCAGTAAAGATGAAGCGGTTGTATATTTAAAAGCAACCATCGAAGATAGGTGGCACATTTATTCGCAAAATGTAAAAGATGGTGGACCGGTAAAAACAACTTTTACTTTCGATCCATCAAAAGATTTTAGCCTGGTAGGAAAAACAATCGAGCCTAAAGCCATTGTTAAATACGAAAGCACTTTTAAAATGAACGTAAGTTATTTTGAGAAAGCAGTAATTTTCCAACAGAAAATAAAATTGAATAAAGGGGCAACAGCGGTTAAGGGAAAAGTAGAGTTTATGGTTTGTAACGATAAACAATGTCTTCCTCCTGAAGAAGTTGAGTTTAGCGTCCCGGTTAAATAATCATCATCAAAATATTTATAGAAACAGTCCCAAAGTTAAAAATCTTGGGACTGTTTCTGTTTAAAGTAAAATCTATGTGTTAAATAGTCTTATAAAAAGCTCTTTATAAAATTATTCTTAATTTCACAGGTTCAAAACACACACAGAAAACACACAAATGAAAAAGGTTTTATTATTGTTGTTAACGGCCACCATGTTTATCGCATTGCCGGCCGTTAAAAGTTACGCCAATGTAAGGCAGGATACCACAACAACTGCCCCACCCGATGATATTGTTTTTACCGAAGTTGGTTCTGCACAGGATAGTATAGCAAATAGTAAGGTAAAAACGGAAAAAGATACCGTTAAAAAAGATACGGCTAAAGTGGAGACAGCTGCTAAGGCTACAGGTTCCGAAAAATTAACGCTTTGGCAAACATTTCTTAAAGGATTACTTTTTGGTTTTGCAGCAATCCTGATGCCCTGCATATTTCCAATGTTGCCCCTAACGGTTAGTTTCTTTACAAAGAAAGCGGGGAGTAAAAGCAAAGCAGTAGGCCAAGCTATAATTTACGGCATATCCATTATCATTATCTACGTTGCATTAGGTATGCTGGTTACTATTGCGTTTGGATCGGATGCATTAAATGCATTATCAACCAATGGGATATTTAATGCATTTTTCTTTTTAATGCTTGTCGTTTTTGGTGCATCATTTTTAGGTGCTTTCGAAATTACACTGCCAAGTGCTTTTGTAAATAAAATTGATGCAAAATCTGATAAAGGGGGCTTAATGGGGATTTTCTTCATGGCGTTCAGTTTGGCTTTAGTGTCTTTTTCTTGTACCGGACCGCTTATTGGAACATTATTGGTTGATGCAGCATCGAAGGGCGATAGATTAGGACCTGCTGTTGGCATGTTCGGGTTTTCATTTGCCCTGGCCATCCCATTTGCATTATTTGCGTTATTTCCATCATTATTGAAATCCCTGCCAAAATCGGGAGGATGGTTAAATAGTGTAAAAGTTGTTCTAGGATTTATAGAGCTTGCTTTTGCATTTAAATTTTTATCAAATGTTGATTTGGCATACCATTTAAATTTATTGGATAGAGAAGTTTTCTTGGCAATATGGATTGCAATTTTTGCATTAATGGGCATTTATCTTTTAGGAAAGATAAAATTCTCACATGATAGCGATTTACCATATTTATCTGTTCCAAGAACGTTTTTAGCCATTATTGTATTTGCATGGGTGGTTTACCTGATCCCTGGAATGTGGGGAGCACCTTTAAAATCGATAAGTGCATTTTTACCACCTACCGCTACACAGGATTTTGATTTAAATAATCTAACCGCTGCACCTGCCGGCTCTGCAGATAAAACATCAATCAAAGAAAAAAAATATGCAGAACTTTTTCATAGGCTAACACCAAAGGGATTTGACCCTTACTATGATTATGAACAGGCTAAACAGGCATCAAAGGAATTAGGTAAACCAGTTTTAATTGATTTTACTGGATGGAATTGTGTAAATTGCCGTAAAATGGAAAACAATGTTTGGTCTAATCCTGAAGTAGCGAAAAGATTAAAGAATGATTTTGTAATGGCCGAACTTGTAGTAGATGATAAAACCGAGTTACCTGTTGAAGAACATTATATTTCGACTTTTAGCAAGAAAAAAATAAATACAATAGGTAAGAAATGGAGCGATTTTCAGGCGGCTACTTTTAACAGCAATTCTCAACCTCAATATGTAATTGTAGATGCAGAAGGTAATGTTTTAGTCCCGCCTCAAGGGGCTGATTATGAGCCTGAAAACTACATTAAATTTTTAGACAGTGGAAAGGCAGCTTTCCAAAAAAAGACAAATGAATAAGATTAAAAACATTGGTATTTTAACCTCTGGCGGTGATTCGCCAGGCATGAATGCCGCAATTAGGGCCGTAGTAAGAGGTTCCATTTATTATGACATTGAAGTAACGGGGTATATCCGCGGTTACGAAGGATTGATCAATAATGATTTTATCCCAATGGACCGTAAATCTGTTGCCAATATTATCCAACGTGGCGGTACCATTTTAAAAACAGCCCGTAGTGATGCTTTCCGCACGGTTGAAGGCAGGCAAAAAGCTTACGAAAACTTAAAGGCAAAAGGCATTGATGCGCTGATTGTAATTGGTGGCGACGGAACATTTACAGGTGCCAATGTTTTTTCAAAAGAATTCAATTTCCCGATTGTGGGTTTACCGGGCACTATTGATAACGATTTAGCCGGTACCGATTTTACCATTGGTTACGATTCGGCCATTAATACGGTTATTGATGCGGTAGACAGGATAAGAGATACTGCAGAATCGCACGACAGGCTTTTCATCGTTGAGGTAATGGGCCGCGACTCGGGTCTGATTGCCTTAAGAAGCGGAATCGGTGTTGGTGCAGAAGCCATCATGATCCCTGAAGCAAATATGAATGCTGATGATATTCTGCACAAACTGGAGCATAGCCGAAAAGATAAAGCTTCGAAAATTATTATTGTGGCCGAAGGCGATGATACCGGAGGTGCATTTAAAGTTGGCGAAATTTTGCAGGAAAAATACCCGCACTACGATACCAAGGTTTCTGTATTGGGCCATATTCAGCGTGGGGGAAAACCCACCTGTATGGACCGTGTGTTGGCGAGCCGTTTAGGTGTTGCGGCAGTTGAAGGGTTGATTAACGGAGAAAGTGGTGTAATGGCCGGACAGGTAAACCGCGAAATTATTTTTACCCCTTTCGATCATGCAATTAAACACATCAATGCCGAAAAGGTGAGTGCCAAATGGCTTAAACTGATTGATATACTTTCGTTTTAAACCGAAAAAAGGATATAAAAAGAAAAGTCTTTCCCGCACCGGAAAGACTTTCTTGTTTTTGCTTAGTTTTTCGCAATAAGCAATTTCTTAATCTTCTAAAATTACTGCCGTACCATTGGCGCTTACCATCAGCATGCTGCCTCCGCTACCAACTGTTTCGTAATCTAAATCTACACCAACAATTGCATTGGCCCCTAAAGCGGCCGCATATTGTTGCATTTCGTTAACGGCGGTATCTTTTCCCTCACGCAGAACACGCTCGTAAGAGCTCGATCTACCCCCTACTATATCTGTTATACCCGCAAATAAATCCTTAAAAATATTTGCGCCAATAATGGTTTCTCCGGTAACCAGACCGATATATTTTATAATTTTTCTGCCCTCAACTGTAGGCGTTGTGGTTACTAACATAGTTCAGTTTTTTATAATTAGAATAATTTTTTTTAAAAATGTTACATTTTTTTAGAAAAGCCGGTCCAGGCTTTTCTGCGGTGGTTTTGTGTTTTTAGTTTGCAGCAGGAAAAATGGTTTAGAAAATAAATTTATGAAATCGCCAGCACTTCTGCATCACTATTAAAAATCAATGTTATGAGCACATCTAAAACCTTACTCATCCTTCCTTTATTGTTGGTTACGTTTTTTGTTAAGGCGCAAATGCCTGTATTAAAGGTGCAACAGGCTGAAACTGCAGAGCGGAAAGAAGCTGTTAAACTTAAAAAACTGAATATCGATGTACAGATAACCGGAAATATTGCCACAACGGTAATGACTATGACTTTTCATAACAGCAGCAACCGCATTTTAGAAGGGGAACTTACTTTTCCAATGCCTGAGGGTGTGAGCATTAGCCGTTATGCATTGGATATCAACGGAAAAATGCGTGAGGCTGTTCCGGTAGAAAAAGCAAAAGCAACAGAGGTTTTCGAAAGCATTGAGCGCCGTAGGGTAGATCCGGGTTTATTGGAAAAAGTGGAAGGAAATAATTTCCGTACGCGTATTTATCCTTTGCCGGCAAACGGCAACCGTACCATTATTGTAGGTTATGAGGAAGAGTTAAGCTTTAATAACAATAATGCTTTAAAGTATCATTTACCTTTGGATTATAACCAGCCGGTCGAAAATTTCTCTTTAAAAACCACTGTTTTCGAAAGTATTATAAAACCGGAGCTTGGTGAGCGGCCAGATGGCAGTTTTGATTTAAAGGCCAATGGAAATACTTACATTGGCGAAATCAATAAAAGCAATTATCAACCTAAAAACGGTCTCACCATTAACCTTCCGAAAAGGAACAACCTGCCCGAAGTGAAATTGCAGAAAGCATCATCGGGATATTATTTCCTGGTAAATGTTTTTCCAAAAATCCAGAGCCGTGAGCGGCAATGGGCCAACCATATTGGTTTAATCTGGGATGTTTCGTTAAGCGGTCTTCAGCGTAATACCGACAAGGAAATAGAGCTGCTTGATTTAATTATCAAACAGAAACAGAACTTAACCATACAGCTGGGGCTGGTAAACAATGGCTTTAAAAATGCAGGAACTTTCGTCATCTCGAATGGTAACTGGACCGTGCTGAAAGACAAACTGAAAAACCTGGTTTACGATGGCGGTACAAATTTCAGTGCCATAAATCCGAAAGCGATCCAGGCCGATGAATACATTTTGTTTACTGACGGCCTGTCTACCTTCGGGAAAAACACGGTTAGCTTAAATAAACCAGTTCATTGTATCAATACTGCTTTGAAAGCAGATTATAGCACCTTAAAATACATTACTTTAAAAACCGGCGGCCAGTTTGTAAACCTCAATGCCATTTCGGTTAATGATGCCTTTAAACAGTTAAACCAGCAGAATCTTCAGTTTTTAGGAATAAAAAATGGAAACGATATCAGGCAAACCTATCCTTCGATGAAGGTTAATGTTAACGGGGATTTTTCCTTGGCCGGGATCATGAATGGGTTTAATACCGAATTTGTATTACAGTTCGGTTTTGGGACCACGGTTGTTGCCGAGCAGGCCGTGAGGCTTAACGGCACCGAACATACTTTTAGCAGTATAGATGTAAGCCGCGTTTGGGCGCAGAAAAAAATTGCTGAAATGGATATCCAATATGAAGAAAACAAAGATGACATCAGTGTTTTAAGTAAACAGTTTGGCATTGTTACGCGTAATACCAGTTTAATCGTACTGGAAAACCTTGATGATTACCTGCGCTATGATATTGTGCCGCCTGTAGAACTGCAACAGGCTTACAATGCTGTTTTAAAACAGCGTAGGGTTGATCTTTTAGAACAAAAAAAGGATCTGATCAATGCTGCGGTGGCCATGACCAAAGATTTAAAAACATGGTGGAATACTGACTTTTATTATAAAGAACCTGCAAAGAAAAAAGAAAGTTATCCTGATCCCGGACAAAGAGATGTTAAGGGAGACCCAACCGCAGATGTTGCGATACCTGGCCCGGTTGGCCAGACCAGCAGGATGGAAATTGCGGCCAGCCAGGCCCGTGCCCGGAGCCAGGCTAAATCGGTAAGCGAGATGAGAATGCCCCCGCCAGTGGTAAAAAAGGATGAAGAAAAATCTTTACAGGAAGTAGTGGTTGTTGGATACGGTACGCAGAATAAAAGAGCAGTTACAGGCGCCATATCAACGGTTTCAGATCATTATAACAGCGGTGCTCCAGGTGCGGTAAGTGGTTATCTGGAAGGGAGGGTTGCCGGCGTTACTGTAGCGAAAGGATCTGCTGTAAGGACGTCGTCACCACAGGCACAGCCCGCCATCATTATCCCCGAGTTTAAAAGTGATAAAGACTATATGCAAAATCTTAAAGGAAAACCGGATAGCGCCTATCGGTCTTATTTAAAAATGCGTTCGAAATACATTTCTACGCCGATGTTTTATTTTGATGTGGCCAATTGGTTTTACCAGCAGAAAGATAGTGTGAGGGCTTTAACCATTTTAAGTAATATTGCTGATCTGGATCTCGAAAATGCCGATTTATATAAAACCCTGGCCTATAAACTAAAGCAAACAGGTAATTATAAAGACGAACTTTTTATTACCCAAAAAGTTTTGCAGTGGCGGCCTATGGATGCACAGAGCTACCGCGATTATGCTTTGGCCCTGGCCGATAACGGGCAGTACCAGGCAGCAATCGATAATTTATACAAGGTGCTTACCCAAAGTTATAATGCGCAGATTGCCGACAGGGACCAGGGCATTGAAGAGATTGTAATTTCTGAAATGAACAACCTCCTTACCAAGCATGGAAACAGTATTAGTACAAAGGGAATTGATAAGCGCTTGATCCAGCCGCTGCCTGTAGATGTGCGTGTAGTGCTTAACTGGAATAAAAATGATGCCGATATCGATTTATGGTTAACCGACCCTACAGGCGAAAAAGGTTTTTATGGCAACTCGAGAACAAAAATAGGTGGAAGGATCAGCAACGATTTTACCTCTGGTTATGGTCCGGAGCAGTTTATGATCAAAAAAGCGATAAAAGGGAAATATAAAATAGAAGTGAATTATTATGGCGACCGGCAGATCAACATCAGCGGGCCAACAACAGTAACTGCCGAAATTTACACCCGCTATGCTACCGGTAAACAGCAAAGAAAGATTATTGTAATGCCCCTGGCTGCCGGAAGTGGCGGTGGTAATTTTGTTGGGGAGTTCTCCTTTTAAAAGATGACGACACAGATTGGAGGATTACACAGATAGAGTATTTTTCTATAAAAGTAACCGTCATTTCGACTGGAGTGCAACGAAACGGAGAAATCTAGTAACGAACATTTATAGATTTCTCCGCTACGGTCGAAATGACGGTTTCTGTGTGATGTCGCGTTTTAATTACAGCAACAACCCCGCTATTTCTTCCCAGTTATTTACGCGCTCGTATTCGGTAACGAGTAAATTATGCGGCGAGGTATACAATAACGGCCTGCCACTAAAGTTCATAAAGTTTTTGGTGCGGTCGTCGATGATGATGTCGACGTTTACAATTTTATTTCCGCAGAACATGATATGCTTCCAATCAATAAAAGGAAAATGTTCGGCCATCCAGTCGTATTTATCAACCAGTGAGTTGCGGAATTCCATTGCTGCCGAAACAATATAAACATCATATTTTTCCTGTAGGGCCTTAATTACCCGCTGGCTATCGGGAATTACCTCAAGATCGCGGAAAAAGCCAGGTTCGTTAATGTATTCAAACCACTTCTGGTTAACTTCTTCGGGCACATGGTGATAAATTTCGTTTCCGGCATCGATCTTTAAATCAAGTGGAACATTAAAATCACGGTTATATAACTGGATAAATTTTTTAACGGCATCGGCAATTACCTCGTCCATATCAATCGCAATTCTTTCCATTTTGTATCTGCAAATATTTTGGCGCAAATATCCTGAAAACAAAGAAATTAAACTATGTTTTTAATTTCCAGTATTTTAGTTATCTTTGCAGCCCCGCAGCATGAAGCTCCGGGAACTATGTTGAATACATAAATACAAAAGAAAATGGCAACTAAAATCAGATTGCAAAGATTCGGTAAAAAAGGAAAACCTTTTTTCCACGTTGTGGTAGCAGATTCTCGCTCTCCACGTGATGGTAAATTTATTGAGCGTTTAGGTTCTTACAACCCGAACACCAATCCTGCAACCATCGAAATTAACTTCGAAAAAACTTTAGCTTGGGTTAACAGTGGTGCACAACCAACTGATACTGCTCGTGCTATCCTTTCTTACAAAGGTGTTTTATACAAAAAACACTTAGAAGGTGGTGTTAAAAAAGGAGCTTTAACCCAAGAACAGGCAGATGAGAAATTTGCAGCTTGGTTAGATGCTAAATCAGGTAAAATCTCTGGTAAATCAGAAGGTTTAGCTGCTACTAAAGCTGACGCACGTAAAGCAGCTTTAGCCGCAGAAGCTAAGAAAAAAGAAGAAAGAGCAGCAGCTATCGCAGCTAAAAATGCACCAGTTGCAGAAGAGGTTGTTGAAGAAGAAGTTACTGAAGAAGCACCAGCTGTTGAGGCTGAGGCAACTGAAGAAGCTCCTGCAGCAGAAGCTACTAAAGAAGAAGGAGCAGAATAATTTTAATTATTCCGTTTCACAAAATAGCGTTCCGGATATTCGGAACGCTATTTTTATTTAAACTACATTCTCCAAGTATCCGTCATGCTGAACTTGTTTCAGCATCTCTCTTGAAAGACCCTGAAATAAATCCGATAGCGATCGGATCAGGGTGACGGCCGAATTTTAAAATTCATGAAACACGAAGAAGCATTTTACATAGGGTACGTTACCAAAACAAGGGGGTTAAAAGGAGAAGTTCAGGTATTCTTCGAATTCGATGAGTACGAACAGCTCGAATTTGATGTGGTTTTTGCCGATATGAACGGTAAACTGGTGCCCTACTTTGTGGCATCGGCAAAATTGCAGGCCAATAAAACAGGTTATTTTAACTTCGATGATGTTGATCATATCGATAAAGTGCAGCCCCTGTTAAAAAAGAAACTTTACCTCCCTATAACCCAGATGCCGGAGCGTGATGAGAGCGAGTTTTTCTATACCGATTTAAAAGGTTTTATGGCCGTTGACGAAACACTTGGCGAGCTGGGCGAAATTTTAGAGGTAAACGAATATCCACAGCAGTTTGTTGCTACCGTGCATTATCAGGAAACCGAAATCCTTTTCCCGTTAAATGAAGACTTTATTGTCGAGATTGATGATGAAGAAAAGGTTTTAACGCTTAACCTGCCTGATGGTTTGCTGGATGTTTATCTGGAAAAATAAAACCTTATTTTTTATAGGCTGTTCGGTAATTGTTTTAAAGAAAAATTGTTAATTTAGGATTCATCCTAACCAAAATTAACATGCTCAAAAAAACTTCAAAAACCGCAATGGTTATTCTTGCGTTAATCATTACTTTTTCGTGCAAAACCGTACAACAGGCTAACCTGAAAGAAATTAAACCCTTTGTGGGTATCTGGAACGATACAACCAACCCAGGCTGTAAAATCGTTTTTAAAGCCGACGGTAGTTTCTACAATCTGGCCAAAGAGAACGGTATACAGATTGTAACGCACAGCGGAATCTTTAAAATTTTATCGAGTAACATGTATGTGCTCACCATTTCTGATGCGAGGGCCAATGCTACTTATGACCTGAAAGGAAGACAATATGCCAATTATTATACCCTGGGCGCTGATCAGAAAACGATGAAAGTTAGCGGTTATGTTGATGGCCGTAACGGAGGCAATGGTTTAAAGTGGGCAAGCGATCTGGTAAAAATGAATACACTGGATTAACAGCGCAAAATTTTCCATCCCGCTAAAGACTTCGGCTTAAAGCCTTACCTTTGCATTATGCGTTTTGATATTATAACCGTTATTCCAGGGTTGTTGGAAAGCCCTTTTGCCCATTCGATCCTACAGAGGGCACAAAAAAAAGGCATTGCCGAAATTGTTGTGCATAATTTAAGGGATTACTCTACACACAAACAAAAAAGTGTTGATGATTACCAGTACGGCGGCGGAAGTGGTATGGTAATGATGATCGAACCATTTGCCAACTGTATTGAAAAACTTCAATCGGAGCGCGAATACGATGAAATCATATTCATGAGTCCTGATGGCGTAACGCTTAACCAGAGCATCGCTAACGAACTATCGATCAAAAAGAATATCATTGTGCTGTGCGGCCATTATAAGGGCATAGATCAACGTATACGCGATATCTATGTGACCAGGGAGATTTCGGTAGGCGATTATGTTTTAAGCGGTGGTGAGCTTCCTGCGGCCATTGTAGTAGATGCCGTGGTACGTTTAATCCCTGGGGTTTTAAACGACGAAACCTCTGCCCTATCTGATAGTTTCCAGGGCGAGCTGCTTGATGCGCCTGTTTACACCCGTCCGGCCGATTGGCGCGGGCATAAAGTGCCTGATGTTTTATTGAGCGGCCACGAAGCGAAAGTAAACGAATGGAGGCACGAACAGGCTTTAGAGCGTACCAAACAACGCCGCCCCGATTTATTGGAATAGTATAACGTATTTTAAGACATTTATTTGATTTAAAGAAAAATACCCTTTAGTGGGTATTGCCTATGGTTTGTGCTTAACCCTATTTTGGAGGTTAGAAAGCACAGTCACATGAAAAGAATTTTCTATTTATTTTTAATTTGCTCAATAGCAGCAAAAAACGCATCCAGCCAGGATCTAAAACCCAAAAAGGTAAGTATATTTTACGGCTACGTAGATCAAAAAGGCATAACGGTTATACCCTATCAGTTTAAAGAAGCATCAGAATTTTCTGAAGGACTTGCAAAAGTGGTAAAGGGCGAAAAAACAGGCTTTATCGATAAAACGGGAAAAACGGTTATTCCATTCGAATATGATAGGGCATTCGATTTTTCTGAGGGTTTGGCAAAAGTAATGCTTAATGGCAAGGCCGGCTTTATCGATAAAAAGAACCAGTTAGTAATACCCTATAGCTTTAGGGATGCAGGTAGTTTTAAGGAAGGACTGGCTATGGCTGTTAACGATAAAGTAGGCTTTATAGATAAAACAGGCAATGTTGTAATTCCATATACTTATGATTCAGCAAAAGCCTTCAGCGAAGGTTTATCTTCAGTTTCTCTAAATAAAAAATCAGGATATATTGACAAAACGGGTAAAACTGTTATCAAATTCGGATACGACCGTGCCAATGCTTTCAGTGATGGCGTAGCTATTGTAGTTGTGGGTGGCAAATTTGGCGTTATTAACAAAACCGGAAAATTAGTTGTTCCAATGGATTACGTTGTGATATACAATTTTATTAACGGTGTTACGCAAGCTACCAAAACCGGTAAAATAGTTAATGGCGAGATTGAAGAGGCTAAATGGGCGCTTATTGATAAAATGGGGAAGGCATTGACCGATTTTAAATATGATGAGATATATGCTTTTGAAGAGGGTGATCTGGCGCTGGTGAAAATTGGAGATAAATACGGATATATCAACAGGCAGGGTAAAGAAGTGGTTGCGGTTAAATACGAGGGTATTCTTGGCTTCCGGTACGGGCTTAGTTTGGTGATGCTTGAAAACAAGTATGGGTATATCGACTATACAGGTAAAGTTGTAATAGATTTAAAATATGATGATGCCCGCGAGTTTTCTGAAGGCCTTGCTCCGGTTATGATCGGTGATAAGTATGGATTTATCGATCAAACGGGTAAAGTAATCGTACCAATCAAATATGAAGGCACCGAGGGTTTTTCGGAAGGTTTGGCAAGTGTTCAGCTTGACGGAAAATCTGGTTATATCAATAAAGAAGGCAAGATAATTATTCCATTTAAGTACAAGAGTGCCTACCCTTTTACAGGTGGTAAGGCCCTAACTTTTGGTTTTAACGAAAAACATGTATATATCGATAGCAAGGGAAATGAGGTAAAACAATAATTTTTTTAGTGTAATATAGTTTACCATGTAAAATTAGAAATTATTGTAAATAACCCATTGATGTGTTATTTTAGGAGAAACGCCTGCAACCTCCTAATTATGTCCAAACGGATCGTTATTTGTGATGACCATTTACTTTTTTTAAACGGTGTATCCGAACTGCTTAAAAATACCGGAAAAGAATATGCTATATTTAAATTTAGCGATGTACACTCCTGCCGTCAGTATTTATTGCAAAATACAGCTGATGTGTTTATCTGCGATTTAAATATCAATCATTATGATGGTTTTCTGTTGCTCGAAGAATTAAAACTGCAATTACGATCTACCAAAACAATCATTCTTACCGCTTATTATGAAGATTTTTTGATCCAAAAGGCAAAAAAGGCAGGTATAAATGCTTTCCTTAAGAAGGAAACCCCTGCCGAGGAGCTTATCCGTGTAATAGATGCTGAAACCGGAAGTGAGTTTTATACCAATAAGAACAATAAACAGGATACCAGTGCATATAGTGTAATGGATAAACCGATTATTAACAAGTTCAGGATATCGAAACAGGAAAAGGAAATTATCAAATTGATTATAAAGGGATTAACCAGTAAGGAAATCTCTAATATCTTATTTATTGCCAAAACCACAGTAGATACGCATAGAAAGAACATTTATAAAAAACTGGAAATCAGCAATAGCAGCTCGCTCATCAAATTTGCCCATGAGAATAACCTACTTCATTAGCCTTCTGCTATGCTCCTGTTTCTCGTACGCACAATCCTTAAATAAACAACTGGTATTATCATCCAGCTATGTGGTAGACCACAATTCGTCCTTTACCCGGGCCGATCTGCAACAGCAAAAACTTTACCCATTTAAACAGCACCAAAAGCTTAATATCGGCTATAATAAAAATGCCGCGGTATGGTGCAGGTTTATCCTTAAAAATCCCAGTTCACTACAAAGCGTAAAAACCTGGTTATGCTTTAATAACAACCATATCGATAGCCTTACATGCTACGATGCAGGGCTTGCTACAACCATTGGCGATAGAACGGTTGGCAAAAGTCCCTTTATCGAAACCCTTGCTTTTGAACTTAATCTGCGTCCGAACGAAAAAAAGTTGCTTTGGGTGAGGGTTAAAAAAGAAACGTCGTACCTTGATTTTTCTTACAGCCTGGAGAATCAGACCGATCTCGAAGCCAGATCTTCGCAGAAAATTGCCCTGACCTCTTTTTTTATCGGCATTGTTTTCCTGCTGCTGATGATCAATGGGATACTGTTCTTAATGACCAAAAAAAAGTTATACATTTATTACATCGGTTACTCGCTGCTTACTGCCTGTTATGCGGCAATAACCACCAATTTTGCCAAATATGTGCTTTTTCCCGAGTTTAGGTTTTTTAGCGAAGGACGGGTGTATACTGGGGCACTTTGGTACATCGCCTTAAGCATTTTTTTGGATCACTTTTTAAACTTAAAACAAAACCAGCCGGTTAAGCATAAGGCTGTAATTGTATTAAATGCCATCAACTTAATCTTTGTTGTAATTTCGATTCTGTTACTGTTTTTTTACCGCGATTTCGAATTCCGCTATTTTTTCGTACTTGGTTATGCGGTTTTCCTCAGTTCGTTCGTGCTGTTGTTCTGGGCCTCGCTGGCGCATTTAAAAATAGAACGTACCCAGGGTATTTATTCGCTGGTTGCTTTTTTACCACAGTTGGTTTGGGGTACCTGCCTGATCTTAAAAACCTTCAAAATCATCCCCTATTCGCTTGGCGATAATTGGATGTTGTTCATCAGTTTGTACGAGGTGTTTTTGTTCGGTTATGTTTTATCGAGGAATTACATCGAAATTTTCTTAAAAAACAACCAGTTGATGCAGGAGGTAATTTTTGAAAAGGAAAGTTCTTTAAAAACGATTAATGAAGTGCAGCTCCGCGAACGGAGGAACATTGCCAACATTATCCACGATAGGCTTGGAAGTAAGATTGCCCACATCCTCCACCTTTTCGATATGAAAAACACGGGTTTGGCCAAACAGACTATCGGCGAACTGGCAGAGGATATCAGGGATATTTCGCATAAAATACTTCCGAAAGCCCTGGATGACGGTGCTTTGGTTGCGAGTGTGCAGAGCCAGCTGGTAAGTTTAAATGCCGGTTTAAACGGAACAAGGGTTGAACTTTTCTGCTACGATTTTCCCGAGAAAATAAAGGAGCCATGGGTTTACGACCTGTATCTGATTACGCTCGAAATTATCAATAATGCTATAAAGCATGGACATTCTAATCTGATTACACTCGAATTTTATCAGTACAGCAGCCACTATCATTTTCAGTTTGTGGATGATGGAATTGGATTTGATGTACATGCGACCAACAAAGGTTTTGGGCTGAATAATATCGAAAAGCGGATAAATTACTATAAAGGCAGTTTCGAAATCAACAGCGTTAAAAACGAAGGCACCATCATCCAGATCAACATCCCGATCCACGGCTGATCACACTCCTCTTCTAAAATATACCCTTAATTGGGTATTCTACACCAACAGGGCTTGCGTTATTTTTACGGTACAATACAGCAAAAGCCTTGGCCAATAGTGGAAATAAAGGCATTAAATCTTCTGTTATGATACACCACCCTAAATCCTTTCTTCTTATCATCTTTTTCGTTATTCCTGTTTTTTGTTGTGCTCAGATTAATTTCGACAACGGATCACTCAAGTCGCTTAGCCAGATGGCTACACAGTGTACCTATGTTTTAGTAAAGGAAACGACAAAAGGAGAAGGTATAACTTCAGTATCTGATACTATCGACCGTAATGGTAATAAACTGGTCATGTTTAGTGTTAAGGTCGGCGTACGGATGCACTATTTGTTTTCGGCCAAAAATAAAAAACTGATCTATTCGCGCATGGACGTTCCCAAAATTTACTTTGCAAATTTTGCCCCGATGTTTGAAGAACTGACTCAAAAAGGTTTTGAAAAAACGGTTACCAAACGATGGGCAGTTACTGATAAGCCCATGGCAGTTAGCTATCAGCATAAAGATTACCCTTTGGAATTCTTTATATACGATGTTTACGATAACGTGGCCAACATCATTATTTTCAATAAGGAATTTGGAAGTCTTGACAATTTTGAATTAAAATAATCCACAAAAACGATAAACAAAAAATATATGAAAAATGTAACAATCCTGCTTTTGTTCTGCAGTTCTTTTGCCTTTGGACAAACCACTTTCGAGAACAAGAAATTAGCCCTTTTAAACGATATTTTTTATAATACCTCAAAGCAGAACATTAGCGCGTTTATGAAAGATAAAGGCTTCGAACAAGGTGATATTGAAGAAGGGGAAGGCGATGTTAAAGTAATATTGGCCTTTAAGTCTAAACTTGATATAATGGAGGTATCGTATGCAAAAAACGATAAGATTTCGACTATTGTCTGCATTTTCTCGGGAGCCATTAATGTTCCGTTTATTGAGATGGAGCTAAAAAATAAAGGTTATACTGCTAAAATGGTCAAACAATCCATAGATGGCGAGCCGGTTAATAAGAACATCTGGAGCAAATCCGGAACGAAGTTCAATTTTGTTACCTATGCTGATGAAAAAGAGAAAATTGGTGTTTTAGGTTATGGCGTGTATTAACACCAGTGTTAAAATTCTATTCTGGTTACCCTAAAAATGAAACTTAAAGGCGCTGAAAAGCAATTCTGGTGGCATTTTGCCCATATTACTGATTCAAAACAGATACCAACGGAATTGCCGGGTTTTACCAGCATCGATTCTACTGATGATGATGAGTATATCGCCATGCTTCTTGCAAAGGTTTCTGTTATGCAGAGCATCTATCTCAAAGAAACGAATGTGACGGATGAAGGGGTAAAACTGATCAGTAATGTTAAGCAGCTTAAACACCTTACCCTGATGAAACATGAGCATATTACTAAAGCGAGCCTTCCTTACATTAACAGATTAACCGAGCTGGAATACCTTGATGTTTGGAAGACCCAAATCCACCTGGAAGATTTAACCGTGCTTACAGACCTTAAAAATCTTAAAGAACTGCATATTTCGGCACATGATGAAGGTGTAGAAATGGATCGTGATGTTATTCTGGAAAAAATAATAAAAGCAGAAGAAACACTGCCAAATTGTATAATTTATGCCTCCTCATAAATTGTTGGGTTTAACACTATGCCAATAATGTTTTACTATTAAAATTTATAAAAGGCTTGCAGATTGGTGTTCTCTTGACCTTTTGGAATAGAAGCATTTAAGCCTGCCGAATGTGGAATTCATAAAGATTGTGGAAAAAATTAAAATAGGTTTTTTTATATGAAAAAAAATCCCTAATATTGCAATCCGATTTTCAAGGTAAAGAAAGTTGGTTTAATAGCTTAAAATCATGGATTTAGTAAAATTTGTTGAAGAGCAGGCCATCGCGAAAAAAGATTATCCTGCGTTCAAGTCTGGCGATACAGTGAGCGTACACTATAAAATTCGCGAAGGTAATAAAGAACGTGTTCAAATTTACCAAGGTGTTGTAATACAACGTAACAGTGCAGGTGCTAATGAAACCTTCACCGTACGTAAAATGAGCAACGGCGTTGGTGTTGAGCGTATTTTCCCTTTTAGTTCTCCAAACATTGAGAAAGTAGAAGTGAATAGCTATGGTAAAGTTCGTAGAGCGAAATTGTTCTATTTACGTGCTTTAACTGGTAAAGCTGCTCGTATCAAATCTTTGAGAAAATAATATTCTTTATTATAAGATATAGCCTTCACGATTAATTTCGTGGAGGTTTTTTTGTTTATACCTTTGCTAAATGTTAGATTCTGCTTTTTTCGACCAGGTTTTTTGGGGCAATACCGTAAAAGCCTATTTCCTTTTCGGAGGGATACTTTTTTTAGGCCTTATATTTAAAAATATTTTTTCCAAGCTGTTAAGCCGTTTACTGTTTAAGCTTTTCAGCAATTTTTCGAGCCAATCGCATAACGATGCTTTTGTGGCCCTGTTGGTAAAACCGATAGAGATTTTTATCCTGCTATCCACCATTTATCTTTCGATTAACCAGCTAAAACATCCTTTGGAAGTTACGGTGTACCACTACAGTAAACTGATCGGTAAAACGAAAGAACTGATCCCGGTAAGTATTGGCGATTGTGTAGACCGGATTTTCCTTTTTATGATTATCCTATCCTTCTTTTGGATTATTTTAAGGATAATCGATTTTATCAGCCATGTGTTATTGTATAAGGCTTCACTCACCGAAAATAAGGCTGATGATCAATTGGTGCCTTTTTTAAAGGAACTTTTTAAAACCATCATAATCTTCATTGGCTTTTTTACGCTTTTGGGCTTTGTTTTTGAGGTTAACGTGCTCACACTGATCACCGGACTGGGTATTGGTGGTATTGCGATTGCTTTGGCTGCAAAAGAAAGTTTAGAAAACCTGATCGGATCATTTACGATCTTTTTAGACAAACCGTTTACGGTTGGCGATCTGGTAAAGGTTGATGGAGTTGAAGGAACCGTAGAAAAAGTAGGTTTTAGGAGCACGAGGATCAGGACATCCGAAAAAACAATGGCTACCCTACCCAATAGGGGCATGATTGATGGGGTACTGGAGAACCTCTCTTTAAGGAACTCGCGTAAAGTTTCTTTTATTATTGGGCTTACCTACGAAACGAGTTCCAATTCATTAAGAAAAATTATAACCGAAATACAGGATCATATCAATAATCATCAGGGTACAAGTAATGATGGGAACGCATCTTTCAAAAGCTTTGGCGATTCGGGACTGAATGTAGAGGTTAACTATTTTGTAACGGAGTTAAGTTATGCCGAGTTTCTAAAAATCAGACAGGAAATCAACCTGGAGATTATGGACATCGTAATCCGGAATAAATCAGATTTTGCCTATCCAACGCAGCGTTTGATCAGCGATAGACCGGTAGATCATGGTGATAAAGAAGAAGTGGGTAATGATGCTACTGATTAATCAGAAGAAGTTAGGAGGCTCATTAGATGGATCCGTCACCCTGAATTTATTTCAGGGTCTTTCATGCTAAAAAGATGCTTTAATCCGTGGTCTGCGTTCTCACAGAGCACAGCATCGTTTAATGAAAGGCTTGTAAATGGACAATATAAGTGGATATTAACTTATCTCATTTTTTGGAAAGCAAGGCTTGTGACAGTGATTAATGTGTGCCCCTGCTATCCACTCCAAGTCCTCTCCCGATGAAGGATCTGGATGCGGGCTTTCCGTTACTATCAGGTTTAGGGGGCAACTTTTGGGTTTCAAATCTTTGACGCCTATATCTGCGTTTCTACAGGACAACGGATGAAATATGATTATAAAAACAAAAAGCCGTCCCGATTTTACATCGGGACGGCTTTTTTTATGCATTTAATATCTTTTAGCTTAAAGTTGCCAGTGTAGTAATTCCACCTTTTACAACCTGGTTAAGTTCTACATTAACCTTGGTACCAACCGGAAGAAAAACATCAACCCTCGATCCGAATTTGATAAAACCGAACTGCTCTGTTTGTACCACCTGATCTCCTTCTTTTACGTACCATACAATCCTGCGGGCCAAAGCGCCTGCAATCTGGCGGAACAATACCGGCGTACCGTTTTTATGCTCTACAACAGTTGTGGTACGCTCATTTTCGGTTGAAGATTTTGGGTTCCATGCGGCAAGGTATTTACCCGGATGGTATTTAAAGAATTTTACTACACCCGAAATAGGGTTACGGTTGATGTGCACATTAACAGGCGACATAAAAATTGATACCTGTAAACGTTTATCTTTAAAGTATTCGCCTTCTTCAGTTTCTTCGATTACCACAACTTTGCCGTCTGCAGGGCAGATTACCAGGTTTTCCCCTGAAGAAAAACTGCGGCTTGGATTGCGGAAAAACTGCAGTACGATGATAAATAATGCAGCCGAGAAAATATAAATAAACCAGCGTAGCCAGGTAATATCGTGATATTTATAATCAACAATTGCATTGATTACGAAAATAAACAATACGCTCAGGGCAATGGTGGTGTAACCTTCTTTATGTATGGTCATTGTGTTAAAAATTATTGGGCAAAGGTGCGAAAAATAAATTAATCCAATCTAAAAATTATGCCTCTGTTGCTCTATAAATATCGGTCAGGTTCCGGCCAAGGCCATTATAATCCAGGCCATAACCCACTACAAATTCGTTAGGTATTTCAAAACCAACATACTCCAGCTCTTCAATCTCATATTTTAATGCACTTGGTTTAAGTAAAAGTGAGCTCACTTTTACCGATGCCGGATTTTTTTCTTTTATTGTTTTTAAAATATGGGTTAGCGTTAAACCGGTATCAACAATATCTTCCACAATAATAATGTCCCTTCCTTCGATATTTTCGGGCAAACCGATCAGTTCTTTTACATTTCCCGAACTCGAAGTACCCTGATAAGAGGCAACACGCATAAAAGCAACTTCGCAGGGTACACTGATTTCCTTGATCAGATCGGCCATAAATAAAAAACTGCCGTTTAATACACCGATAAATAAAGGACATCTGCCTTCATAATCAACGTTCATCTGGATACCCAGCAAACGGATCCGCTTATTTAAAGTGTCGTTTTCTAAAAATATCTCGAACTCTTTATCCTCTACTTTTATTTTGTGCATGCATCAAATGGTTAATTGTATAAATTGGTTAACTGGTTAATTGTTTCGGGCAAACTGCCAATTGTAAACTGTCAACCGAATTTGGTTAATCGTATACCCTTCGACTACGCTCAGCGGGTTAATTGTTATTTCAATCGCCAATTCAAATTGCGAATTGCTAACTGCCAACTGAAAACTCAAGCCTCCCAACTCAAAACTATTGCTCCTGGCTTTTCTCCAGTTCCCTTTGCCTTCGCCGTTCTTCCCTCCGCTCCTGCCTTAATTGTTTTTTTGTTTTGGTGGTATCGGGCTGACCGGTGGGTTGTTTATTTGTAGTGGTATCTTTTTTAGATCCGCCGCCGAAAAGACGCTCAAAAAAGCTTTTATTTTTATCGTGCACAATTACAACCGGCAAACCATCACCATCGTCATCAAAGGCAGTAGTATCAACCACAGCAGTATCAGGTGCCAAATATTGACGTAATCCTTCCCTTAGGCGCACATTATAGAAACCATAGCCGGAGGTATCGCTGGCAATTAAACCTTTTCTGGCCATAATATTTCCCATAAACCTGAAGTAGTTGAACATATAAGGTTTCAGGCTACCATCGGCCATAAATTTATACATCGATGCCTTTGGTTTAGGTACTATACTGGCCAAAAACAAACCATCGCCAATAGTTAAATCGGCAGGTTGTTTCCCAAAATAATACCTTGATGCTTCTCCTATCCCATAAATGTTTTGTCCAAGCTCCATAATGTTAAAATATACCTCCAGCATCCGCTGCTTGCTGATCAGGTGGTTGTGTTCGATAAGCCAGACAATCAAAATCTCCTCTGCCTTACGGGCCAAAGTTTTCTGACGGCTTAAATACACGTTTTTAACCAGCTGCATGCTGATGGTACTGCCTCCGCGCTTAAATTTCTTTTCTTTAAAGTTTACGGCAATAGATTTACGGATCGATTCTTCAACAAAACCATTGTGCGTAAAAAACGAAGGATCTTCGGCGGTTAAAACTGCATTGATGAAATTTTTCGAAATGGCAGATAAAGGCGTAAAATTCGGGTTGGATGGGCCAATGGTAATATCGCGCATCGGTTTGCCATACTCGTAAGGCGTGTAAACAAAAGTGCTGTTGATTTTTTGCAGGTTGGTTTTACCCCATTGCACAATTTTAAAATCAACCGGCGTTAGCGTAGAATTGAAACGTACACTATCCGGCACTTTGGTATCCAGGTAAAAGTTAAGGTTGTATTTAACCTTGCCCTGTACTTTTAATCCTTCGAGCGATTCGAACAACCCTTGCGGAAAAGCATCCAGAATGCTTTGGGCATCCTGCTCTTCGGCATTTAATTTTAATTCGTATATCTTGTTTTTTCCTAAGGTATATTTAACAAAAGGGTGGATCTGTGCATTTTTTAAATAAGCTGTAGATGAGCTATCAAGTGCAATATAATTCTGGCCCACCAGTATATCTGCATCCAGTTTTGCACTTTGTACAATAATATCGTTCGAAGCAATTCGCGGTTGGTTGATGAGCATATTTTTTACCGACCACGAGCCCGAAATTTTATAATCATCACCACTGTATTTTGCATTTTTAAGCTCCGTTTGCAGTGTGTCGAAACTGATTTTCGCGTGGAGTTTATTATTCAGATAGGGTAATTCGAGTTTTTTGCCATCTGCATAAGCGGTAAAACGCAACTCTTTGCTTCCAGGATTTACATAACCGTCAACATGCCAGGTAGATTCGCCATTATTTACATTTATGGCCGATTTTAAGTCGCCACCATCAATTGTGGCCATGGTAGAAAAGCTCAGTTTTGCCGTATCATGATCATTTAGTTTAAAAATCATGTTCTGCATATCCATATCGTCAGGTATTTTGTATAAAACCTGGTTTAAAATATTGCTGGCTATTTCTGATAAATTAACTTTCCCTTTGGTTTCGGTACTGTCTTTTTTCTTTCTTTTTAAAATGAAATCGATGTTGGTGGTCGAATCTTTAAGCACTACGCTTACAAAACCTTCTTTCAGTTTTACTTCGGAGAGTTTTACATTACCAAAAATTAGAGGAAAAAGCTTTACGCTCACGCTTAGTTCACTGATGTTGGAGAGGGTATCGCGCTCTTTTGGAACGACCGAGATTTTGGTCATTTTTACAGTACTTAATCCTGTAAATCCGGCTGATCCGATTTTAACTTCGAGGCCATAATCTTTATCGGCCTTGGCAATTGCCTTGGCTACCATTTTTTTTAGGAGCGCTTCCCTTTTACTATAGGCCACGGCACCTAATGCAATACAAACGACTAAAAAAACACCTAAAACCCAGGCTCCGATTTTTAAATATTTTTTGGGGATCTTAATTTTTGGTATTCGCATATAGTCGTTAAAATGGTTAATTGCTTAAACGTAACAATTAAATGTTTATTTCGTGTTAAAATTACAGTTTAAAAGCCTAAATAAAAGTATTTATGGCTATGTTTTGTTAATTTTGAATTTAAATTAATACAATGCAGATTAGCCCGCAACAAGTTTTAGATGCACTTAAAAATGTAGAAGATCCTGATCTTAAAAAAGATCTGGTAACCTTAAACATGATTAAGGATTTACAGATAGCAGATAACCAGGTCAATTTTACATTAGAACTTACTACACCGGCATGCCCAATGAAGGAGATGCTGAAAAACGCCTGTACAAATGCGATCAAACATTTTGTATCGCCAACGGCAGAAGTAGTAATCAATGTAACATCAAGGGTTACCCAGCCAACCAATTCATCTTCACTAGATAACATCAAAAACATCATTTTGGTTTCATCGGGAAAAGGTGGTGTGGGCAAATCAACCGTATCGAGCAATTTAGCTGTTGTATTGGCTAAAGATGGTGCTAAAGTTGGGCTTATTGATGCTGATATTTATGGCCCATCGGTGCCTACCATGTTCGATCTGGTTGATGCAAAACCTGGTGCTGAAGAAACAGCCGATGGTAAAACCAAAATTTTACCGATCGAAAAATACGGGATCAAACTGTTATCGCTGGGCTTTTTTGCCGATCCGGGTCAGCCGGTTCCCTGGCGTGGGCCAATGGCATCAAATGCGGTAAAACAGCTTTTTAACGATACCAACTGGGGGGAACTGGATTATCTGATCGTTGATCTTCCTCCGGGAACGGGCGATATCCACATTACCATTACGCAAAGTTTCCCGATTTCGGGGGCAGTTGTGGTTACCACGCCACAACAGGTTGCTTTGGCCGATACACATAAGGGGCTGGCAATGTTCAGGATGCCGGGAATTAATATCCCGATTTTAGGTGTTATTGAAAACATGTCGTATTTTACACCAGCAGAATTGCCGGAAAATAAATATTACATTTTTGGAAAAGGCGGTGGTACCGAGCTTGCACAGCGATTTGATGTGCCGTTTTTGGGCGAAATTCCGATTATACAGAGCATTTCGGAGGCTGGGGATAATGGAAAACCAGTGGCTTTGAACCAAAATCCTTTGCTGGATGGCATATTTGGCGATATTGCAAGTAAGATTGCACAGCAGATATCCATCAACAATGCACAAATGGTGAATTGCTAAAAAATTACTATTTTTATAACCTTAAAAAATATATAATGAATTTAACAGAACAAGTAGAACAGGCATTGGAAACCATCAGGCCATATTTAAAGGCCGACGGAGGTGATGTTTCTGTTGAAGAAATTACAGCTGAAGGAACGGTAAAACTTAAACTTCTGGGTAATTGCGGTTCTTGTCCGATGAGTTTCATGACGATGAAATCAGGTATTGAACAGGCAATTATGAAAGCTGTTCCACAGATCACTTCGGTAGTTGCCGTAAATATGGCAGAGCAAGAGTAAGCTTTAACACTATTTAACTAGAAAGTTTTATTTTAAAAATTACTTTTGTCTTAATGAGATATTGTATTGCCCTGATTTGTCTAATTTTTTCCGTAACCGCTTTTGCGCAACAAAAGCCGGCGCAGGATAAACTGATCCAGTTTTCAGGGATTATTACCGATATCGATAGTTCAAATGTAATACCTTACGTAACCATCACCAATCTTTCGGCGAAGAGTAAAAGGGTTGGTGCCGATTACAGGGGATACTTTACCTTTATTGTTAACCCTGGCGATACGATTTTATTTACCGCCATTGGTTACAAAAAGTTTTCTACCGTAATACCGCAGAGTACGCCGGATAGCAAATACACCATTATGGTTAAATTGAAAGCAAATGTGATCGATTTACCTTCGGTGCGTGTTTTCCCTTGGGCTACAACAGAAGAATTTACCCGCGAGTTTTTATCGATGAAACTGGCGGATGATGATATGGCCATCGCCAAAAAGAACCTTTCGCGTTCTTCAATCGATGGGTTGATCCAAACGTTGCCACGTGATGGACAGGAGATCGGCAGTCAGAATTACCGCTATAATTTCGACAGGATGATCAATAAGAACATGGTTCAAACCAATCCTTTGCTTAATCCTTTTGCCTGGGGTAAGCTGATGCAGCAGATATTTGACGGGGATAAGAGCCGGAGTAATTAGTCTGTAGTCATAAGTCCAGAGTCCTTAGTCTTGGGTGCTAACCGCTTTCAGTCGTCATCCTGATCCGATAGCTATCGGATTTATTTCAGGATCCTTATCATATGATAAATGAACTTTTTTCCTTCTCAGTCATTCGTATTACATTCTGATATTTCGGCTAAAGAAGCTTATGATAATCTATCAAAAGCTATAGCTATAAATCAAAAATTTTTCTCGGTATTTTCCCCTAAAAGTTCCGAAGCTGAACAGTTTAAAGGTTATATCTATCGATCTAAATTCACTATCCAGAGGAATTTATCTTACAGGAACTCTTTTCAGGCAGAGATTTCGGGCGAAATATTTGCAGAAGGTAATGGTTGTAAAATAGATATTGAATTAAGTTTAATGCCTTTTGTGAAAGTTTTTTTAACCGTTTGGTGCTCCATTGCCGCATTTGCTTTTTTAGGGATTCTTTTTGGGGCAATAACAGCACTGAATCCGAATTTTGCATTGGCTGCATTAGTTCCATTGGGCATGCTTGGGTTTTGCTACTTAATAACTTCTTTGGGCTTCAAATCTGATTGCGAAGAGTGCAGGAAAGCGCTAAATGCTGTTTTTAAGGTTGAAGCTCAACCTGTCTTTAAAGGGAAAGACTGGAGGGGGAGATAAATAGTATTGTCGTTATGATTGTGGTTCGTGGAGACACGAACCAAAGTGCAGGCATTACATTGATCTATCAGGATAGATTTATTTTCGTTGGGCATTAAGCGTTTCCATTAACGATTAATTGGTAATAAGTTTTTTTATCTAAATCAATCATGAGGTTAAAAAAGCACTTACCACCATCTGATACTGATATTTCCTGTGTTTTCCAGTCAAGCCTTCCGGTTCTACAAAAACAATTTACCCATACTTTTCTATTTCCCTGGGCATCAATTGAAGCGATATATTGACGTTTATAATCTGATATATTAATAAAGAAAAATTTTGAATCCGTTTTAAAACGATTTTTCATTTCGCGGTTATGTTGCGCGATACATTTTGATAATTGTTGTTCGATTATTAAAAAATCGCTCTTGCTTAACTTGATGTTTTTCGGGAATTTGGTCTTTTTATTCGTGTTTTGATAGGTTAAAACAGCTATGCTGGAAGTGTCTTGCGGTAATGATTTCTTGTCAGGATTTTTATTTTCCGATTTTCTATAACATCCTGTCAGGATTAAAAAAGTTAGTATATAAGTAGCATATTTAAGCATAAGATGGAAATAGAGTCTGTTGAGAGCCTTTGCGATTTAATGGATAAATCTATGATTAATATGATGCTGATACAAATGACGACCGCTTAGGGTGATGGGATTGTATGAGAAAGTTGATTAGGGGTTGTATGTCTATAAAAAGGGTTGAAGAACTTTATTTATTTGGTTAAGTCTATCCGTTAACAGTACTTTCGAAATCCTTTGTTGTAAGATTAACATTTAATTTAAAGTAACATTTGCCGCCGTCTAAAACAACCACCGGCTCTTTTTTCCAGTTTGGACCAAAAGTTCGACACATACAATAAATTAATACCTCTTTTTCTCCCTTGCTATTGGTTGTAGGGGTATACTGCCGTTTGTAATCTTTAATATTTATAAGAAAGTTTCTTTTGTCGCCCTTAGGAGGAATAAAGCTTAGAATATGCTTATTATAATCCTCTGCAAATTTTAATAAGATTTTATCTATTTCTTTTAGATCAGTTGAAGTTAACTGCGCTGGTCTTCTAAAAGCAGATTTTTTTTCGAAGGTGATTATGGCAATGTACGAAGTATCGATTTCAGGGCCATTATCATAGCTGTAGTGGGGTTTTGAAGGATTTGTCTGTTGGCAGCTAATTAAGTTTGTTATCGTAAAGATAACGAAACAACCTTTGCTTAATAACTGCCAACAACCTTTCATGGATTACCTTTTCTTGCTCTTGTTCGGAAACTTCATTTTATAATCTGTTTTGATATTTCCTTTCGAAATCGCATCTAGCTTGCTTTTTAGCATCGTTTTGCGGAGCACGCTTACTTTATCGGTAAATAATTTACCTTCGATATGGTCGTATTCGTGCTGGATTACCCGTGCAGGCATTCCGTCAACATCATCGGTATGTTCTATCCAGTTTTCGTCGAAATAGGTAATCTTGATGTTTGGCTTACGCATAATATTTTCGCGGATATCAGGAATACTTAAACAGCCTTCGTTAAAGCTCCATGCTTCGCCGGTTTCTTCCAAAATTTCGGCGTTGATAAATACTTTTTTATAACCCGGTTTGCCGTCTTCGTCTTCACCTGTATCAACAATAAATAAACGGATCGGCAAACCGATCTGTGGCGCAGCAAGACCCACACCATTGGCGTAATACATGGTGTCGAACATATCGCTGATCAATTGTTTTAATTCCGGATAATCTTTATCGATATCGGCTCCCACCTTTTTTAAAACAGGATCTCCGTAAGCTACTATTGGTAATTTCATTGTATTGTATTTTTTCCAGATCTGGATCTGAACTCATTAATTATTATAAAATGCTGTCAGTCTGAGCCTGTCGAAGACCCATTGTTATGTCCATCGACAGGCTCAGGAAGACAAATTGAAAGATTGACTTACAAAAATAACAATTATTCCTCTATTGGGCAGAAAGTAAAGATATTCAGTTGATCAATGTCTAAAACTTCCCGCACTACATCGGCCATTTGTGCTGTTGTAACAGCGTTAATTTTCTCAAAAACTGTTTCCAACGAATCTATTTTATCATGGTCTATCAGGCTTTTTGCCATCGAAATGATTAAACCGATCCTATTTTCCTCCCCTAGTGCAATCTGCCCGATAAATTTGTTTTTTGCCTTTTGCAGCTGCAGTTCGTTTAACGGTTTTTCTTTAAGTTTTTTGATTTCCTTAAAGATCAGAGAAAGTGCCTTGGTCTGTTTTTCCTTATCTGTTCCAAAATAAATGGAAAAAATACCCGTATCGCTTAAGGGCGAAAAGTTGGATTCGATGGTATAGGCAATGCCATATTTCTCCCTGATCTGCAGGTTTAAAACCGAACTCATGCCATTGCCGCCAAAATAATTGTTCAACAACATTAACGGCACTTTTTGCTGTTGATGGGTAGAATAAGCCTGTGTTCCCAAAATGCAGTGTGCCTGCATAATCGGTTTATATATGGTGGTATTACTTTGTGGAAGAATACCTGGTTTAATTCTTTCTTTGATCGGATTATTCGCTTCAACGCCGGCGAAGTGTTTGCTTCCTTTGTTTACAACGCTATTTAAGGTATAATTTCCCAAAACAGCTACTACAATTTCGTTGGTACGGTAATTGGCCTTTATAAAATTGATCACATCCTCGCGGGTAAAATTCTGAACAGAATCTGTTGTACCCAGAATATTGTTTCCCAGGGCATGACCAGCGAAAAGCATATCTTCAAAATCATCGTTGATGGCTTCTTCGGGCTGATCGAGGTAAGAAGAAATCTCATCCAAAATCACGCTTTTTTCCTTATCCATTTCCTCCTCCGGGAAGGTAGAATGGAAAATAATATCGTTGAAAAGATCAAGTGTACGATCCAGATAAGGATTTAAAAAAGAAGCATGTACACAGGTATATTCTTTAGTGGTATAGGCATTTAAATCGGCCCCAACACTTTCCAAACGGTTTAAAATCTGGTTGGTACTGCGTTTTTCGGTCCGCTTAAAAATTAAATGCTCAATAAAATGCGCTAAACCCGCTTTATTTTCAGGTTCATCGCGAGATCCGGTATTGATGATAATGCAGGCGTGGGATATGGCAGAGGCCGAAGGCACATGCAATAAGCGTATGCCATTTGGCAGGGTGTGAACATTGTATTCCATTGAGGGGCAAAGATAAGGCTAATTGCTTACAAAGCCTCTGTATCGGGGTATTGCAATTGTAAAGTGGAAATCAATTTATCTTTTGTCGGACGTTTTAAGGCCAGGAAAACAAAGTTGGCCAGCGCAAAAATCAAAAAGAATGAATTGTGTGAAAGGAAAGAGCCAATAATATTAAAAAGTGCACCGGCCTCTAAAAAAGCTGAACTGATGATAAATGCACTTTGATACATATTGATTTTTGTATCGGCAGTGGTAGTTTTATCGATTTTTGCTATTAAATTTCTGAAAAAGAAAATACTTCCGGTAAGAGTGATGAGGCCAAAAATCGGAAATAAAGGATTGTAAGGAGAAGTAGTTTGCGGGTTGGCATCAAACACCATGGTTTCGCGGTTAAGGAAAATGGTGATCAGTGCAAAAAGGAATACACCCGCGCATAAAGCAAGGTGGATCATTTGGAGTGTTTTTAATTTAGTGTTCATGATATAGTTTAAGGTTTTTTAATAAAAACCCGTCATCTCGACCGTAGCATGGCGGAGAGATCTATCTCGAGACAGATCTCTCCATTACGCTGCGCTTCAGTCGAGATGACGGGTTTAATGTGTTTAATTCTCTATCCCCTCCAACGAGAATAAAAAGGCCCAGCGTAACGATACGTCCTTTAAGTAGTCGAAACGACCAGACGCACCACCATGGCCAAATTCCATATTGGTTTTAAGCAAAAGTACATTTTTGTCGGTTTTAGTTGCCCTTAATTTGGCTACCCATTTGGCCGGCTCAAAATATTGCACCTGGCTATCGTGAAGTCCTGTTGTAACCAACATATTCGGATAAGCTTTTTTCTCTACGTTTTCGTAAGGCGAGTAACTTTTCATATAATCGTAGGCGGCTTTTTGTTTCGGATTTCCCCACTCATCAAATTCGTTGGTAGTTAACGGGATGCTTTCGTCCAGCATGGTATTGATAACATCCACGAAAGGAACATCAGCAATAACACCGTTCCATAAATCGGGGGCAATGTTAACTATTGCGCCCATTAATAAACCTCCGGCGCTGCCACCATGCGCATATAAATGACCTTTTGAAGTATATTTCTGATCAATTAAATATTCCCCTGCCGCAATAAAATCGGTGAAGGTATTTTTCTTTTTCATCAGTTTTCCGTCCTCATACCACTGGCGCCCCATTTCCTGTCCGCCACGGATATTGGCAATGGCAAATACAAAGCCCCTATCCAGTAAACTTAAACGTGGAGAAGAGAAGTAAACATCAGAATTTGAACCATAAGAACCGTAACCATAAAGTAACAGTGGTGATTCGCCGTTCTTTTCAAAACCTTTTTTGTACACCAGGGCGATTGGCACTTTAGTCCCATCTTTGGCGGTTGCAAAAACACGTTCGGTTACATAATCTTTTGGATTGTAACCGCCTACAACCTCCTGTTGCTTCATCAGTTTCTGGTCTTTTTTTACCAGATCGTAATCGTATGTAGAGTTAGGCGTAGTTAATGAGGTGTAGGCATAACGCAACGTTGTACTATTGTATTCGGGATTGGAACCAACTCCGGCATCATAAACGGGTTCATCAAATTTAATGTAATAATCGCTGCCGTCTTTTTTCAATACGCGAAGTTCTGTTAAGCCATTTTTACGTTCTGATAAAACGGTATAATCTTTAAATTCTTCTACACTTTCCAATAAAACATCGGTACGGTGCGGAACCACCTCTTTCCAGTTTTCTTTTTCGGTTTTATCCAATGGGCACTGCATCAGGCGGAAATTTTTTGCGTTCCAGTTGGTGAGGATCAGGAATCGGCCATCAACAGGCATTACATCGTATAATACATCTTTGGTGCGGGCCGCAAAAACTTTAAACGGACTTTCGGGATGATCGGCATCGATTATTTTATATTCTGAAGTAAGTGTCCCCTGCGAAGCGATAAAAATATACCGGCCGTTTTTAGATTTACCCACGCCGATATAATTGGTATTGTCTTTTTCATCGTAAACCACAGCATCACTTTTGGCATCGGCACCAAGTATATGTTTCTTTATTTTTTCGCTTAATAACGTAACCGGATTTTTTGAGGTATAAAAGAAAGTTTTATTATCGTTGGCCCAGGCCACTGCACCCTGGGTATTGGTTATGGCATCTTTTAAAATCTCGCCTGTTTCTAAGTTTTTAATCTGAATGGTATACTGACGGCGCGAAACGATATCTACACCATAGGCGAGCAATTTATTATCAGGACTGATACTGAAACCAGTTGCGCTATAGTAGGCATGGCCTTTTGCAAGTTGATCTACATCCAATAAAATTTCTTCGGGAGCCGATAAACTTCCTTTTTTGCGGCAGTATTTAAAATATTGCTGTCCGTCTTCGGTACGCGAGTAGTAATAATAACCGTTTTTAAAAACCGGAACAGACTCGTCTTTTTCTTTGATCCGGCCTTTCATTTCCTTAAATAGGTCGGCCTGAAACTTATCGGTACTTTTCATCATCGTATCCAGATAAGCATTTTCGGCTTTCAGGTAATTCACAACCTTGGTACTATCAGGACCTCTTTTAAAATAATCGATCATCCAATAGTAATTATCTACCACGGTATCGCCATGTATAACCCGTTGATGCGGAATGATTTCTGCTACGGGTGCCTTTGCATCAGGCCACTTTATTGCTTTCATTTCTTTTTTTTGAGGGTGGTTACAGGCCGTAATTGCACTAAGCAAAATAAGGCCGGGTAAGATACGTTTCATAGCGGTTTGAATTTAGGTTCAATTGCAATTTAATTAATTTAGTTCAATAGTTCATTGGTCATTTGTTCATTGGTGCTTAGTCAGATTGTTTCATTGTTGGATGGTTTGATTGCTGAATGGCTAAATTGTTAACTGGTTAATTGTTTACCCTTCGACTACGCTCAGGGGGGTAACTTTAGGGTAAGATTGTTTGAATGGTTTGATGGCTCATGGTTGATGACAGTGTTGTCTGATATAAAAGCCTTAATTTTCTTAACTTCTTAATGGTCAATATTTGGTTAATTGTAAGCTTGATTGTTTAATTGTTAAATAGCTAAATTGTTAACTGTAGATCGCCCACTGAAAACTGGTTAATTGTCTTGCTCGCTCAAAACCTCCGACCTCGGTCATCTGTCTTCGGACCTATTAAAGTGAGTTAATCAACGCCCAACGCTTAGCGCCATACGCCAACCGTTGCCATTTTCATAAAAATCCATTATGCCCATAGATATTCCTCCGATTTAGAAAAATTGATGTTAAATTGCCACATCCAAACAGGTTGAAAGATTATAATGAAATTAGGGTATAAAAAAATAGTTGTTAAAGTTGGTTCGAATGTAATTACGCAAGCGAATGGTTTGCCTGATGAAGCAAGGATTAAACACCTTGTAAATCAACTCGCCGACATTAAGAAACAAGGGCTTGAGGTAATTTTGGTTTCTTCGGGTGCGGTGGCATCGGGAAGAAGTTTGATCAAAGTATCCGAAAAACAGGATGCGGTAACTACCCGACAGCTTTTGGCGGCAATTGGTCAGGTAAAACTGATTAATACCTATTCCAATTTTTTTGCAGAACATAAAATACAGTGCGCCCAGGTTTTGGTTACCAAAGAAGATTTCCGCGATAGGGCTCATTATTTAAACATGAAAAACTGCCTGCAGATTTTACTTCAGAATGAGGTTATCCCGGTGGTGAACGAAAATGATGTGGTTTCGGTAACCGAGCTGATGTTTACGGATAACGATGAACTGGCCGGATTAATTGCTTCGATGTTGAATGCTGATGCACTGGTTATTTTATCGAATGTGAATGGTATTTACAATGGTGACCCTAAAATTGAAGGCTCGGAAGTGATCGAAGAAATTAATGGTTCGGTTGCTAGCCTTGCATCGTTTATCCAAACGGGTAAATCGCAATTTGGCCGCGGTGGCATGATTACCAAATCAACCATGGCACAAAAGGTGGCTAAACTGGGTATTTCTGTGCATATCGCCAACGGAACAAAAGATGATGTGCTGATTTCTTTGTTAAATAATGAATTGGTACATACCCGTTTTGTCCCTGAAAAAAGTAAATCAGGCAAGAAAAAATGGATCGCCCATTCAGAAACAGCTGCAACCGGAGTGGTGAAGCTGAATGATGGCGCTAAAACGGTATTAACCTCGGGTAAAGCAACCAGTTTGTTGCCTGTAGGGATTATCGAAATCCAGACTGACTTTTTAAAAGGCGATATTATTAAAATTATTGACGAAAAAAATAACCTTATCGGGCTGGGAATAGCAGAATACGGATCGGATAAAGCCAGGGAACGTATTGGCCAGAAAAAACAGAAAGCTTTGGTACACTATGATTATTTTTACTCGGCTATATAAGCTGAAAGATTAAAGCAGAAAGACTAAAGGGGAAGCTAAATCAAAATGTAAAACATGGGCTTAGAGAAGATAAATATTAGTATCTTATTCAAGACTGTTTCTGAGTTGACAGCTTTTTCACAAGCAAGTCGAGAAGTAGATTTTTATTATTTTTTTGAAGCTCATAAAATATTAAAAACTTTTACTACAAAAGATTGGGGAGACTTAAAACTTGACCTTTCCAACTGGAATGACAAGCAATTAGATGTTTTGGTTCAAGCCTTAGATAAAGGTGATGGAGATTATAACGTAGTCGAAGACAATTTTTTTATTGGATATATTTTTAATTTATCAGGGGATACATTAGCAAGTCAAATCTTGGATCAAATGCTGTATTCTTTTTTTGATGAGAATGAAATTGATTCAATGGATTTGCTTGATTCAATTGAAAATAGAATAAAACAACTCTACACAAGCAACTTTCTAAAGGATAAAAAAGTGTTTGCTTTTTGGATGAACAAAATTGAGGAAACTAAAGAAAAGCGAGCTGGAGATAATGAATAACAGAAAAATAAAGACAGAATTTTTTATTAAGATTTCTGATCAATCATACGTTCTTTTTTCTCTGTGAAAAACTCCGTGACCTCTGTGGTAATAAAGAAAAACAATGGATTACAAACAATATTTCGAAAAAGCAAAGCAAGCCAGTCGCACTTTGATTAGCCTTGGCAAAGAAACAACAGACGCTGTTTTAAGGGAGCTGGCTGTGGCTTTAGTGGCTAATACAGATCAAATTCTTACAGAAAACGCTAAAGATTTAGCTAAAATGCCAATCGAAGACCCCAAATACGACAGACTAAAGCTAAGCGCAGCACGTATTGCGGATATTGCCAGCGATCTAAAAAATGTTGCGGATTTAAACAGCCCATTGGGTAAAATTCTTTCTGATAAAATATTGGATAATCAATTGCATATCCAAAAAGTTAGTGTGCCTTTGGGTGTTGTGGGAGTGATTTATGAGGCCCGCCCCAATGTTACTGCCGATGTATTTTCACTTTGTTTTAAAACCGGAAATGTTGCCGTATTAAAAGGTGGTAGTGATGCCGAATTTTCTAATCTCGCTATTGCTAAAGTGATACACGAAGTGTTGGATAATCATCAAATCAACCGCGATGTTTTAACCTTATTACCTGCAGAAAGGCCTGCAACCGAAGCTTTATTAAATGCAAAAGGTTTTGTTGATGTACTGATCCCGAGGGGAAGCCAATCGTTGATCAACTACGTACGCGAAAACAGTAAAATACCGGTAATCGAAACCGGAGCGGGTATTGTACACACTTATTTCGACGAATCGGGAGATTTAGAGAAAGGTAAAGCCATTATTTTTAACGCCAAAACCAGAAGGGTGAGTGTTTGTAACTCTTTAGATTGTGTGCTGGTTAACGAAAAGAGGCTAAATGATCTAGCGGCACTTTTATCTCCTTTGGCTGATGGAAATGTGGAGCTATATGCAGATGAAAAAAGCTACACCGCATTAAAATCTTCCTATCCGGAAAACCTGTTGAACCAGGCTGCTCCCGAACATTTTGGCACTGAGTTTTTATCGCTAAAATTAGCGGTTAAAGTGGTTGAAGATTTAGCTGCTGCCCTTAACCATATTGCCGATTATAGCTCAAAACATAGCGAAGCCATTATTTCGGAAGATGCCGAAAATATTACCCAATTTTTAAACGAAGTAGATGCTGCTGCGGTGTATGCCAATGCCTCTACCGGTTTTACCGATGGTGCACAGTTTGGCCTTGGAGCAGAAATTGGCATTAGTACGCAGAAACTTCATGCCCGTGGCCCTATGGGTTTAGAAGAATTAACGAGCTACAAGTGGGTAGTAAGGGGTGATGGACAGATTAGGGGGTAATGATGGTTGATGTAAAATGGATGATGGAATGAATAATCAATTTTCAATGACTAATAAAACCTTAATGTTCTTAACTTCTTAATGGTCAAGGGCTGTAGAATGTAAAATCGCACCCCCCATAATTCCCGTCATTTCGAGCGGAGTGTAACGCAGCCGAGAAATCTATCTCGAGCGTATTTTGATTTAGATCTCTCCCCGCCTGTGCGGGCAGGCGCTCCACTGCATCTCGGTCGAGATGACGATTTTATTTATGGAAGGCCATCAACTAAATCTCAAAAGCCTGTCCCCTTTCGGGTATTTCAACATTAAAACCGTCTTCCTGTAGTGCCAGTGATAAACTTTGCAGGCTTTTATCTTCACCGTGTACCAGGAAAACCTTTTTCGGCTGTCCGGTTTGTTTAATGGTTTTTATCAGATCGTTATGGTCGCCGTGGCCACTTAATAAATCAGTTTGGCGGATGGTGGCATAAACCATCATTTCGCGGTCTTTAATCCGCACAATTGGTGCACCGCTTAACAGTTTATAACCCAATGTTCCTTTTGCACAATAGCCGATAAAAAGAATGGTGCAGTAATAATTCTGAATGTTATAATATAAGTGATCCTGGATCCTTCCCCCCTCTAACATGCCTGCAGATGAGATAATAATACAGGGATCGAAATAATTGGAAACATCTTTACTTTCTTTCATGGTTTGAACATAGGCCAAGTGCTCAAATTCGAATTCATCGCCCATGGTCTGGTAAAAATCTTTCGCTTCCTGGTTCACCAGGTTATGGTGCTTGCGGTAAACCTCGGTTGCCTGAATAGCCATCGGACTATCGACAAAAATCTGGACGGGCGGCAATAATTTCTTGGTAAAGATCTGATTTAAGGCAAATACGAGCGATTGTGTACGGCCGATACTAAATGCCGGAATAATTAATCGCCCAGGGCTTTTGATACAGGCTTCGGTAATTTCCTGTATCAGGCGTTCTTCCAGTGTTTGATCCTTGGTATGCATCCTGCCGCCATAAGTTGCTTCGCTTACCACATAATCTACTTCGGGTAATGGTTCTGGATTTACCAGAACAGGATAATTTTCCCTGCCGATATCACCTGTAAAAGCTATTTTTTTCTCTACGCCGTTATCATTTATGGTTAAAATAGCTGCTGCAGCACCTAATAAATGGCCAACAGGCACAAATGTTAAGCTGATATCGCCATTAATTTTGAAAGGCTTATTAAAAGCGATGGTTACAAAACGATCGATCGTATCCATCACATGTTTGTGCAGGTATAAAGGTTTTGGTCCGCTGAAATTGCCGCGTTTGGTGCGGGGTTTCCGTCCGGCTTTCCTCAAAAATAATTCAACGGAATCGAACAATAATATCGATGTTAAATCGGCAGTTGGTGGTGTGCACAGCACCTGGCCATCAAAACCCAGGCGTACCAGTGTTGGCAGATTACCAGAATGATCGATGTGTGCGTGCGTTAAAATTACAAGGCTAATACTTGCCGGATCGAATGGGAACTGTTGGTTTTCTTCCTGGTAGGTTTCCTTTTCATAATCTAATCCGCAATCTATCAGTATTTTATAATGTCCAATCTCGAGTAAATGCATACTCCCGGTTACCTGTTGCGCTGCGCCCCAAAACGTTAACTTCATCTTCTTATCTATCGCGTAAATTCTTTAGCCGTAAAGTAATATAATTGAAGGGATTTTTAAACAATCAGGCGTAATTTTTTAATTATGATTTATAACCACGGAGTTCACAGAGAAGGTTCACGGAGAGAGACAGAGCTGAAGCAATTCTTTGTCAAAGTAAAACCTCTGCATTATTTCTTTTGCATTAAGCTATTTATAGTTGATCGGATTCCCTGATTTTTAAGCTTCTCGATATTTCACTTTTTGCCTCTTCCGAAAAATCTTCCAAATCAAGAGTTGTGATGGTTTTATCCATAAGCATAGCAATTACAGTATCAAAAAACCACGAATTTTTAAGTCCATCATACCTTCTGCTAATGTGCTTATCAAAATCTTTCACCGCAGTATAGATCCTATAATAATCGTCTCGGTTATCTTCAGGCTTTTGGGCTTTCCACTGATCCAAAATTTCGGAAAATAACTGCATTTCCTTTTTTAGTTCCCGTTGTAAAGCTACCTCGAATAACTTTCTGGCAACTTTGTTATCTTCATTAGAAAAACTCATGATGTTAAAATTGTAGGATAAAGATAGAAAAGTCTTATTTATAGACTAATCATGCCCAACAAAAAGATTTTTATCTTTGTAAGAAAATATCAGTTATGCAAGAACCTTTCGACATCGAAATCGGCCCGATAAATTATTCAGTTTTTCCGGAGGGAAATGATTCATATACCATTTTTAAAGATGGAAGGGAATACATCCAGATCCAGAAAGATACTTCATCTATTTGGTTAAAAATGGATTATAAAACAGAACTTCCTATTTTTGAGGAGGATGAAGAAGTAAATGCCATTGGGCAGGCCATTGAAAAATATGTGCCCGAAGAGGATGATGAGGAAGAAGAGGAATTATAGTAAAAAGGCCCGATCAGTAAAAATCGGGCCTCTTACGTTATAATGGCCTACCTTGTACAATTTGCCGTCCAGGTTTGTCCATCTTTTACAACCAGGATTTTAAGGTTGCTGGCATCAATACTGATGCCTGTTAGGCCAGAACCCACACTCACATAACTATTGTCTCCGGTTTTTTCAAACTTTACGCCTGTAATATCAGGAATGTTGTTACCGAAATAAAAATTATACGTTTCGCCAACTTTGCTCACTGTTACTTTGCCGTCGCTACTGTTAATGGTAGTTTCGCCATTACGGTAAGAAACCGTTCCTTTATAGGTGCCCACAAAGAAATCGCGGTCGGCAGGATCTGTATCTTTTTTACACGATACCATTACGGTTAATGCTATTAAAAGCATGCTTAAAATTTGGACTGTCTTTTTCATCTCTTTCACTTTTTTTAGTTTTAAATAGGTAATAAATGTAACAGCGCTATGACAATGACTATGCCAAAGAGGGTTGTCGCCGTACTAAATAAGGTAGATTTGAAACGAAAATTTGAATTTTAATTCGTTGATAAATAGTGTTTTAATCTGTTTTCAAGGTGCAGTATACAAATACTTTAAATAACAGGATAGAAATAGATAAAAAGCCGGATTATTTTTGAAACAATCGTGATTAATGGACAGGTTTTTTTAAAATTTCCCTAATCCTCTTGTCCAGTTCTTTGGGATCGTTCTCAAATGTATCTTCAAAACTTTTCCCGATCTGGTACGCTTTATTGTCCTTCGAAATTTTGTAAATGCTGTAGTAGTTTGAACCCGACAGACCGTAAGAAGCAATTACTTTATACTTCTGGTTGTATTCTGGGTTCACAATCTTTTCGAAATTTTTGACCCGGACAATCTTTTTGGTTTTAGGGTTTATCAGGAACAAATAATAATAGGCATTGCCACCCCGACCTCCGGTTTCTGAAAAAATAAGGATATCTTTAATGCCATCTCCATTATAGTCTTCACGAGAAGTATTATCATTGGCGAATTTTAAATAAATTTTGTCTTTCCAAAATACTTTATCAGTTGTTAAACTGCTTTTACCAAAATAAATATTGGCTGCAGTTGCTCCGCCAAATGATTCTTTTTCATCAATTCCCTGCTGGATAGCCAATATATAGCTTCTATCCCGAAATGGGCAGATGTATTGCCAGGTACCTTTTGCATTGGGCTGATGAAATATTTTTTGTGCAAACGAGTGGTTTGCGATGAGTAAGAGAATTATATAAAATATCCTGTTCATGTATTCAAATTTTTAAACTCTGTCAATGGCAGCGAAGCTGAACCTATTGATATAGATCTCTCCATTACGCGTTGCGCGAGCTGAGATGACGTTAGATTTATAAATTTAGTTTAATAATAAAAATAGCGGTCAGATTTTGGAATTTTTAGTTCATACCTGCCTGGGGCAAAACCGTCCATTTTGTGGATGGTTTTAAAAGGATATTTAAAACTATAATAGCTGTCTTTAGGTATCTTTTTCCCCTCATCGCAATCGCCGTAGGTATAGGAAACATTTACCTGCCTGGTTGAAAAATTGATATCATACTGGTAATTAAAATCGCAGGTATCATAATCGTTCATGGTTGATCCGATTACAAACCAATCGTTATTTTGATATCGGTAAATGTTTTTCCAGGTGCTGAAATGCCTGCTGTTATGGTTAAAGGTTTGCTCGGTAACCAATGTACTGTTCTTAATTTTTATCGAAAGGTTTACACCTGCATCAACGCAGAAGCCACAATCTTTGTTACTCCGCAAAATAGTATTGTTGCTTTTCCACAATTTTACTTTACCATCAACCTGTTTGCAGATATAAAGAATCCTTTTTAGCCCATCTTTTCCATCCGGTTTATCAGTATCAAAGGCATATACTACTTCTTCTATACCATCTTTATCTAAATCGCCCCTGGTTTCGAGAACTGGTTTGTAATTTTTAGGTGGAATGAAATCCGGCATTGTCTGGCCTATGCTTTGCAAAGCAAATAACAACAGGCCGGAAAGCGCAAAAAAAGATTTTTTCATGAGGTTCTATCTGTAGATCAATAAACATAGTGTTTATCACCATAACAAATAAATTTAAGCATCAGTTTTTTGTTTAAAAGCATGGAATTTACCCTGCCCAACCATCCCGATCCAAGCTGCGGTAATTGATGGATTCGGCCAGGTGTTCGAGCTCTACATTTTCGCTACCGGCCAGATCGGCAATCGTACGTGCTACCTTTAAAATCCTGTCGTAAGCACGTGCGGATAGGCCCAGGCGTTCCATTGCGGTTTTTAAAAGAATAATCCCATCTTCACTGATCTCGCATACTTTGCGTACCATTTTTGGACTCATCTGCGCATTATAATGCAGTTCGGGTTTATCCTCAAAACGTTTATCCTGAATTTCGCGGGCCTTAATTACTCGGCTCCTGATGATATCGCTTTTTTCGGCATCATTAGAAGATGCAAGAGCGGCAAAATTAACAGGCGTAACTTCTACATGAAGGTCGATGCGGTCTAAAAGCGGGCCGGATATTTTACTGAGGTATTTTTGAACCACACCAGGGGCGCAAACACAGTCTTTTTCGGGATGGTTATAAAAACCGCAGGGGCAAGGGTTCATCGAAGCCACCAACATAAAACTTGCTGGATATTCTACCGAAAATCTTGCCCTGGCGATGGCAACTTTACGGTCTTCGAGCGGTTGGCGCATCACTTCTAAAACGGTACGTTTAAATTCGGGCAATTCATCCAAAAACAATACCCCGTTGTGGGCAAGCGATATTTCGCCTGGTTGAGGGTTTATTCCCCCGCCTACCAAAGCCACATCACTAATGGTATGGTGCGGCGAACGGTATGGCCTCGAAGTCATTAAGGCATCAGCAGCAGAAAGTTTTCCGGCAACAGAATGGATTTTGGTGGTTTCGAGCGCTTCACTTAAATTTAATGGAGGCAAAA
Organism: Pedobacter sp. UBA5917; assembly: GCF_002432345.1. Classification (GTDB taxonomy): domain Bacteria; phylum Bacteroidota; class Bacteroidia; order Sphingobacteriales; family Sphingobacteriaceae; genus Pedobacter. The sequence continues at coordinate 51,767 of NZ_DJDT01000372.1, forward strand.
TGGTGGGTAAGCGTTTGGCAAGCATGGTTTTGCCTGCCCCAGGCGGACCGATCAGGATCACATTATGCCCACCAGCGGCAGCGATTTCGAGTGCTCTTTTGATGTTTTCCTGCCCTTTAACGTCAGCAAAATCGTACTCGTAGTTATTGATGTTTTTTAAAAACTCTTCTTTGGTATCAACTCTAACCTGTTCGAGTGTTTCACTTTTATTAAAAAAGGCAGCTACCTGCGCCAGATTATCTACGCCGTAAGCCACAAGACCATCAACAATGGCTGCTTCGCGCACATTTTGATTGGGTAAGATGAAACCTTTAAAACCATCCTGTTGTGCCTGTATGGCAATGGGCAGGGCACCTTTTATTGGCTGGATGCTTCCATCTAATGAAAGCTCGCCCATAATAAAATAGTTTTCCAGTTCATCGTGGGGGATTTGCCCTGATGCAGCTAAAATGCCGATGGCAATGGGCAGATCGTAAGAGGAGCCTTCTTTTTTAAGGTCGGCAGGCGCTAAGTTTACAACAATTTTCTGCTTCGGCATGCGGAAACCTGAGATATTGATGGCGCTGGCCACACGCCGCAAACTTTCTTTTACAGCATTATCGGGCAAGCCCACCATGTAGTACTTGGTGCCGGCACTGATATTCACTTCGATGGTTATGGTTAGTGCATTTACGCCATAAACAGCACTCCCGTATGTTTTTACAAGCATTCGTATTTAATTAATAAATAAAGTGGGATGTAAATTATTCGGGATGAATATTGATGACTAATATAGAGATTTTTTATTTATTTTAATTTGATGTAAGAAGTGTTTGTATTGAAATCCAAAGTTTTCTAGATAGACCTCTGCTCTACGATCGGGAAATGACGTCCATTTTATATGAAGGGGGTATTTGGAAATGAATGTACAGCAATTCTTGGCAACTTTAGTCCTGCCATCCGCTTTATCCCGATGAAACCTGTGAAACAAGCAAGCACACAATAAAAGACAAAACAGACAGTGCTTAAATCGGGATGCCCGCTACTGTCAGGTTTATCATGGATGGTCTGTTGCTATGGGCACTACAGGCATCAAACTGTTGTAGCTAAACCCGATTGGAGCAAAAGCCCGCAGCGCAGCGAGGACTTAGAGCGGAAAGCGGGACGGGTGACTGCCAAAGGAAGAGAACCCAACATTTCCTGAAAATGTAATTTAAAAAGATTCTTCGCTGCGCTCAGGATGACAACCATAAAGGTTGAGAAAATGGTACACTGTAAAAAGAATCCCAATCATTTCTGATCGGGATTCTTTTCATATAACAGATGCTGAAACAAGTTCAGCATGACGCGGCGATTATAGCTTTAAGCTTTGGTCTTTAACCTTTCAGCTTAAAACCTATCTTCCAAAAGGCATTTTAGGCATACCTTTCATCATGGCTGCTGCGGCTGCAGGGTTAGAAAACTGCTTCATCATTTTACGCATATCTTCGAACTGTTTAATCAGCTTGGTTACTTCTTCAACTTTACTGCCCGAGCCTTTTGCAATACGTAAACGGCGGCTTTGCTGGATGGCATCCGGATTTTCTTTCTCGAAAGGGGTCATCGAATTGATGATGGCTTCGATCGATTTAAAAGCATCGTCCTGGATATCCACATTCTTCATCATTTTACCTACACCCGGTATCATGCCCATCAGATCTTTCATGTTACCCATTTTCTTGATCTGTTGGATCTGGTTGTAGAAATCGTTGAAATCGAATTTATTCTTGCGGATTTTTTTCTGAAGTTCTGCTGCTTCTTTCTCGTCAAACTGCATCTGTGCACGTTCAACAAGCGAAACCACATCACCCATACCCAAAATACGCGATGCCATACGATCAGGATAGAAAACATCAAGTGCTTCCATTTTCTCGCCTGTACCGATAAATTTAATCGGTTTGTTAACTACCGATTTAATCGAAAGGGCCGCACCACCACGGGTATCACCATCTAATTTGGTTAAAACAACTCCGGTAAAATCTAAACGGTCGTTAAATACTTTTGCTGTATTTACCGCATCCTGCCCGGTCATCGAATCTACTACGAATAAAATTTCGTGTGGATTGGTTTTGGCCTTCACCTCCGAAATCTCATTCATTAACGACTCATCAATGGCCAAACGACCGGCGGTATCGATAATAATTACGTTATTTCCGTTTTGTTTACCATGCGCAATACCTTCTAGGGCAATACCAACAGGATCTTTCGAATCGCGGTTGGCATAAACCGATACACCAACAGAGGTTCCTAAAACCTCCAGCTGATCTACAGCCGCCGGGCGGTACATATCGCCGGCAACCAATAAAGGTTTTTTACCCTTGCCCTTTAAGTGTAAGGCCAGTTTACCAGCGAAGGTAGTTTTACCCGCACCGTTTAAACCTGCAATTAATATAATGGTAGGGTTTGCTTTGGTATCCAACTCCGTAACTTCGCCACCCATTAGGGCCGCAAGTTCGTCGTTCATTATTTTGGTAAGCAACTGACCGGGAGAAACCGCTGTTAGTACATTTTGTCCTAACGCTTTTTGTCTCACATCATCGGTAAATGCTTTTGTTGTTTTATAGTTAACGTCGGCATCCAATAACGCTTTGCGGATCTCTTTCATGGTTTCTGCCACGTTGATTTCCGTAATGCTGCCTTGTCCTTTTAATACTTTAAACGCTCTGTCTAGCTTGTCCTGTAAATTATCAAACATCTTTTTTTAAGCTAAAGCTCCATGCCGCAGGGCAAAAAGCTACTTGTTTTTAATAAAAGGCAAATGTATCAAATTTTGCTTGTAAATCTTAGCAACTCAAAGTCAAATCTTTATCTCACCGGATAATATTTATCTGCTCGTGCAACATTTTATATGCTAGGTGGTCTTATAGCTGATTAACCTAAACTGATGAAACGCTGTATTCCCCTTTTTTTCCTTTTCATCTGTGCTTTTTGTTCTGCCCAGGACATTTCAAAACAAAAGCAGCTGGATGCAAAAAGGACATCGCAAACACCCAAGATAGATGGTGTTCTGGATGATGAATGCTGGAACAACGTACCCATTGCCACTGATTTTTTTCAGATCAGGCCCAACCCCGGCAAAGTGGAAACCAATAGCCGGCGCACCGAAATGAAGGTGCTTTATGATGATGTTGCCATTTATGTTTACGCCCGGATGTACGATCATCCCGATAGTGTTTCGCACGAGCTGGTTTCGAGGGATAACATCGGCAATGCAGATTTCATCTCGATTATTGTAGATCCTTTTTACGATAAAATGAACGGGAACGGTTTTTTTGTTACGGCTGCCGGCGTACAGTTTGATGCCAAATACTCACAGGTAGGTGATGAAGATGCCAACTGGAATGCGGTGTGGGAAAGCGCGGTTAAAATAGACGATAAAGGCTGGACCTGCGAAATGAAAATCCCCTATTCTGCCTTACGGTTTTCGGGCAAAGATGTACAAAACTGGGGCTTAAACTTTAGCCGTAGGATACAGCGGAGCAACACACAAACTTTCTGGAATTTTGTTGACCCCAAAGTAAATGGCTTTATCAATCAGGAAGGGCTTTGGACGGGGATAAAAGATATAAAACCACCTTTAAGATTATCTTTTTCGCCCTATATTTCTGCTTATGTCAATCATTATCCGGTTAATTTGCCCGGGGTAAAAAACACAACTTCGAGGTTTAACGGAGGAATGGATGTAAAATATGGGATCAATAATAGTTTTACGCTGGATATGACCTTGGTGCCCGATTTTGGTCAGGTACAATCGGATAACCGGATTCTGAACCTGACACCATTTGAAGTAAAATTTAACGAAAACCGCCAGTTTTTTACCGAAGGAACAGAGCTTTTTAACAAAGGCGATCTGTTTTATTCGAAACGTATCGGTTCTATCCCATCATATTACGACTATAGCGGGGTGGGCAATGACAAAATTATTAAAGATCAGAAAGAAGCCAAAGTATTAAACGCCACCAAAATTTCTGGGCGCACGGCAAAAGGCCTCGGTATCGGGATTTTTAATGCGGTTACCAATAGTATGGAAACCGAGGTTGAAGATGCGCAGGGCAATACGCGTATGGTAGAAACCCAGCCGCTTACCAATTACAATATCCTGGTTTTCGATCAGTCGTTAAAAAATAACAGCTCGGCAACATTTATCAATACCAATGTGCTAAGGCAGGGTTCGGCCTACGATGCCAACGTAACCGCATTGCTGTTTAACCTGAACAATAAAGGCAATAAATACTTTGTAAATGGCAGCGGTAAAATGAGTTATTTGCGGGGTAAAGAAACCAGTACGGGATATAGTTACGGAATTAAGTTTGGCAAACAGAGCGGTAATTTTTTATGGAGCTATTTGCAGCAATACGCCGATGATAAATTCGACCCCTCCGATTTAGGTTTTTTTACCAATAACAATTTTTTGGATCAGGTACTGGATTTCCATTACAACATTTATAAGCCAAGCAGCTGGTACAATCAATTCTTAAGCTATTTTAATGTTTTATACTCACGGAGAGCTATGCCAGGCAGCTTTCAAACTTTCTCTTTAGAAGGTGGACCGTATGTTCAATTCAAAAACCTTTGGTCGGCAGAAGTAAATGGTATTTATACCGCTGCAAAAAATGATTTTTATGAATCGAGAAATGGGCAGGTATATAAGGCGCCTGAAAGTTATGGTTTCGCTTTATACATTAATCCTAACCGTGCCAAAGCATATAATTTTGGCGGAAATATCCGCTACAAAGAACAGGAACTTTTTAAAGGTAAAGAATACAACTTTTACTTTTTCCAGAACCTGAGGTTAAATGATAAAATAGCTTTTGGTTTAGACCTTAATTTTAATCCCAACTACAATTATGTAAACTGGGTAACGGCACAGGGTGATAAAGCCATTTTTTCTAAATACGACCGCCGGACGGTAGAAAACTCTTTCGATGCAAAATACACTTTTACCAACTTAATGGGTATTACGGTTGTGTTAAGACATTATTGGAGCGATAGAAGGAATAAAGATTTTTATTTGCTTAAACCTGATGGCAATTTAACCGATTATACCGGAGCGCCACTAAGCGGGTTGGACAGAAATTACAACGTGTTCAACATCGATCTGATATACACCTGGCAGTTTGCACCCGGTAGTACTTTGTCTGTATCGTACAAAGATGCTGCTGAAACCTACGATACCTATTATACGCAGCACTACAATAAAAATCTGGGTAATATTTTAAATTCTCCACAAAACAATAGCCTTTCGGTTAAGGTTTTATATTATATAGATTATCTTGATTTGAAGAAAAAGAGGAAGAAAGTTTAATCAAAATAGGCGTCATTTCGAGCGGAGTGTAACGCAGCCGAGAAATCTATCTCGAGTTAGATCTCTCCATTTCACTACGTTCCAGTCGAGATGACGACTTTTTTTAGGACTAAAGACTGAGGACTCATGACTAATCTCAACGCGCTTTCCCCGGGCTTATGCCAAATTTCTTGCTAAAGGCATTGCTGAAATGCTGTACCGAAGAATAACCCAGCTCGTCGGAAATATTTTTGATGTCTTTGCTGTTATCGGCCAGCAGTTCTTTGGCCCTCATCAGTTTATAATCGCTTAAATAACCAAAAACGGTGTTTTTAAATACTTCTTTAAAGCCATGTTTCAGTTTAAATTCGTTTATGCCCGCTATTTTGGCCAATTCGGTTAAACATGGCGGTTGGTTGGCATTGGCCAACAGGTATTCCCTGGCATAATAAATCCTTTCTTTATCGTAGGCCGATTTAAGCGCCGGACTTTCTGTTTTTTTAGCAGCCTCTTCAAAAGCCTGTGCCTGCAGGGCCAGCAGTTCTAAACATTTAGATTGAAGAAACAATAGTTTTAATCCCCCGGTAAAATGGCAGTTCATAATATCATTGATACAGCTGTGCATGGCGAGGCTGATGGGCAGATTTTCGGAAGAAATCTCTACCGAACGGTTATTCATGATCTTTTCGCCAAAATTCTTTAATAAAACACTGCTTTCGCTGGTTAAATCGATAAAACGTGATCTTTCGAAATTTACTTCAAAAAATTTATGTGTACCACCGCCTGTAAATTCTGCCATGCCATCAAAATCAGGACTGTAGATGATATTATGTTGGTTGGCTTTAATATCCAGCCGTTTGTTGGTGAGGTAATTTTCCATAATCCCACCGCCGGTAATTGCAAAGTGGAGCTCAACCATATCCGGCTCATCAAAAGATTTAATGCGCAGCCGACTTTTCTTTACCAGCATATCGCCGTAAACAATGTAAATTCCAGAAAAAGCGATTTCCACAATCTCCGCATCGCCGAAAGGGAAGCTGTATTTATCCCTCCTTTCGGTTACCAATGGCTGATTAATGGCATTATTGTCGATTTTGTTCCCTACAATATAATATCTCTCGTCGCCGTCATAAATGTTTAGGCCCATAAAATCCTTTTGATATAAACTTTAATCCTTTTGGTATAAAAAGATCCGTTTGTTAGACAACTACTTTTGTTCAAAGTTACTAAACAAAAGCATACGATGCCTAAATTACCTTCATGGCTGGCCAACACAATGGAAAAAGTGATCAGCAATAAAATATATCAAGTTGAAGTTGCCGAAACAAAAATGTTAAGCAGCAACTTAAAGTGCGTTACCTTTAAAGGCGATTTTTTTGATGCCAAATTTATTCCCGGAAACGAAGTGCTGTTGAGGGTAAATGCCAACGAATACAGGCACTATACGCTATCAGGCTTTGATGAAACAAGCGGAACCTGTGAGGTAATTTTTTACCTGAACAGACAGGGGCCGGGACATAGTTTAGCCGTAAATATCCAAAAAGGCGACCGATTGAAGCTTATTGTTGATCGTGCAAGTGTGAAATACAATGAAGCATCCAATCAGCATTTCTTTTTTGGTGATGAAACGAGCCTTGGCCTTTACGAATCGCTTGGTAAAAAAGCGTTGGATGAGGATGTAGAATATTTTGGGGTACTGGAGCTCCAGGAAGAAAATCTCAGTTCAGTTGAACACCTTAAATTATTGATCGATACGGTACCATCTGATGTAAATGCCCCAGCCCAAAATGCCATTACCTGGATGGATAATATGCACCCGATATGTTGGGAAATGTGGCAAAATGCAACGTTTTATTTAACCGGAAGGGCAAAATCGGTACAGCAGTTTAAACGTTACCTAAAACAAAGGGGTGTAAGCTTTAGGCAGATTGTTACCATGCCCTATTGGGAAATCGGAAAAGTGGGTGGTGGTTAACGCTACCTCGGGAAAGTAAAACCAAAACCCAGGGCCAGCGTTTGGTTGGCCTGTATTTTATTTGTTCCTGTATCGTCATCAAACAGTAGTACGCCGGTTAAACTGGTATTCATAAAACGGTTGATTTTTGCGGTTAGTGCGATATCCAACCTATGGTCGATTTTACTCGCCTTAAAATCCTTGTAAGGGATAAACATGGCATACCTGGCTTTCAGGTTGGTATTGGTGAAAATATCTTTATCAAATGCACTTACAATCTGGAAAGCCAGTTCGTTTTTAAACTTTTTGCCTTTTTCTACTGCATAAACTTCGTTTTTATTATCGTAAACGGCAGTATCGAGTACAAAAGTCTGCCTTGCGGTACCTGTACCAATACGGGTCGAGAAATACTTAACCGGTTTATACTCAAAACCGATCGATTCGGTTAAGTAACCCGGTGCCATAAATTTGGAAATCAGCACTTGTTGTTCGTCTCCATTTGCGTCCCTGTAATACCTGAAACCTTTGTCAAATTGCGATTCGAAACTCACCGATCCAAAAAAGAACCAACTTTTCGATAATTGAAAAGAGGCCTTATTATCCCAAAAAATACGGTCGTTGGTTTTCTTTTGCAGCTGGTCTTTGTTTTTAATTTTTCCATACTGTAAAACCAATTCGCTAACATAACTATAACTGTTTTTGTTATACTCTGCTTTCCAGTTAACCAAACCACCAACGGCTACAGAGTTGGTACCCCCACCTTTCCAGTTATTGCTAAACTGCGCCTGGTTAACGTTAATGCCAATACTGGTTTTGGTTTTCCAGTAATTGATTTTTGCATTAACCACCAATGGTTTGATTTTTACAGGCTCAAAGTTTAATGGCCCCTGTCTGCTCGGCAGCGGACTGCGTTTTAATTTAATGTTCAGGTCTTTTGTATTGATAGGAATAGTATCAATTTCCTGTGCATGTAATTGGCTGGAGCAGAAACTTAGAATCAGGATTATGGCAGCTAAACAGTTCTTCATTATTACAAAGAAAAAGAAAAATTTCAGAGATAAAAAGCATTTAACGAAATGATTGTCTGATTGACAATTGAAATTGCCGCGAAAATGGTTGCGTCAGATCTTTCTGATCCATCCGTACCAATGCCCGTTTTTCAGGTAATCCAGGTTGGTTTCATGGTCATAGGCTTCCCTTTCAAAAATGATGTTCCGATAAGCCCTATCGTGGTTTTTGTATTTAAAAAGATTGATGAGGTAGTTAAAAAAATATAGGATATAAAAAGGGAAAACAAGAAGTTCCAACTGCTGGCGCAGGTGGATTTTTTCGTGGTTGATCATTTCCGCATCCTTTTTAAACCGCTCTGATTTTAACAATATAAAAGGAAATATGGCCATGCCGGCGGCCGGAAGTTTTTTAACGATGATAATTGGCGCCCTCACAGCTTTTCGATGGTTATTTTTGGCAGTTTAGGCAATTGCAGTGCTTTTGGATTCAACCTGTAGCTTTTATAGGCATTCCGGATAAACTGGTTAAAAGAATAATCTGTTGCATCAAGTACAAACTGGTAGGTTGGGCGGTACTGCTGCATAAAATCGGTAAGTTCATCGCCCTGTATGCCCAAAACCTGGCGCACCAGATTGGCATTGAAACGGTAATCGATCAAATCTTCGCGGTAATCTTTTTCGAGGATTTTTTGCAGGTGGCGGGCATTTCTTCCCTGTCGGCTCAATAGGTTGTAAATGGCATCGATACCCAAACCTACCCCGCCATTGCCCAGGTTCAGTAAATCTTTACTGCTACCCTTCATGGTTTGATAGCGGTATTCCTGTACATTTTTTTCGTAAAGCTGCTGCGGTGTTAATCTTTTCTGCTGGATTACCACATCACGGAGCCTTATCCCCAAAGTTTTAAGCTGAAAATACATGGCCGTTTGCCCCTTAAAAACCATGGTATCTACGCCATAGCCTGATAAAGCTGCAACCAGGGTATCGCCAGGAATGGCAACTGTGCTGAATTCTCCTTTGGTGGTGTTATATAAACCATCTCCTGTGCGGATGTTATAAATATAAACTTTAGCCAGGCGTTGTTTGGTTTCTTTGTCAATAACAATCCCCTGCACAGGTTTTGTTTGTGCAAATAACAGCTTGGAGAGGCCTATAAAGAGAATAAGGGTGAAAAAAAATCTCATTAGGTTACAAAACTACAAATATTAGGCAGGCAATGTTTGTACTTAACATTATTTAACCTTAAGTACCTGGCCTAATTTAATCCCATCTGTAGTTATTCCATTCAGCATTTTTAGCTCATCTACCGTTAAGTTGAAACGTTTTGAAATATTATATAAAGTATCTCCTTTAACAACGGTATAGGTGCCATCTGCAACAATTGGCTTTGCACCCGCAGGAGGTGTTTCAACCGGTGTAAATTTTGCTTTTTCCTGGGGGATATTCTTGTTGATCTCTGTAAAAACCCTGTCTTCACGGGCAATTTTCTGCTTTTCGCTTTCAGGCTGATCGTATTGGTAAAGTTGGTATTTTTCGATCGTGTTGATCAATAAATCGGGGTATTTTGGATTAGTGGCATATCCGGCTGTTTTTAGGCCTTGTGCCCAGCTTTTATAATCGTTTTTATCTAACTGGAAGAGAAAGCTGTAGCGTTTCCGCTTTAAAAATTCGGAGTGGTCCCTGAACGATTCGCGGGCATCTTTATAAACCCTGAAACAATCGTTTTTCTGGTCGTCGTCACGGAAATAGTTTTTGCCCTTCCATTCCGAGGTACACTTAATTCCGAAGTGGTTATTGGCATACTTGGCCAGATCGCTGTTGCCACTGCCCGATTCCAGAATGCCCTGCGCCAGGGTAATACTGGCCGGAATACCCGCGGAGTTCATTTCCTCTATCGCTACACCTTTAAATTCGTCGATATAACTTAGGGTATTATAACTTTTGTACGAATTGTTATTGGCTTTATTGGCCTCTTTTTCGATCTGACGGTTGTTTTTCGAAAACTTCCGTGTACCGCAGGAGCTCAAAAGAACAAGGATTGCCGCTAGTAGGATAAGATGATTGGATGAACGCATATATGTTTAATTGTGTATAGGGTTAACTGTTTACCCTTCGGCTACGCTCAGGGGGTTAATCGGTTAATTGTATTGCTAAATTGTTTTATTGTTAACTGTAGACTGAAACTAGACAAATTGGTTAAGTGGGAACTTATGACTCAAAACTCCCAACTCAAAACTTAATCTTCTGTCCTGGTTTTAAATTTACTTTTTTCATGCCGTTTTTCTGCATCAGTTTTTTAACCGTTGTGCCTTTCTTTTTGGCAATAATACTTAGGTTATCGCCAGATTTTACGGTATAGGTTTTTGTTGTTCTTCTGCTTCTGCTACGGCGATGGACCGGCGAAGCGTAAACAGGCTCTTCATATCCTTCAGGCCTTTCGTCGTACTGGTAAAGCTCATATTTTTTGATCAGACCAATTACCTGACTGGCCCAGCTTCTGCTACGGGCGTAACCGCAACGGCGGATGCCATAAGTCCAGCCTTTATAATCGTATTGATCGTATTTTGCAAAAAGGTTGTTGAAAGGCTCACGCGTTTCCATAATTTCTACAAAATGGCTGTAAGATTCATCAGCATTCAGGTAATCGCGGTACGAAGAACGGATTTCGGTACTGTTATTTGGACCTTTAACACCAAAGTGATTGTTAAGGTGTTGGGCAATTTTACTGTTCCCGGCAGCCGATTCGTGTATTGCAACAGCTAAAATAACGCTTGCCGGAATCTTGTGGTCGCGCATCAGTCCCTGTGCGTATTCTACATGTTCTGCTATATAATCATCGGTATCCTGCGCTTTGGCAATAATTCCGGATAAAAGGAGCAGGCAAAAGGTGAAAACTTTCTTCATTTCTTTTTTGGTTAATAGATCATGGTTTATTGGTTTGATGGCCTTGGCATAATGCTATGAGCCATTAACCATAAGCCATCATCATTTCTTCCTGATCACAAACAAACCATCCCGAACAGGTAAAATTAATTTTTCAACCCGTTCATCTGCAGCTATTTTGTCGTTAAAACTAGTAATATTCTTAGTGTCTTTGTCCTGTTTCTCCTGAAGTACTTTTCCACTCCACAGTACATTATCCACAATGATAATCCCACCTGGGCGAACGCGATCAAAAATCAGGTCGTAATAGGTGCCGTTGTTTTTCTTGTCGGCGTCTATAAAAACGACATCAAAAACTTCGTTTAAACCAGTTATTGTTTGGGTTGCATCACCAAGGATATAGTTGATCTGATTATTGTATGCAGATTTAGCGAAATTGCCACGCACCATATCCTCAAGCTCTACATTAATATCCAGGGTATACAGTAAGCCGTCTTTGGTTAAACCTTCGGCCAAACAGAGCGTGGCGTATCCGGTAAAAGTACCTATTTCTAAAATCCTTTTTGGCGAAACCATTTTACTGAGCATGCTCAAAACCCTGCCCTGGTAATGGCCGGAGAGCATGCGGGGCATTAAAACTTTAAGGTTGGTTTCGCGGTCTATCTGTTGCAGCAGTTCGCTTTCAGGCTCGCAGTAGGCAATTAATAAATCTTGTAAATCGTCGTTTATCAGGCTCATTTGTTGGTTATAAACGGTTACTTTCCATAAAATATTGTAAAATGATGGTTGCCGCAATGGTATCAACCCGGTCTTTATCCCTTCTGTCCATTTTTTTTAGTCCGCTTTGCATAATGGCCTGATGAGCCATTTTAGAGGTGAAACGTTCGTCAACCCAATGCCTGGGGATATCTGGAAATGATTTTTTCAGTAGCGTTGCAAAACCTTTTACATGTTGTGCCGAATCCGAAGGCGAACCATCCATCTGTTTTGGATCGCCCAGTACAAATGCCTCTACCTGCTCAGTAAGCATATATTTTTTGATGTACTCGATCACATCTTTCGGGTGTACCGTATCAAGCCCTGTTGCAATAATCTGCAAAGGATCGGTTACCGCAATGCCGATGCGTTTTGTTCCATAATCAAATGCAAGGATCCGTGCCATAAATTAAGCGCTGGGCGCTTAGCGTAAAGCATTAGCCCATCTTTTAAATTTAAAAAGTCCAAAGGTAAGCTTTTTTGCGGAATGGGTTTTTTATGGGCTGCAAACTGTGAACTGCTAACTGCAAACTAACCTAGTTTCCTGCCCTGTTTATCTCTTCTGCAGCACCGCCGGTTGATCTTTTGGTTGTTTTTAACGGTTTTCCAAAACGGTATGTAAAAGCTAAGCTAACTACCCTGGTATCCCTTTTTAAGATAAAATACTCGTTTGCAGCAGGAAAACCCGTTAAACCTTCCATTGCCTGGGTGAAAAAAATATCCCTTGCGTTTAATTTTAAACTGCCCTTACCTTTAAACAGGTTTTGCGATAAACCTACCGATAACTGGCCAGTTGGATATAGCAACTCCTGTAAGTCGTTACGTGCCCTGGTGATGTAATAACCCGAAATTTCTGCACTTAAACCCTTGTTTATGGTAAATTGGTTATTCAGATTTACCTGTAACTGGTTAATGCTGGAAGAATAATCTATGTTTTGATAACCTTTTAACTGCTTATGGTTAAATGTACCCTGAATATTGGCCTGCCACCAGCTAAATGGCGAAAGCTGCAGAGAAGCAGATAAACCTAAATTGTTCATTTTACCTACATTCCCGTCTGTATATACTAAAATGTCGTTCCCTTCTGATATAAAAAGCTGCGAAAAATAGTCTTTTATTGTACTAAAGGAAACCGTTGTGGTTAAAAGCCTTTTAAACTGATGGGTTAATTCGAAATTCCAGCTGTACTGGGGTAAAAAGAACGGATTTCCACGCTGGTAGGTATACTTGTTGATGATGTATATAAAAGGATTTAACTTTTGATATGGCGGGCGGTCTATCCTTCTTCCCGCAGTTAAACTAAAAGTATTTGCAGAATCGGCACTGTAACTGATGTAGCCCGAAGGGAAAAGGTTACTGTAATTTCTTGAAAAAGCAGAATCCCTCCTGATGCTATTGCCTAACTGATGCGCATTGTAATGTGTGTTTTCGTAACGTAAACCGGCCTGTGCATTAAATTTTCCAAATTTGCTTTCAAAACTGCTGTATAATGCATTAATGTCTTCCTGATATAAAAAATGATTGCTTTTGTTAAGGTCTTCTGAAAGATTGTTCCCCTCAAAAAGTTGGTACGCTGCAATATTATCGGTTTTAATTGACGAAGATTTAAAGCCCGATTCGAGTTTATGGTTTTTTCCAAAACGGACAATATAATCGGCTTTGGCCGATAGTATGCGGAGATTTGATGGCGTTTGAGCAAGCGAACCCCGGGTATATCCGCCGTCTGCCAGCAGTTGATTCGTAAAACGCTGGTCGTTATTTATTACGTATTTAAGTATATCCAGATCAATCGAAAGGTTCTGGTTCTTACTCAAAATCTGTTTTAGGTTCAAATTTGCAGCGCCGTTTTTTAACCTGAAATCGGTAGTATTATACGTTGCGATAGCCGAATCGATTTTTCCTGAGGCATTTTCCCAATTGGCAATGGCATCACTGCCGCCGTTACGCCTGGCCAAGGCCCCGGTTAACGTTAAACCAATGGTTGTTTTTTCGGAAACATAATAATCCAACCCTGTTTTTAACAGGTGACCACTGTTTTTCGATACGAAATAGGATGTTTGGTCTAAGGCTGAAATGACAGCAGAATTTGCACCAAAATACTGTCTGTAGGCGTAAATGTCGCTAAAATTCTGGTTTAAGTTAACGCCATAGTTGGCAAACACATTAATAGCTCCCTTTCGGTAATTAAGTGTGAGGCTATTGTTGTTTTTGTAATATTTTCCCTGCCCATAAGCCGTAATCAATGATCCGTTAAAGCCTTCCTGTTTTGTTTTTTTTGTTTTAATGTTAATAATCCCAGCATTTCCACTGGCATCATATTTTGCAGAAGGATTGGTAATCAACTCGATCTGGTTTACCTGCGATGAGCTCATGTTTCCAAGCAGATTGCTCAGTTCGCTGCCCGATAAATAAGTTAATTTATCATCAATCATAACCAGCACATTCGATTTACCCTGCAAACTGATGCTGCCGTTCTTATCTACAATTACACCGGGCGATTTTTCGAGTACCTCCAATATTGTAGTGCCGGTATTGGTAACAGCCGCATCTACATTAACGATGGTTTTTCCCTGAACATGTTCGATAAACTGTTTTTTGCCCACCACATTTATACTCCCTAGGTTTTTATCTGCTTCGGATAGATTGATCGTAATCGTACTATTAACAAAGGGAAATAAAAGTACTGCTGTTTTGTATGGTGTATAACCTAGCGCACTTGCCACGAAAATATATTTACCTGCTTTTGGTTTCGTAAAAACAGCAATGCCATTCTCGTTGCCCATGGCCGTTTTAACCAAACGCTCATCCGATGCCTTTAAAAGCTGAACCGTAGCGCCTGCAATAGCCTGTCCTTTTTGATTAAGTACAGCAACTTTAATGTTTTTATCCTGGCACAAGCCCAAAATGGAATAAAAGCATAGCCCAAGTAGCAATATGTATTTCGAGAAGGTCATTAACATAGGTAGTTAGTCGGGTAAATATAGAAATCTATAATAAGAATTAACATAATCTTCTTATGGATAAGTGTTTAATTTTAAATTAAAATATAAAATGCTTGGGGCGGTATGCCAAAATCAATTTAACTGTTGCAGAAAGAATATTGTTACAGGGTTGGTTTTATGGTTGTTACCTATGCTTTTATAGTGTAAAAAACACCTGTGGAAGGAGAAGATGATCAGGGGTTATGTGTGAATATCATATCTATTTCTTATTTTGCACCAAATGCAGTTTAAAGAGATCATAGGACAGGAAAGAGTGAAGCAACAATTGGTGCAAACGGTTAAAGAAAACCGCATTAGCCACGCGCAACTGTTTTTGTCGCCCGCTGGTTCGGGTGCTGTACCTTTGGCCATTGCATATGCGCAGTACATCAATTGCCTAGATAAGGGCGAAAATGATAGTTGCGGCGAATGTTCGAGCTGCAGAAAATACGAACGTTTAATCCATCCCGATCTGCATTTTTCCTATCCGTTTTTTGCTTCAGCGAGTGTAAAAACTGCTGTAGATGTGTTAGAAGAATGGCGTGGTATGCTGATGCAGGATCCTTATTTCGATATCGATATCTGGCGCTCCAAACTCGATGCAGCCAATAAACAGGCCAATATCAATATTGCCGAATGCCACGATATAATCAAAAAACTGAGTTATAAAGCTTTCGAAGCCGAAACCAAGGTTTTGATCATGTGGTTGCCCGAATATTTAGATAAAGCCGGTAATGCTTTATTGAAACTGATCGAAGAACCACCTGCCAACACACTGTTTATCCTGATTGCACAGAGTCAGGACCAAATTTTAACCACTATTTTATCGCGTACACAGATTGTTAAGATCCCCAAACTATCTTCAGAAGAAGTTGCCGGATTTTTGCTGAACAGCAGTGGATTAAACGAGCATCAGGCCATAGATTATTCATTTTTGGCCGATGGAAATTTAATCGAAGCGAAAGCTTTGGCTGCCGATACACAGAGTGATAGCTCGGGTACCTTTACCGCCTGGTTAAGGATGGGTTTTGGCAATAAAGTGCCCGATCTGATCGAATTTACCGACGAGGCGGCCAAGTGGGGACGGGAAAACCAAAAGAATTTTTTAAAATACGGCGTAAATTATTTACGCGAGTGCTGTTTGATTTTAAGCGGGGCCGAAGAATTGGTAAAATTACCGCCCCTTACCTTCGAAACGGCTAAAAAGCTCAGTACTCATGTGCTTAGTTTGCCTATGGCAGAGGCCATAATTGCCGAGCTGGAGAAAGCTCATTACCACATTGAAAGAAACGCTAACCCGAAAATTCTGTTTTTAGATGTATCTTTACAACTGGTAAAAATTATCAAGTTTAAAACGCTCCCTGCGGGGACTCAATATATATACAATTAATATGGGATGTGGAAGTTGTTCTACAGGTGGTGGTTGCACCCCTAACGGATGCAAAAGTAATGGCTCATGTGGCACCGGTGGTTGCCAAACAATGGAAGTTCACG
>NZ_DJDT01000373.1 GCF_002432345.1 Pedobacter sp. UBA5917
GCTGAACCTCGATAAATTTAAAGGAAAGGTATTGAGCATCACTTTTAATTACAATCAACCCGATGAAATGAAGCGCTTGCTGGAGCGGATTAACAAGCAGGATCCAAAAAAAGTACATTTCCTTATCGTGCAGCTTAAAGGATCAGGTTATGCGCCATCAGGCATTATAAATGAACTGAAAAAACTTGCCCAGGTAACCTTTGTAGAGGTTTCGGAAAATAATGAGGAATTAAATGATCTGGTAATGTTGGAATATTTTGATATCAAAACCTTTGTTCTGGATCCCGAACTCAATATCATAGAGGATAACATTAACGATAGCCCCAATGAGCTTCCACAGGATAAAAATTTTGAAGAAGCAATACAAAAAGCATTAGCACCCAAAAAAATGAGCCGGCAGGATAAAGCTGAGCTGATTAAAATAACAGTATGGAGCCTTGGCTCCATACTGTTTGCCGGTTTGGGCTTTCTGCTCATCTACCGCACGAGGCTTTCGGCCATTAAAAGAAAGGAATTACTAAAAAGACAGATCAAAGAACTCGAAATCAAAGCGATCCGTTCGCAGATGAACCCACACTTTATGTTTAATGCACTGAATTCGATCCAATCGCTTATTAATGGCGGGCAGTACAAAGAAGCAAATATTTATCTCGAAAAATTTTCGCTGCTGATGCGAAGGGTGCTTAACAATTCGGAAAAAAGCTTTGTAAGCCTTTCAGACGAGCTTGAAGCCGTTTCACTTTATGCCGAACTGGAAAAACTCCGCTTCAATTTTGTGTTTAATCTCTCGGTTGAAAACGAAGTCAACAGCGGGCTTATCGAAATACCCGGCATGATTATTCAGCCACTTGTTGAAAACGCCATTATACATGGCATTGCGCAGATGGGAAAAGCGGGTACACTGGATCTGCGGATTAGCAGAACAGGAGTTTATTTAAGGGTTGAAGTAACCGACAATGGTGTAGGGCTAACAGAAAAAACAGGCGGAAAAACAACCGGATTAGGCCTTAAACTGGTTAGAGAGCGCCTATCTCTTTTAAATGCGCAGGGTGAGGCTGGGAAACTGGAGATAATCCCTAATTTAGGACCTGGAGCAAAAGGCGTAACAGCGGTACTTAGTATTCCGCTTGACTAGAAAATGTTTGAAAAGTAAGCAGAAAGCGAAGCGAAATTACAAATGAAAATCAGTACCATTCTTATCGACGATGAGGCAAGAAGCAGGCAAAATCTAAAACAGCTACTGGATGAATACTGCCCGAATATCGAGATTGTTGCCGAAGCTGGTTCGGCTACCGAAGCGCTTGCCCTTATTATTAAACATCAGCCAGATCTGATTTTTCTCGATATTGAGATGGGCGAGTTTTCCGGATTTGATCTGCTTAAGATGCTCCATGCGCCACAAACCTTCGAACTTATTTTTGTTACTGCTTTTGACAGATATGGTATCCAGGCGGTAAAGGCCTGTGCCCTAGATTACCTGCTCAAACCCATCAATATAATGGAGTTGTGCAGCGCGGTTAACAAAGCTTCAGGCCAGATCGGCCCAAAAAAGGAAAATGAAAGACTGAGGGAGCTGATGGCCAATATCGACCGTAAGGAAGAAGAACAACGGATTGCAGTACCGCTTGCCGATAAGATTGAGTTTATCCCTGTTGCCAAAATTCTGCGATTGGAAGCCGAGGGGAATTATACCCACTTTTATCTTGATGAAGGCAAACACCACCTGGTATGCAGAACGTTAAAAGAATATCAGGAACTTTTAGAAGGACATCAGTTTGTGCGTACACATCAATCGCATCTCATCAATTTTAAAAAGATTACTGCCTACGTGAAAAAAGACGGTGGATATATCTCGATGGAAGATGGCAGTACTGTTCCCATTTCCAGGCAAAAAAAAGATGAGGTGCTCTCGCGTATCCTGCGTTGATTTTTTGCGTATCCAAAACAACCGATCGAATGCTTTTTTTAGGTTAAAGTTTTAATGGTATATAAATGGAAAATTTCTTGTAAAAAATATGTTCGCACTCCCGATTTCATAAGAGCAGATCGGGTGCTGTTCCGATCTGCTCAAAAAATTTAATAGAAAATAATCAGTTCCGATGAGTTAATTAGCAGTTAATATCTGCCACTGACCATCGTTTTGAAAGTTAAAATCGTAGATTATCGCATCTGCACTATTTGATGTAGATCCATTTTTAATGCAGAGCGTTTTTCCTAATGTGTTCACATTTACGAAACGATAGTATCCACCTTTGCAGGGTATGATATGCCATTTTTGGTTGAAACCATTGTTCCAGTTATATTGGGCTACAGTGGCACCCTGATCTCGTGAGGCCCCCGGTACTTCCAATGTTTTTCCGCTGTTTACATTCACGATTCTAAATTCTCCACGACCAAGGTTGGTAATTGTCCAACGCTGGTTGTTACCTCCACTGTAATCAAATTGCTTAACCGGTGCGCTATCGTTTTGCGACCAGCCATCAACTTCCAAAGCTTTGCCTGAATTACGGTTGATGATTTTTACCTGTCCGTTAAAACTAACTGCAGGAGATGAAGATGTACTGCCTGTTGAAGTATTAATCGACCACTGATCGTACCATGGAAGCGACACTGATGTTCCGGAAACCGTTAAAGGCAAAATTACCAACCGGGAAGTAGAAAAGTTCCCATTATTCCACCTATCACCCAGATACAAAAAGGTAGTTTTGCTTGAGCCTTGTACAGGTAAAACATTGGTAACCTGCGATTGATAGGTTCTTGCGCCTGAAGCAGCAAGTAAACCTCTGTTTGTCCAGGGACCAGCTAAGGATGTTGCAGTATAATACTTGTTATCATTCGCATCCCAGCCCGAACAATTTGATTCCATTAGGTAATAGGTACTGCCCGATTTAAATAAAGCATGCCCCTCACAACCAACATTTGATCCTTGAAATACCGTCCTAACATGTCCGGTGTATGATGAGTTTAGTTCCATAATGGCTACCTGCGAATTACCGCTTACACTGCTGATCATGTAAGCTTTCCCATCAGTATCTTTAAAAACATTCATGTCTTTACTATCCAAGCCCAAAGGTCTGTAATGTCCTTTCCAGCTGTAATTGCCTCCTATGGTGCTACTGGTTGCATAACCTACTTCAGATGTGGCATAAGCATTCCAGCCTTCGTAATGTACCCATAATATAAATTGGTTTGTGCTTGTATTATATAATAATTTGGGTCTTTCTACTACCGAACCACTTGCGACATCTGCATGTGAAGAATTTTTGAGAATGGCGTTTACGAACGTCCAGGTTTTAAGATCGGGCGATGAATAAAGGTTTACAGCTTTAAATGTATAATTGTTAGCCGAACGATCCATGCCCCATAGATAAAAGAGGTTGCCAACCTTAATAATTCCGCCTTCTACCGCATATACAATGTTCCCATTGGTATCATAAACATCTCCTCCGGTATAAAATGTGGCGCTGGGATCGGGGGCGAAATTAACAGCACTTAATTTGTCATTTTTGCTTTTACTTATTTGCTCAAGCTCTGGTTCATCGGGTTGTGTTTTACGGCAGCTCAAGGCCACGAAAATTAACAATAGGGGCAAAAACATTGCCGTTAACATTTTTACTGTTTTCATAACTGGTTTTTTTATATATGGTTAGGTTTAATAATTGTTCTGAAGGATCAGTACATAAGGGCAGGTAACAGGATTTTTATCATATTTTACAGATTGTAAAGCACAGATAAAGAATTTTGATTCTCATGTGTTTTAAAGTTTAATATTTGGTTAGCCTGTGGTTTTGTGCTGACAGAAGTTCACTACTAGAACTAAAGCCATTTTCCACTATTATCTGTAACTAAATTAGCGCAAACACATAACCGCTGTGAGGGGCAAATTCTTCAAAGAAGAGGGGTAAAAAGGGCTAAATGAGTCGAAAAAGAATTTTTTGAGGCTATTTTAACTAATTGAATATAATTGTAGTAATACTTTTATGTTGTAAAATTTAGTTTCATACTCTGGCTAAATAAGGTATTTGAAGGTCATCAATAGTTCAGGAATTAAACTTGTATGAATAGCCAAACTAAATTATTAGTCTGAATTTTAAGCTGTTCGGGTTAATTTTTCTACTCAGATGCAACATTCTCCAAATTTTTGCATCTAGTAGATAGAGCGATGCAGAAATGTTTGCATACCGGAAAATTTTTATGAGCAGATACCTATTATTCATCTGTATTGCCCTGCAATGCAGTTTTACGCTAAAAAGCGCCCTGGCACAAGACAATAAGCATCAGGTTACAGGTGCAATTGTAGATAGCCTTAGTCAAAAAGCTGGAGAATATTTTACCGTGGTACTTAAAAAAGATTCGGTAGTAATTAAAAATGCTGTTTCTGATATCCATGGTAAATTCACTTTTACCGGTATTGCTGAAGGGCAATATACACTAATCCTTGGCTCGTTGGGGTACAAATCAAAACAGCTTAAATTAAAAATAAACCAGGATGTTGATCTGGGCAGGATTATAGTAAGTCCTTCGGGTAACGAGCTTAAAGAAGTTTCGGTAGCCGGGAGCAGGCCTATTATTAAACAGGAGCCCGATAGGATCGTTTACGATATCCAGGCCGATGTAGAAAACAAGGTACTTTCTGTTTTGGATATGATGCGCAAGGTGCCTTTACTGTCGGTTGATGCAGATGATAATGTGAAACTTAAAGGTACCGGCAATTACCGCATCCTGATTAATGGTAAACCCTCGGGTATACTGACCCGCGATCCGAAAGAATTTTTGAAAAGCATGCCTGCCTCGGGCGTACAGAAAATTGAAGTGATCACCACACCGCCTTCAAAATACGAGAGCGAAGGTTTATCGGGTATTATCAATATCATTACTTCTCGGAAGATGGAAAATGGTTACAATGGTAATCTTAATGTGCGCCAGCAGTTTCCGGGCGGACCAAGCGGAAATTTAAACCTGACCATAAAACAGGGAAATTTTGGTGCAAACCTATATGGTGGTACCGGTATATGGCAGGTTGATGGGGTGAAAATGAGCGATGTGCGGAACAGCAGGGGAACAGCTGTGCCATCGAGCCTGTATTCTTTGGGTTTCCAGAAAATAGATAACAGATGGGGCTGGGGAGGAGGTGAGCTGAGCTACGAAATCGATTCGCTCAATCTGCTTACCGTAGAAGTAAATCCTTATGGCGGTTATAACCAGCAGGACCTTAACCAGCATTTCGATATCAGGGACGGAGCAGTATTATCGGGTTATGATATGGATAGCCGTACCCGGTACGAATGGAGCGGAACAGATTACACGTTAAACTATCAGAAAGGATTTAAAGATAAAAAGGAACACCTGTTAACGTTTTCTTATAAATTCTTCGATAATTCGGAACCTCAAAGCAACGATGTGATGTTCAATAACAGGATTAACTTTACCGGTTTAAATTATAAACAGGATAATACCAGCACATCAAAAGAACACACGGCACAGATCGACTATATCAATCCTTTTAAAAAACTCACTGTTGAGGCAGGAGTTAAAGCCATTATCAGAAACGGAGAAAGTAATTTCCAGTACCTGAATTTTAATGCTGCGCAAAATGATTATTTGATTGATCCCGCGCAAAGTAATGTATATGAAAACCAGCAGGATATTTTCGGCGTGTACAATACTTATACGCTAAAACTTAAAGATTGGACTTTTAAGGCCGGAGGGCGTTTAGAGGGGACTTATGTAACCGGTACTTTTGAAAGTACAAACTCGAGCGTAAAATCTAACTATTTTAATCTTATCCCTTCTGTTTCTTTCAACCGTACGCTAAAAAATAGCCAAAGCCTTAGTTTGGGCTTTACACAAAGGATCCAAAGGCCCGGAATCTGGGATCTGAATCCTTTTGTGGATAAATCGAAGCCAAATTTTGAATATTTTGGGAACCCGGATCTGAAAGCTACGCTGAGCAACAATTTCGAATTAACCTATAGTAATTTTAAAAAAGGATCGCTCAACCTGAGTTTAAGCTACAATTTTTCCAATAATACGCAGCAACAGGTATCAGAATACATTGCTGCCCAAAACCTTACCCGTGTAACTTCTTTTAACATCGGTAAAAATAAACTCCTGGGGCTTAATGCCAACTTTAATTATCCGATTACGGCAAAATGGAACCTTAACGCCAGCGCCAACCTGAACTACATATGGCTGGAAGGAATGATTAATGGTGTGTTGACGAAAAATAACGGCCTAACAGGCTATGCCAATCTAAACACGGGTTACAAATTCGAGAAAAACTGGAAAACAAACCTATCGTTTAACTATGGTGCACCTGATGTAATGTTACAGGGCCAATCCAACAATTATTATTTTGTAGCCGTTAGCGGCAGTAAGGACATCATCAAGGATAAACTTACCCTATCGACCATGGTTGCCAATCCCTTTAAAAAATTCAGGGCTTATAGAAATTATACCGAAGGAACAAATTTTACACAGGAACGTATCCGCGAAAATCCCTTCAGACGCATCAATGTGAGCATGAGCTGGAAATTCGGAAAACTTAAAGGTTCTATCAAAAAGAATGAGCGGAGTATCAATAACGACGATACGAAGAAATCGGCCAATTAATTCGGCTCGAATGTATTTGTATGTCTGATTAAAAACAGCAAAATTATATAACGGAATTGCAAAATTGTATAAAGTTTTTGCGGCTTTAAGTTGTTATTTGCGGTTATGAAAGTTGTTGCGATGTTTATGGTGATCTGCATGTGCCTGGTTTCGGTATCATACCGGTCAGTTCAGGCCATGCAATACGGTAAACCATCGATATGCTGTATACATGCCGGCCGTACCGGCCCATGCAAATCGCATAAAAGCGATAAGGCGGCGGCGATGTGCCTCACCAGGTTATGTTGTAATGTAGTGGGATTTACCACAAACACACCCGTTAACATTGGAGCTATCGCTCCTATAGATCTTAAAAGCAGCGCGGTTAACCCTGGGCACGAAAGTCCAATCGATTTTTCATACCCGTTCTGGCAGCCACCAAAAGTAGTGTTGTAATTGATTATTAGATTAACCTCTATTTATTTATTCACAACAAAAAAAAATCAAAATGAAAAAGTTTCTTATCATCACTTCTGTGATGTTGATCGGCCTGAGTACATATACTTTTGCCGGCAATACGCCATGCTGTAACCGTAAAATGAACAACTGTAATAAATGTTCGGTATCCTGTACCAAAGGGGTGTGCGAAGATTACTGCAGTAAGCAGTGTAAAGACACTGGTGGATGCAAAAAATGTAAATAATGCAAAAGGCGGAGATTTTTTCTCCGCCTTTATTGTTTGTAACCGTTCAAAATCGTTTTTAGCTTTCAAGTTTATAGATAAACTCTTCAATTTCGGCCTGCCTCGCATTTGCAAAACCAACATCGGAACCAACTTTTATAAAACCACATTTTTCCAAAACCCTTTGCGAGCCAAAATTGTCAAAGGCTACACGGCCAAAAATTGGCCTGCTGGGCTCTATCGAAAGAAATTGTTGCAGGGCTGTAGTTGCAATGCCCTGTTTCCAAAAGCTTTTATCGATCCAATAGGTAATTTCGTTATCCCCATGCATTACAAACTTGGCAACACTGCCAACAATAGCACCGTTTAAAATGATAGTTTGGTTGTTTATAGTAGGATCGGCCAATAGCCTGGTATATTTACTTAGGTATGCTGGTTTATCCGTAGGGTCTTTTGGCATAAATGCAGCCAGGTATCCCGCCTCTTTATCCGTCTGGAACTCAAAAAGATGCTCGAGGTCGGCAGTTTCCGTTTGCCTTAGTTTTAAATCAATTTTTTTGTCCATTATTTTTGAAATTAAAAAAAATAATTGGTTTATGTTTTTTTTAGCTTGGATTAGAATGATATCGCAACAGATCCTTCGGCTCCGTTACCATCAACATCATATTAAATAAAAAGGCTCGTCATTGCGAGGTACGAAGCAATCTTAATGCATATGTTAGGTAGCGATCGTTGTAAGATTGCTTCGTACCTCGCAATGACGAATTTGGCGGCTTACGAGTGCACTAGGATTCTTCTGTTATTAATATTGATTTTTTTGCAATAAATTATTCCTCAGGTTAACAAATTGCATGCGGCAGATACCATAAGGAACATTAAATCCAATTTACATAGCTTGGAACCATTTACCATTGGTTATATTAAATTGATCAATGATTTATTGATGTTCCTAAGTGAATAACATTAAGCGTTGTTTTGTCTGAAACTCAGAAAAGTTCTTGATTGTTTTTATTTCAAACCCCTCTCTTTCAACAGCTCTTCCAATTCTTTGCTGTTGTATTTTGGTTTATTGATGAGTTTGTAAGCGAAAACAATAGGGATAAGTGTTAAAAAGCCAAAGCTTTTTTTTACCACACTGAAAACGATAACCCCAGCCAAAAAACCGATCAATGCAGCATTGATGATTTTTTCTGATTTTACTTTTTTTGCTTCCTTTAATAATTCCTGATCTGTTAATTGCGCTAATTCTTTTTGTGTCATTTGGTTTTTAGGAAATAATTGCCCTGCGGGCAGGTTTACCATCATTTTGTTAATATTCAAATATATGGATTACCCTACTTACAAAAAACTTCCATATCCTTAATATTCTGAAAGGAAAACCTAATTTGGCACTTAACCCGCCGCGCCCCTGTTAAAACCTACTGTATCTCTATAAAATTGCGGTGAAATATCTGTTTTACTTTTAAAAAAACGGCTAAAGTAAAACTCATCTTCATAGCCCAGTTCGTAAGCAATTTCCTTAACCGTTTTATTGGTGAGGTATAATTCCCTTTTGGCTTCTACAATAATCCGCTCGGTAATCAGATCCGAAAGTGTTTTATTAAAATGGTTTTTGGTAATCCTTGCCAGCGATTTTGTGGCGATATTAAGCAGGTCGGCATAATCGCTGGGCGAATGTTTAAACCTAAAATTTTCTTCAATGGCATTTCTCAGTTGCTGCACCAACAACAGTTGTTTGCTGCCGGTTGTCACGGTGTCTTCAATGTGCTGCTGTTCCAGTTTTATCCTGGTGGCAAGCACCAAAAAAATCTTCAGGTAGGAAACGATTACCTCATCCCGCCGCAATCCTTCCGTTTTTAGCTCTTCGGTAATTTCCTGTACGAAATTTAACAGGGTGTTTTTCGAACTTTCGGGTAACCAGATAAAAGGCTGCTGATAAACATTATTGAAGAGGATACCATTACTTGCAATTTCTTTGTGATGTCTGTAAATGCAGAAAAAATCGTGGTGGAACTGGATCGAAACCCCTCTTAACGTTCCTTTCGATTCAAGCATAAATGGCTGGTAGGGATAAAAGGTAAACAGGGTATTCTCCTTAAAAGGATACTCGCAAAGGTCTACTTTGGCCACGCCTTCACCCGAGGTAATCATAATGAGGGTAAAATAATTGTTCCGCTGGATGTGGTCGAAATAACTGTTGTTATCAAATTCGAAAACCTTGAATGACAGGTTTCCATTCTGTTGGTTGGTAAGGGTATAAACAGATTGTACCAGCATATTAAGGTGTATTTAAGGTTTTCAAAAAATGTTCGTTAAGTGCATTACACTCATCCAGGCATATGCCGGTTGTTACCTTTGGTGCAGTTCCCCATTTTGGAACAGTTGCTGTAGATAACACACCGAACTCGGAGGTAAAACCGCCGACAAAAGGAACAGAAAGCCCGTATACTATTTCAGCTATTTTATGGTGCCTGATCATGTAAGAACACATCAAACAGGGTTCGTGCGTGGTATATAGCTGTGCCGAACCGAGTTTGCCCGAGTAGCCATTTTTAACGGCATCCCTAATGGCCATTATCTCTGCATGGTTGCTAATGTCGCCGGTTGATTTTCCCGACTCGATACCTTTGCCAATTACTTCGCCATTTAACACAATCAGCGCCCCAACAGGCGGATTGCCCGTTTCCAGCGCTATTTTAGCAAGGCTAAGGCATTGGTGCATGTAATTTTCAGCTTCCTCTTGCATTATTTTTTTAAGTTCTATTTCCATATCCGGTGGATGGATTGGTGGATATAAAGATATAGCTATTTCATCCTCTGCGGAATGGATAATTTTTACAATCTAATGGATGAATTTTCAAATCTGCTTGATAAAGCCGAATGGTTGCCGTGGTAAGTCGTAAAACAAGAAGCAGTTTCAACGGAATAAACTTTATACGATAGTTTTTGAACTTTTTATGAAATCCCTCCCTTAAGCGGGCCTCTACCTTTGTGTAGCAAAAAAAAAGAATATGAAAATGTTTTATTTCACCGATCCGATGTGTTCGTGGTGTTATGGTTTTAGCCCAGTTGTAAAAAAGTTAAAAGAAAACTATCCCGGTATTGATCTGGAAATTATATCCGGTGGATTTTCACCGGGAAGCAAGCAGGTTGTTGACAATGAATATAGGGCGTTTCTTGAATATCACTGGCACAATGTACATGCAAGGAGCGGCCAGTATTTCGATCATTCGATGAAATTCGTTAGCGAAAACTTCTGTTATGATACAGAACCTTCAAGCCGTGCATTAACGGTAGCACAGCAATTATTACCAGGTCAGGAGTTTGAGTTACTGAGCCTGATGCAAAAGTCGTTTTATGCTGAGGGAAAAGATATTACCGATGGACTTGTACTGGCAACATTGGCCGAAGAAATGGGCATTGAAAAGAATACCTTTCTCGAAAGTTTTAAATCGGAAGAAATGAAATTGAAAACGCAGCAGGGATTTCAGTTTAGCCGACAACTGGGTGTTCAGGGCTTTCCAACACTGCTTACATTGGAAGGTGGAAAAGTTAAGGTAATCAGCCCCGGATTTCAATCTTACGAGCGAATAAAAACGGTTGTGGATGATTGGATCAGTAATATCATTGCACCCGGATTAAATAACGGGCAGTTATGCACAGAAAATTCGTGCGGATGTTAAAATGCCGGAGGTACTATTATCCTTTTAAAAATCCCTAGCCATGTCTACAACAAAATCCTTTCCCCAATTTATAGAAAAACTTGCCACCAGGCTAAAAAAGCCCCTGCCCGGCGAAACGGCCCATCAGGTTATGGAAGCTTTGTCGGCATCGTGGCTTAGTTCCGAACCCAGCGAAAGTACCCGGAGGAGCGCTGTACTGATTTTATTGTATCCCCACGAAAACGAAATCTATTTTCCTTTGATTTTGCGGTCATCATACCGTGGCTTGCATTCCGGCCAGATGGCTTTCGCCGGTGGTAAGTACGAACAAAGCGATGGTGACCTAATCTCTACAGCGCTGCGGGAGGCACAGGAGGAAATTGGACTTGATCCTGCAGGGGTAAAGATATTAGGGGTTCTGACAGAGATTTTTATTTTTCCAAGTGATTTTCTGGTTCTTCCCGTTATCGGATACTGTGCCAGCAGACCAACCTTTTTGCCCAATGAACGCGAAGTGGAGGCTATTTTTGAAACC
The DNA here is from genome assembly GCF_002432345.1 of Pedobacter sp. UBA5917. Classification (GTDB taxonomy): domain Bacteria; phylum Bacteroidota; class Bacteroidia; order Sphingobacteriales; family Sphingobacteriaceae; genus Pedobacter. The sequence continues at coordinate 11,471 of NZ_DJDT01000373.1, forward strand.
CCGCTATCTTATTTTTCCAAACCCGGCATTGTTGGTTGCAGCGAAATCCAGATTCCGGGCGAGCTGGTTTTAACGCCGCATTACAAGGTAGAGGGGCATAAGGTATGGGGAGCCACGGCCAAAATGATCCATGAGCTTTTGCTGATTCTGGGGGAATAATTTGATGTTGGGGATACATCAAAATTCATTTATCAGTTCGCGTTCCGGTATTCGTTCGGCGTACGGCCAACCCTATTTTTAAACAACCTGATAAAGTGCTGGGGATATTTGAAACCAAGTTCGTATGCGATTTCGCTCACGGTTTTATTGCTGTCGAAAATTTTATCCTTGGCAACATCAATAATTTTGGCCTGGATAAACTCCTGGGCTGATTTGCCGGTTTCTTTTTTAATCAGATCGCCAAAATAATTTGCCGAAAGGTGAAGTTCCTCCGCACAATAGGCAACCGATGGAAGACCGATTGAATAAGGTTTTTCCGATCTGAAATAGCCGTTCAGCAGTTCCTCAAAATTTTCGAGCATACCTTTGTTTACGGCATCGCGGGTAATAAACTGGCGGTCGTAAAATCGGTCGCAGTAATTCAATAACAGTTCGATGTTGGAAGCAATGAGTTTTTTACTGTGCTTATCGATAGATTGCTGAAGTTCGGTATCGATTTTGGCAAACAGATCGAGTACAAGCTGGCGTTCTTTTACCGATAAATGTAATGCCTCGTTGGTGTGGTAGCTAAAGAAATTATAATCGCTTAAGATTTTTCCGAGAGAGGTACCACGGATCAGATCGGGATGGAATACCAGGCCATGCCCAACAGGCTGATAATAATCAACTTTGTTTTCTACATCAATGGTTTGCCCCGGCGAAATGAAAACCAATGTTCCCGCCTGGAAATCGTAATAATGCCGGCCATATTTCAGGTCGCCGCATTTTACATCTTTTAAAAAGATACAGTATAACCCAAAGTTCATTTTGGAACCTGTGCGTTCATGGGCTTTCGAAAAATCGATTACGCTTACCAACGGGTGATGCGTTTCATGATTATTAAAAGCATTGTATTCACTGATCGTATCAAAATTAAATTCCTTTTCCATACGCGATGTCTTTGCTCATACAAACTTAAACAATTTGGAACGCTTGTTATCCTAACTTATAGTCGATCAGTAATATTGGTAGTAAAAGCAGGAATCTGTCTACTTTGTTGGCGCATATAGAACCGATATTTGTAACAGGATAAGAAAACACAGATCAGAGAATGGAAACAGTTAGGTTAAATAACGATGTAGAGATGCCGCTTTTGGGCTTTGGTGTATTTCAGGTAATCAACATTAACCGTTTATGAAAGGGAAAACAAGTAATTATTTTAGTGCAGTATGTTTACTCACATTTTGTTGTACAACCCTTTGGGCACAGGAAAAACGCAACCAAAAGCCTTTAATCATTGCAGCGCAGGGTACCTTTTCTGCAGGTGGTACGGTTGTTAAAAGTGATGGACTGTTCGATGCCCTTAAGCCGTGGAATGTACAGCAGGGCGGACAAACACGGCACGGAGACCATGCCGATGTTTTTTATCAGATCCCACAGAAGGCAAAACAATATTCAATGGTTTTTCTTCATGGTTATGGCCAAACCAGGAGGAGCTGGCAAACCACCGCCGATGGCAGGGAGGGATTTTATGACCTGTTTTTAAGGAAAAACTTTGGTGTATATCTTGTTGACCAGCCCGGGCGTGGTGAAGCCGGACAAACTACAAAGCCAGGGCAGATTGCGGCGGTACCCGATGATCAGATCTGGTTTACCCAGTTCCGTATCGGCCTGTATCCGGCTTTTAATGATGGTGTCCAATTTCCAAAAGATAGTTTATCCCTTGACCGGTTTTTCAGGATGATGAGCCCGAATACCGGTACTGTGGACGAATCAACCATAGTGAATGCCATGTCGGCTGTTTTTGATCAATCAGGTGATGGTATTTTATTTACACATTCTGCCGGTGGGGCTCCCGGTTGGAAAACTGCGGTTAAAAATCATCATGTAAAGGCAATTATTGCCATCGAGCCAGGCGGCTTTGTTTTTCCCGAGGGCGAAGTGCCGGAGGGAAACCGTGGCGGCAAAGGACTGCCCCTTAACGAATTTATGAAGTTGACGAAAATCCCCATCGTGGTTTATTTCGGAGACTTTATTCCAAAGGATGAAACTAATGCTGCGTCGTTAAATTTTTGGCGTAATGTATTGGCCACGGGTAGGCAATGGGCCAAAGTGGTAAATGCACACGGGGGTGATGTTACCATCGTCCACCTGCCCGAAATCGGTATCAAAGGGAATACACACTTCATCATGTCTGATCTGAACAATACAGAAGTAGCAGATGTAATTACAAAGTGGCTAAAGGAGAAAAAGCTGGATAAATAATAAACATATTAAAAATGAAGAGACTAATGATTGCCCTTACCATGGTATTTGGGCTAAGTGCCGATATCAATGCCGGGGAACCAAAAGCTACCCAGACATTAACCATTAAGCAGCAAAAACTGGTGATCATTTCATCGTTAACGGCAAAAGGAAACCTCGATGACCTTAAAATAACGCTTAATTCAGCATTAACATCGGGCCTCACGGTAAACGAAATTAAAGAAACCATTGTTCACCTCTATGCCTACTGTGGTTTCCCGCGCAGCATCCGTGGCCTTCAAACCTTTATGGCCGTACTCGAAGAACGCAAGGCCAAAGGCATTAACGATAAGCAGGGGGCTGTAGCAACTCCGGTAAAAGATAAACGCAGCAAATATGAACGTGGCAAAGAAACCCTGGCAAAGCTTACCGGAGCGCCGCAAAATGGAGCCCGCACCGGTTACGCGGCATTTGCGCCCGAAATAGAAGTGTTCCTCAAAGAACATCTTTTTGCCGATATTTTTGAGCGCGATATCCTCACCTATGCAGAAAGGGAACTGGTAACCATAGCAGTGCTGAGCAGTATAGGTGGTGTAGAACCCATGTTGAAATCGCATCTGGGTATCTGTCTGAATGTAGGCCTGTCGGCAGGCCAGCTGCAACAGTTTGTTGAACTTATCCGCAGTGTGGCCGGCGGAAAAGAAGCTGATGCCGCAGCTATCATATTGAATGAAGTTTTAAAAGATAAGAAGTAATAAAAGGGACATGAAAAAGACGAAAAGAATAATATCGATGATTGCATTAACCATATTAACAACAGATTACATTGCCAGGGCACAAACCATCCAAAACGCCGCCCAGGCAAACCCCTATACTTTGGTGTATGAAGGTGCCTTAACCAAAAATGAAAAAGGGAAAGTAAACATTCACCCTGTTCGCTATAAACTGAACGGTATTGATATTGCTGCCAATGTTTACACACCAGCTGGTTACAATCCCCTTAAAAAATATGCTGCGGTAGTAATTGCGCATCCGAACGGCGGGGTAAAAGAGCAAACCGCCGGTTTATATGCACAGCATTTGGCCGAACAGGGTTATATCACCATCGCTGCCGATGCTGCTTACCAGGGCGCCAGTGGGGGGCAGCCACGAAATGTGGATAAACCGGCCAACCGCATTGAAGATATACACGGTATGGCCGATTTTATTACTGCTTATGCCGGTGTAGATGCAGATCGTTTGGGCGCTCTGGGGATCTGTGGCGGCGGTGGTTATACCTTAAAAGCAGCCCAATCTGATAAGCGCTTTAAGGCTGTTGCTACTTTAAGCATGTTCAATTCGGGAGAGGTAAGGCGTAACGGTTTTATGAATACACAGGTGGCAACCATCCAGCAGCGTTTAAAGCAGGCTAGCGATGCCCGTGCTAAAGAAGCCGCAGGCGGCGAAATTGTTTATGTGGGTGCCGCCACTCCAACAGATGAAGAGGTAGCTAAAATTACAACCGATTTATACCGCGAAGGATTTGTATATTATTATCGTACACATGCACACCCTAACTCAACATTTAAATATACCATGAGCAGTTTGCTCGATCTGATGACCTTTGATGCCCGCAGCAATATGGACCTGATTAACCAGCCTTTATTGATGATTGCCGGTAGCAAAGCCGATACGCGTTATATGACGGATGAAGCGTTTGAAAAAGCCACCCAATCAAAAAAGAAAGAATTATTTTTGGTTGATGGTGCAAGCCATATTCAAACCTATTGGAAACCGGAATATGTATCGCAGATTGTAAGTAAACTAAATGGATTTTATCAAACCAACCTGTAAATGATGAACTATAAACTTAATTATATCCTGCCGGTTCTGCTCTGTCTTATGATGGGCTGCAATAGCAAAAAAAGAGATGGGGAAGCGCAACAAAGCACCCTTATTTTTCCCAAAGGGGAAAAGGTAACAAATAACAATTTTACGGGAACGGTTTACCTGCATACCATGGTTGAAGGCGACAGTTTAAACACCAACAGTGTGGGCAATGTAACGTTCGAACCCGGTGCAAGAAGTAAATGGCATTCGCATCCTGCCGGACAGATTTTAATGGTTACAGATGGTGTTGGTTATTACCAGGAAGAGGGAAAAACGAAAATGATCCTCCATAAAGGCGATGTAATTAAATGCCAGCCAAATGTGGCCCACTGGCATGGTGCCAGTGCAGATACCGCTTTTGTTCAGGTAGCCATTACCGGCCGGGAAAAAGGCCCAACGGTTTGGATGGAGGCGGTAACCGATAGCATTTATCTTTCAAAAGAAAATAATAAGCCGGGGATCTGATCTCAGATCACTTAGCTGTAAACTTATTCTCCATCGCTATCCGGATAACCAAGACGTTTTAAAAACTCCTTCCGCCAGGCGAAAACAGTTGGCGTAAAAGAAGGATGGTCAAAAATAAAATGACTGCCTTCCTGAATGGTTTTAAACTCGATAGGATTACCTGCGGCCTGCATTAAAGAGGCAAACTTTTGCGCCGAGGCATAAGGTACATTCCGATCGGCTGCGCTGTGGATGAGCAATGTTGGTGGCAGGTGTTTTCTAATCAGGTTATTGGGGGAGATCCCTTTTACCAGGTCTTTATTCCTAAGGCTTTTCCTGATCCAGGCGGTTTTCTGATCGGTTAGGTCGTATACACCGGAGTTTACCAAAAGTACATTCGGAACCGGACTAAATTTCAGATTATCGGTTTTCTCATTCCAACCGTCGGCAAGTGCTGTAGCCAGTACCAGATGCCCGCCGGCAGAATTTCCCGTCGCCACAATACGCCCCGTATCGATACGCAGTTCGTTGCCGTGCTGCCTGAGCCAACGGATGGCCGAACGCGCATCCATCACGGCTGCAAAAGGCAACGTGCCCTGCGACCCATAAATGCGGTACTCTACCGAACAGGCTATCCATCCTTTTTCAGCATATTTTCGGCAGGCCTGAAAATGCCACGAAGCCTGTCCTTCCGACCAGCTTCCACCGTGAAAGAATACAATAAGTGGCTTCTTATCCTTTTTAGCTGCACTACCTTTCTCGAAAATATGAAGATCTAAACCATAATTCCCGATTTTTTTGTATTCTACCACCCGGTGGTCTTTCAGGTCGTTCTCCGAATCGCGGTATACCCGTTCAAGCTTTGCTACCAGTGCAGTATCCCTGCATTCCTGTTTAAACGAAGCAAACAGTTTGGCAGTGTATTTAATTCCATTATGGCTAATGTGATCCATTAAAAGGCGGTACCTGTAAAAAGACCGGCACTGCTGGTTTTCGAAATATTTCGGCATTAAATGCCACTGGGCATAAAGCCGTTTATTATACAGTACCCGATACACCGGCTTATTCATTTCCTTAGCAATCTTGTAATTCAGGAAAGCCTGGATAAATGGTACCAGATCTGAGTTCTCTAATAACGAAGGGTCGTTAAATAAGGCCTGGTTCCCTTTAATTTTGTTTTCAATAATGGGGTAACTCCTTGGGCGTTCATTACTATAGGTTTCGTGCGTATCCGGAAATTCAATCAATATTTTATCGAAATACATTTTAATCTCAAATTGCTGTGCAGCAACGTAAGCAGGAGGGAGTTTTTCTTTATAAGTATTTAGCAGTGTATAAAACTGATTGGCAGCAGAATCAATCTTAGTGGTAAAATCCTTTTCAGTTAGCTGGTGGACCTTAACGAAGTTGGGGTAAAACATATCTGAGAAAGCCTTTCCGATTTTTTTCTGTGCTGCGAGGTAATTTGTCCGGATGCTATCGGGCCCAAGGTTCTCCTGTGCCTTTAATCCAAAGGTGATGCAAATGAAAGTAAAGGCAATAACTAAGTTTTTCATACACCTGTTTAGCATTATCCAAACGTAATGGATTTATCGGATTAGAGTGAGACACTAATTTAAGAATAAAAAATGGCTGGAGAAACGTAAAGGTTTTACCTGTTGGTTTAACGAAAGCACAAGTCTGGCCATTGTTTTTAGCTAGGCGCTAAGACTTGCGTTAATTGGGTTTTGAAATAATTTTTACTAAATCTAATTGGTAGAAAAGTTCCAAAAAGTTGATAAATTAGCTAGTTGACAGCTTTGTCACACTGTATAAAAATTCAATCCACAGAGAACCAAATTATGCCGGCAATTTATCATTCTTTCCTTAATCTGGTCTTTATCGGCATAATTGCCCTTTTTCCGGTAGTTAATCCAATCGGTTCCGCCTTTATCACAAGTGCTTATTTTTCCGGACTCAGTAGGGCCGAGAAACGCCGTGCGGTAGGCAAAATCACCTTATATGCATTCCTGATCTGTTCGGTTTCGCTGTTTGCCGGTCACTGGATCCTCGCGCTTTTCGGCATTTCCATTCCGGTTATCCAGCTTGCTGGTGGGATCATGATCTGTAAAATGGGATGGGAATTTCTGGCATCTGATCAAAAGACTGCAGATTCTTCGCAGGCCATGGATACAGAACAGCCGATCTCGGGTTACAGCCATATAGCAGGAAAGCTTTTTTACCCCATAACCTTTCCGGTTACCACTGGCGCCGGCACAATTTCGGTGCTCTTTACCCTAAGTGCCCACAGTGAATCGGTAAGCAGACCGGATTATTATCTTAACATCGTAGCTATACTGGTTTCCGTGATGGTGATGTGTCTGCTGATCTATATATTTTACCTCAACACAAAATCCATCATCCATTTTTTGGGAACCAACGGAGAAAATATTGTCAACCGCATTTCTGCATTCCTGATCTTTTGCGTAGGCCTGCAGATCGCAACGACGGGTATAAAAATCCTGTTTAAGATTTAAAAGATTTATTGTACGATCTCTCACAACTTCAAGGAATAATGTTCTCTTTCTTGCTGTAAGCTATTAAATGAGCACGCGAGGAAATTAATGTGAAAAAGAATTTCAAGCACCTAATCTTGTCAAGCTGGCTAGTCTTTCAAGGTGAGTGTTAATAAAACTTATAGATACTTTAAGTTTTCGATGTATTTCGTCGATTGTAAAACCTTCCCTTAACATTATTACAGTGAGGACGTTCAGGCAATTTCCTTTAATTTCAGGTTTCCTGTGTTTTAAATGAGGTTCAATGTAGGGAATTGCACTCGTTGTTCCGATATACATTAATGCGTTTATTAATGAATTTATATCAGCATTATTTATTGTTGAACTTAGCCTTTGCGTGAGAAAGTGTTCTGCATTTTTCTCACTATTTGTAACTGCCTCAAATGCAGCCCTCCTGATATTCGAATTACGACTGTTTGTTAATTTATAAATTTCATCAGTATTCAAACTGTATGGTTTGTAAAAGTCTGCAAGCCTGTTAAGAAGCAATATTAAAATCGCAGTATTCCTTTCTTTGTCAAGACATTTTAACAGATAGGATTTTGCGTTTATATCATTTGTATTTTTTGCATTATATCCTAACAAAAAATAAGCGCAATGTTTTTTATCTGGTTCGCCATTTTCAATTATGAAGTAAAGTTCTTCGAACAGCTCTACCCTGTTAATCTCTCTTGCTTCTTCGTATGCTTTCCAAGACTCAGTTTTAATACTTTCATATAAGCCTTCTAATTTTACTTCATTTTTGCGGTATGAATTATCAAGCATTCTTTCAATCAGTTCTGATGCAACAGTCGTCATATACGTAGATTTTTTAAAAATTTGATTTCCAATTAGCTACTCAAAATGTTCTTCAACATTAACTAGTGTTTCACAGTCACAGAAACCATTGTTATCTAACAACCAACTGATAACATCATCAATGTTATCTATAGCAATTAAATTTAAAAATCTTATAGTTAAACAATGATCATCATTGCATTTCTCCTTTTGTAGAGCTAAATCTAAATAATCGAACAAACTTTTGAATTTGTCAATGGTCATCGGAAGGCTTTCTTCAAATTCCTTTTGTGCTTTTAAACGGAGCTCATTCCGTATTTGCTTTCGCATATCTTTATCTGCCATTTGATTAATGCACCTATGGAAATCTATAATTTACTAGATCTAGCCCTCCTTGTCGAAAGTCTTAGTGAAAGGGAAATGTAATGCACGATTTGTGCATCAGCATATCCAACAAACTAACTTAAAAAAAATATACCGATTAAAAAAGCCCATCTTTCGATGAGCTTTTAATCAGTAGGGGCAATCCGCAAAAGTGCAATCTTGCATGCGCACTGCGAGGCCATAGTAAATTTTGAAAAAGTGTAAGAATAAAGTTTTGGACCTTACTGTTTTAAATTGCGACTGCTTGGTTTATCTTAGTGATATGAAATTATCAGCTCTTATTTTTCTCATACTATTTTTTGGTACCGCAATCGATTTAAATGCGCAGCATTTGGATCAGATGACTAAACAAGTTTACCCGCCGTTTGATCTTAAAAAAGATATCGATCTCGTACAAACTACACTCGAAAAAGAACATCCGAATTTATATTTATACATCAGTAAAAAAAAACTTGACTACAAATTCGACAGTTTAAGAAAAACAATAGATAAGCCGATTACCCCAATTGCGCTATATGTAAAACTGCTAAGCGTGATGAGCACAATTGGCGATGGTCATCTGAGGGTTGAACTGGATTATTCGAAACTCACTCCGCAGGACATTGCTTTTTTGAAAAAACCATCACTACAGCACCCCATTTATCAGTTCGGCTACCATGTGAACGGAAAACGGCTGTTTATTGCAAGGAATTCAACTGCCGATTCTACAATTAAAAAAGGCACAGAGATCATCAGCATTAATGAAGTGCCTGCAACAAGGTTAATTGATAGCCTTTACAGTTACATCACCAGTGATGGCTACAATACAACCTACAAAAGATATTTGATGAATAATGCAGATTTATTTGCAGAGCGTTATCGGTTTTTGTTTCCGGAAAAAGGTCCGCTAAATATTTTACTTAACTCGTCAGGTAACTCCAGGAAAATTAAATTAGAAGCACGCCTGGAGAAAGGGTTTGACAGCATTGGCATAAAGCTCCCGCCTACTACAGAATATAGGACATTAACTGCTGATCAAAATGTTGCCTATCTAAAACTCCGTACTTTTGGAAATGAACCTAACTTTGTGGGTTACGAGGGTATTTTTGCAGACATAGAAAAGCATAAGCCAAAAAACCTGGTTATCGATTTAAGGGGAAATACCGGTGGAGAACTAATTTGGGCGGCCAGGATTTATAGCCACCTGCTGGATATGCCCAGGTATTTTTTCAAACTTCCTGATGAGATCAGACAACAGAAAAAGCTGTACAACGATCCGAAAATAAGAAACTGGGTCGACAACAAGCCTATTTCCGAATACCAGATGATCCAACCTTATTCCTTTACATTTAAAGGAAAAATATACGTGTTGATTGATGGAGGAACTTTTTCATCAAGCAGCATCCTGGCAGCGAATCTTAAAAACCTAAAAAATGTAACACTTGTGGGTGAAGAGACCGGCGGCAGTAAAAATATCGTAACTGCGGGTGCACATAAAAACATTACCCTGCCCCAAAGTAAGTTGCTGCTGAAATATGGGTATGTTCCCGCTTATTATGGCGATATCACAAATATCGACGGCCGTGGTGTTATGCCGGATGTTCCGATAACCTACCAGATTGAAGATTATTTGGCAGGTAAAGATCTGGAACTGGACTGGGTATTGCAGGATATTAAAAAAAATGCGAACCCTAACAACTAAAATTAGGTGTGGATTATTACAAATTGGCAGTAAGTTCTATTGATTGCTAAAGCCTAAATCCCCGGCTTTATCTTAGAAATCCCATACGGCGAAATAAATCATTCTGGTATGTGGTTGAAGTATCAAAATTCTTCCGTCATGAAATCTTAATCCCTTTTCGCCGGAACAACAATCTTCAACATAACTATAATAGTTTGTAGTATCGTTAAGCAGTTTTATTAAATTCTCATCACCAAAATAGATGTTTTTGCCATTGTCGTAACTTCCAGAAGCAACACCTTCCGGAAAATTAAATCGAACAGCAATTCCTATTTCAGGAGGAATTTTCCCTTTGTGCCATTTTAGATTATTCCAGGGTGGACTATTATTTAGCCAGGAGTTAATCTGAGATTCAGTTGTTTTAAATACAATGCTAAACTCTCCTTCCCGCAATTCGTAATTATCACTAACCTTGATATTGCTAATAGAATCACTAATTGATAAACCAGTTCTTTCTTCAAAAACCGTTTTTGGGTCACTTGATGAGCAGCCTGAAAGTAAAAAAAATAGGATATAGAAGTATTGCCGCATTGAATGGTTGCTAACCTTTTCTCTATTTGTTTTATGGAACGTAAATCAAGTAGATGTCGACAACATAATCATTGTCTTTTTCCCTTACCTCAGTGTGAAGTACTAAATCACTTAACCCCTCATTTTTAGTAAAGAGGTCAATTAACACGTTCCAGTAATCACCATAACAAATGTAAACGGAAGTGTCCCAGGTTTCTTCTGGCAAATCAACGAGTTCCGCTCCGTATTCCTCAATGTATTCTTGTATTTGTTCCGCAGTTTCGTCTGAAACAGGATTTACATGATTTACTCCTGAACTGAGTTTGTAATCCTTATTTACAAATGCCTTAATTATATTTTTAAAAATTGGTCTCCAAACTTGTGGTATTGGAAGTTCTTCTTCTTCATTTTTTTCTACCAGGAATTCAGTCATTGTTTGTCATGTTTGTTAACGCTTAAATATAGATAACAATAAATTAGCAAAAACTTCTTGCTAAACATCAATAAAAGTCAAAATGGGTTATCAACAATTTATTGATGTATTTAACCCCAAAGCAATATCAAAAACTTAACCTTATTTGTTTAGCATAAGAATGTCTAACCAATTATCTCTCTCCTGTACAACTCCTAAATATTTATGGTACCTAAGTCCTGATGTATCAGCGGTTGCGAATTGTTCAGCTAAATCTGCATATTGCTTCGCTTTCTCATGTTGTCCTTTTTTGCTATTAAGTATTGAAAGAATTGAATTCACTTTATACTTTTCAATTGGAAACACAAGCCCCGAGTAACGTTCCAAGAGCATTTTTTCAAGCTCACCAAATAATTCCGATTTGTTTATTTTAACAACTAGCTCTGAATAGTCTAAATAAGCTTGTGTTCTAACGTTGGGATAAATTTTTTCAAAATCAAGCGCTTGCTTGTAAAAGTCGATGGCTAAATTGTAGTCTTCATTTAGTTTGTAAATGTCAGCAAGGGTGTGAAATGCGGAACCTTTGTTGAAATTGTCATCTGGATATTCAGCCAACATTTTATTGAGCAAAGTTTCAGCAACGATTAATAACTCCTTCTTTTTTGTGGCAACTAATTCAATCGCTTGAATCTTTAAATATTGCGCTCGCCTATCCTTCCTTGCTCGTCCAAGTTTAGTAAAGAATTCCTTGTCGTCAATTTTAGTCCAAGTTTTTCTTCTGTACCATTCAGTCATTTTAGTAGTCTTTATTCGTGTTTAAGCGTTTAAATTGAAAAGATTGAAAGTTGAGTTGAGCATAAGTAGCTGCTTAGCTCAACAAGATATTAATTTTACTTGAAAATAGAATATCCAAAAACTTAACCCCATCTAGCCTTAGCGTCTCGCTAAGACAAAAGGCGAAACTGATGATCAATATATCCCCAACCAAAAAAAGCATATCTTTCGATGAGCTTTTAACAGTAGCCCAAGTTGGGTAATTCCTAAATTATTTTTATCGACCAAAATTAGAAATATGGCTTTATAAATAACAAACTGAACGTTTGAAACCAATTCGTTCTATTGCAACCGCGTTATACAAAATCCGCAAGATTATTTATATTCACAAAATATCTATTAACCTTTCACTATTCATGAAAAAACTGTTAACATTGATTACCCTGTTTATCTTGGCGCAAAACGCAACAGCACAAAAAAATACGCTGAAACAGATTGCTGATAGCATTAAGGCAGAAGGGGAAACACTTTATCGTTCTGAATGGGCTTCAGGTCATAGTACACAGATTTTCACCTCAAGTTTCGGCGCGAAGAAGCGTTTATCTGGGGGATATTTTTCTTATGAAACAGAAAAAGAAATAACCACTATCTTTTTTTCTCAGAATAACGATCCAGTAGTGTTAGCGACAGTTAGGTTCCGCCATAGTTTAGACTCATCTAAATATAGAATAGACACCACAACAAGAAAATTTACCGAAATTGAAAAAGACTTATATGCCATCCGGTTAAAAGCTGCACAGGCTGTTTCAAATGACACGCTTTTTAAATTTTATGAAAATACCAGTTTAAATCTTGTTCCTATCATAAAAAATGGGGCAAAAAAAGTATATGTTATCACTGCGCAAACAGCACCGGATGAAGTGTTATTAGGAAATGATTACCTGATTAATTTTGATAAAGACAATAATATAATTGAAAAAACAAAGCTTCATAACAATCTTATTCCCTTGGGAACTGGTGGTAAAGAGGCGATAGAAGCATCTTCACATCAACACTTAGGTGAAACAAGTCCTTTTATTACTGCGACAGATATTTGTGCATTTAAACTATGGAAAGCAAAGACCACTTGGGTGATCAGTTTCATTGTCTCAGCTGGATATGTATCTGCATGGCACTTTCGCGACGAATTTTTAGAAATTCTAACACAGGCCGAATGGGAAAAAATAATGAAAAACAAATAGTATAAGATATTTACGCCCTCTCTGGCGCAGGCATACCACGTGTGTATGGTTACAACATGAGATCAATTAAAAACTCATTTTGTCTTAGCGTTTCGCTAAGACAAAAGCTAATTAATTATGGATATATCTGAAACAAAAAAAGCCCATCTTTCGATGAGCTTTTAATCAGTAGCGGGGAGCAGGATCGAACTGCCGACCTCAGGGTTATGAATCCTGCGCTCTAACCATCTGAGCTACCCCGCCGGGTTAATATTTACTAAATAACGTAAATATCGATGTGGTTATTTTTAAGAGCTGCAAATATAGAATAAATATACATTTTAATAAAAAGAAATGTAAAAAATACTTTAACGCATTGTTGTTCAGTAAATTTAAATGAGTTTTATGGTTTCAGACGTAGTGCATTAGCTAAAAAAACAGGGCTTTGTTGAGCATATAACTGAGGTTAAAAGCATATCATTTCAGAAATATTTGTAGGTAGATAACCAAAATAGTCCTACCGTGTGGACACAAATACCAATATTTTTTCCGCTCCTATGCCGCGGGGGCATGGTACTTTGGAGCGCCAAAGTACCCAAAGCGCTT
>NZ_DJDT01000213.1 GCF_002432345.1 Pedobacter sp. UBA5917
GAAGGTTTGAGGATGGAAGAGCGGTTACAGTATGAGCTGGATGTGGATGTATCTTTATCCGGAACGATGGTGCCACGTTTATGCATCCAAACATTGGTAGAAAATGCCGTTAAACATGGTATTGCATTAGAAAAACAGGGTGGCAGAATTGATGTAATTATTGTTGAGGAAAATGGATTTCTCTGTATCAGGGTATTAAACCCAGGCAGATTGGTGTATGATGAAACGGTTAAAGGCATAGGTCTTCGGAATCTGCAGGAACGCTTAAGTTTGAGTTACGGGCAGGAGTCTGTTTTTAGTTTGTATGAGATAGAAGAAAAAGTTTGTGCCGAAATTAAAATCCCGATCAGATGAAAACAATACGTACCCTGATCATCGATGATGAACGCGGAGCAAGGCAGGAGTTGATCAGAATGCTGAAAAGTTATCCGCACATCACCGTATTGGCGGAAGCTACTGATGCAGATGAGGCCGAAAAGCTTATCGGGATGCTAAAACCCGATCTAATTTTTTTGGATATCCAGATGCCTGGCCGTTCGGGTTTCGATCTGCTGGAAAGTTTAGATCACCTGCCGGAAGTAATTTTCGTTACCGCTTTCGATAATTTTGCCGTACAGGCTTTTGAAGTGAGTGCCATGGATTACCTCATGAAGCCCGTGCGGGAGGAACGCTTTAAGAGTGCGATAGATAAAGCAGTTGAAAAAATAAATGGCGGCAATCAAGCCAGCGTATTTGTAAAGGATAGGGGCAAACATTATCTTATTAATTGGAACGATGTATACCTGATCGAATCGGTTGATAATTATGCAAGGCTGTTTTTCGGACAAGAACAGGTATTGCTTAAGAGTTCATTAAATAAACTGGAAGAAAACCCTGATTGCATGCGTTTTTTCAGGGCTAACAGGAATATTTTATTTAACCTGGATTACATTAACCAGGTAAGAAAAGATAACGGAGGCACTTTGGTAACACTTAAAACCGGGGAATCAATCAGGCTATCAGAACGGCAGGGTATAAAATTAAGGAGCCTTATTAAAACATAACACCATAAAATTTTTGATTATGAAGATAAACTTAGCAAAACTGGGTATGGCTGTGCTATGCCTCATCATGTGCACCACAGCTTATGCACAGCAGAAATTAACACTGCCCGATACTGCTCATTACCTTATTAACGATAGTGTGATGATTAAAACCAGGTATGGCGTCACACTGTCGGCTTTGGTGGTAAGAAAGAAAGGCATGCAAAGGCTGCCTGCAGCACTTTTTTACTTTATTTATTCCAATGCCGATAGAAGTTTAAAGGAAGCAAAATATGCAGCCGATCATGGTTATGTGGGTATTGTTGCCGATGCGAGGGGCAAGCGACTAAGCCCCGATCAGATTGAACCTTACGAACATGAAACGCAGGATGTAAATGCAGTTATCGATTGGATTATTAACCAACCGTGGAGCGATGGGAGGGTAGGGATGTATGGCGGAAGTTATTCTGGTTTTGCACAATGGGCTGCAGCCAAACACCTTCATCCGGCCCTCAAAACAATTGTACCTTATGTAGCGGCAATTCCCGGACTTGGATTGCCCATGGAGAACAATATTTTTTTAGCGGCCAACTATCAATGGGCATTTTATATCACCAATAACAAATATACCGATGATGCGGTAAACAATGATAATGCCCGTTGGCGCAGCATGCGCAACAAATGGTGGGAAAGCGGTGCAGCCTACAACAAAATCGATAGTGTTGACGGTACCCCGAATCCATGGTTGCAAAAATGGCTTTCCCATCCCGATTATGATACTTACTGGCAATCGATGGTGCCTTATCAACAGGATTATAAACAGATTAATATTCCGATATTGAGTATTACTGGTTATTATGACGATGGACAAATTTCTGCACTCGAATACCTCAGAGAACATTATAAATATAACCCATCTGCCCAGCATTATTTAATTATAGGTCCGTATGATCATTTTGGTGCACAGATTGGCGTCATACCGAAGTTGAGGGGTTATGAAGTAGATCCAAATGCTTTGATCAATACCCGCGAAATCACCTTTCAATGGCTTGATTATATTCTAAAGGGCGGGAAAAAACCTGTTTTATTAAAAGATAAGATCAATTTTGAGGTAATGGGTACAAATAAATGGAAACACGCACCTACTTTGGAAAAAATGGAAAGCGAACATGTCCGCTTTTATTTAGATCGTATTGCAGGAAAGGAAATGGTATTGTCAGATCACAAACCTGCCAAAGAAACTTTTATGCACCAGGAAGTTAATCTTGCCAATAGAACCTCATTTTATAACGATTATTACCCTAATCCGATCATTAAAAAAGAACTGGATACCACCAATGGGCTTTTCTTCGTTACCAAACCATTTAAACAGACTGTTTCAGTATCGGGCAAGTTGCAGGGAGCTCTTAAAGCAATCATCAATAAAAAGGATATGGATGTAGGCCTGTCGTTATACGAAATTACCCCGGAGGGCGAATATTTTCAACTTTCTTATTTTTTGGGGCGGGCAAGTTATGCAAAGGATATGAGCAAAAGGGAGTTATTGATACCCGGAAAATTAGCAAGCATTCCGTTTTACAGATCTAGGATGTTTAGCAAACAGCTTAAAAAAGGAAGCAGGTTACTTTTGGTGCTCAATATTAATAAAAACCCCTTTTCGCAGATCAATTACGGCACAGGCAAGGATGTAAGTAAAGAAACCGTAAAAGATGCCGGTGCTCCACTAGAAATTGAATGGTCTACAGGGAGTTATATCGATCTTGGTTTGTCTGCTAAGAAAGGGATATTTTAAAGTTTCAGGTGATTTTTTTACCACAGAGATACAGAGGTGATCACCGAGGGCACAGAGAATAGTTTTTATGTTGTAATTCCGAAATTGACCTTTCGATTTTAAACTCGTTTATCATTAAGAAAGATTTGGCTTGTTGTTTTAAGCTATTTATCTTCTAACCTCGGACATCCGACTTCCAACTATTTTACAATTAAGAGGTTAATATTGTTAAGAAATTTTGGTTATTTAATTTGTACTATTTGTCTTCGGACCTCGGTCAACTGACATCGGACATTTAGAATAAAAAAGCGCCCCGGTTTTTACATCGGGACGCTTTTTTCTTTAATAGCCTTTGGCCGATTGGGCCGCTTTTAAATTCGGATTGCCATCTAAGGCTGCCTGTGGATAAGGCATCAGTATAAATTTAGATTGCCATACACGCTCCTGAACCGGGCTGTTGGTAATATCGTAAGTGGTTTTCATTACATCTTTTGCAATATTCCAGCGTCTGATATCGGAGAAACGTTGCCCTTCTGCCGCCAGTTCGATGCGGCGTTCTTGTTGGATAAACGTTCTTAGTTTTTCTTTCGTGTTGTAAGTCGCCTGAGCCACTGCCGGCATTCCGGCCCTATCCCTAATATCATCTAATGCAGCATAAACACTTGCATCGGGGCCACTTAGTTCGTTTTTAGCTTCGGCATAAGCCAATAAGATTTCGGCGTACCTTATAATCGGGAAATCCTGTGCACCATCCCAATCGTTTTGTGTAAAGGCCGGATCTACCAGTTTTTTAAAGTTGTAACCGGTTACACTATTGTTTCCACCACCTTTTCCCCACGAAAATTTATAACCCGAATCAAAGCGGCTCCACGGCGATCCAGGAAATAATATACTGGCATAAAGTCTGGTATCGCGGTTTTTAAACTCATCAGCATAAGCAGCATTTGGTGCTCCGTTATTATAATTACTTGCTCTTGTAGTTGCGTTGGGCGGGGTAAATGGATTACCGTTTTTATCCCAATAAGCATTTACCATTTCCTGTGTTGGGGTAATGGAACTCCATCCGCCCAGGTTTCCCGGAGGGAATAAGGTTCTTAAGCCATTTCCATATTCGTATGAAGAGTTGGTAATGTTCTGCGAAACCAAAATGTTTTCTTTGCTGGTTTGCTCATTTGCCTGCCAAAATTGTTGCTCGTAACTGGCTAAACCTTTGTAAAACTTCTGTTTTTCGGCATCATCGGCAAAGCTTACATAAGCGCCAAAATCGTCTTGCGTATCGGCAGGGATCAGCGTATTTACCCTGAACAGCTGATAGCCAGCACCCATTACTTTTTGCGCACTGGTAACTGCATCGGCATATTTAGCATACTGCAACTGGATTCTGGTTAAAATGGCCCAGGCTGCACCACCGGTAATTCTTCCTGTTTCTGTTGTTGATCCACCTGGGTAACTTGCAGGCAAATCGGTTAATGCGCTTTGAATTTCGGCAATGGCAAAATTAATGACGTCTGCTTCTGCAGTTGGTGCTATACCGGTTTCGTGCGGATCGCTATAAGCAACCTTTAATAACGGTACCGGACCAAATGTTTTGGCCAGGTCGAAATAGGTTAACGCCCTTAAAACCCGTGCCTCGGCAATAAACCTTTTTAATAAAGCAGCAGGCATAGGGGTTTTACTTACATTATCAAGAAAGTAATTATACCTGCGGATATAGGTATAACGGCTGCCATAACCCTGATCGAGTGTGGCATTTATATTACCGGCAGCAATAGGCGTTGCATTGCTTTCCCATGGGTACTGGGCATAGGCATTATCTGATGATCCATCATCATAAGCATTATTGAAATTATTGTTTAAATAACCATAACAGCCGTTTAGGGCTAGAGTGGCATCTTTTTGCGATTTCCAGAAAGTGGTGCTCGAAGCCTGGTCCTGCGGAACGAAATCGATTGCCGATTTTTTGCAGCTACTTATTGCTAAGCTGGCAAAAATTAAACACGATATATATATTAATTTTTTCATAAAAAGCTTTTGTTAAAGGGTAAGGTTAACACCGAACGAATAGGTTTTTAGTTGTGGGTATGCTGCTCTTTGAGAAGCCGCCTCAGGATCGAAATCCTTTAACCTTTTGTCGCCACGGATGGTAAACGGATTGTTGCTCGATGCGTAAATCCTCAATCCCCTGATTTTGATCTTATCCAATACCGATTTTGGTAAGCTATAACCCAGGGTTAACGATTTGATCCTTAAATAATCAGCGTTGAACAACCAGAAATCAGATTGTTTTAAATTCTGTGTATTATCTCCCGAGACCAAAACCCTTGGGTAGGCTGCATTTGGGTTAGGGTTGGCAACTGTCCACCTGTCCAACACATATTCTTTTGCACCTGCACCATTAAAAAATGCCTGCGAAGCCTCATTTTCAAGGTATACTTTTACATCGCTAACCCCATTGGCTAAAACCGAGAAATCGAAGTTTTTGTAATTGGCAGAAAAATTAAGCCCGTAGATAAAATAAGGTACATCGTTACCCACAATCACGCGGTCGTCGCCATCAATTTTATGATCGCCGTTCTGATCTACATATTTAATGTCGCCCGCTTTGGTTCCATTTGCCTGAAAGGCATGTTGGGCAACTTCTGCATCGCTGGCAAATAAACCGTCAGACTGCCACATGTAAAATGAACCAATTGGCTGTCCAACCCTGTTGATATAATATCCGCTTGGAGGTGTTTCCGAAGCACCGCCCAAACTCACAACCTTATTCCATATTTTGCTCAGGTTACCACCAACAGAATATTTAAAATCGTTTATTTGTCCGCTGTAACTCAACGAAAGTTCGAAACCCCTGTTCCTTACCTGGCCCAGGTTAATAGATGGGTATTGCGTTTTGGTCGGATCCGAATCGCTGATCAAGCCTGCTTCTGTCGGGATTGTTGGATCCGGTAATAAAATATCGTTGGTTAAACGATCGAAAGCATCTACCTGTAGGGTTAATTTTTTAAACAGGTTAACATCCAAGCCGATATTGGTCATGTTGATTTTTTCCCATGATAACCTTGGATTGTAAATTTTATTAGGGAAAACGCCATCCTGTTTAGATTCGTCAAGAATTGCCGCTGTTCCTGTGCTTAAACCATCAAAATAATCGTAATTGCCCACATTATTTACGTTACCCAGTTTACCCCATGATGCACGGAGTTTTAATTCCGATATCCAGTTAACGTTTTTCATGAAATCTTCCTGCGAAATCCGCCATGCACCCGAGAATGAGGGATAAGCACCCCAACGGTGGCCGGGAGCAAATTGTGAAGATGCATCTAACCTTAAGCTGGCTTCTAATAAATAACGATTGTTATAAGCATAGTTAAACCTGCCAAATACCGATTCGAAAGCCTTTTGCTGGATACCACCTGATGAAGTTGTATTTAACGGATCGCTTGATCCACCATCAATTGCATTCAGATCATTACTTACAAAATTTTTGCGGATGGTTTTAATTACCCTGTCATTATAATTTTCGTAAGAAGCACCGGCCAATAGTTTTGCGTAGTGTTTATCAATTGTTTTTTCGTAGCTGGCTGTTGCCTGCGTTAATAAACGGCCTGTATTTTGCCAGTTTTCAGTAAGCTGGTTGGTATTTACAGCTGTTCCGCTAAGTGGTGCGCCGGTATTAAAATCCAGAATAGGATCGATAGTGCTAATAAAGGCACTATTTACCAGGTTGTAAAAATTATAAGAAACCAAACCGTTAATTTCTAAACCTTTTATTGGGGTATAGGTTCCAGTTAGGTTGCCAATAAAACGGTTGGTGCTGTAAGAATTACGGCCACCTTCTTGCAGCTTTCTGATTGTGTTGGTTGCTGCTGAGGTTCCATCTATTTTACCGCCGTTCATACTGCCCCAGTTACCGTTGGTTTGTTTGTTTACTACCAGTGGGGTAAGCCTGTTTAAACTGGTAAAATCTATTGCTCCGTTTTTATTATCAAAACCATCGCGGATGAACGAAATGTTGGTTCCAACCTTAAATTTGTCGCTAACCTGTGTTTCGGTATTTGCCCGTAACGAATAGCGCTCTAAATCCTTGCCCGGAATTAAGGAGTTTTGGTTAAAATAAGCGCCACTTAAGTAATATTTGGTTTTTTCGCCACCCGAAACATTAATGGCATGCTCCGTTACCGGGGCAGTGTTTCTTAAGGTTAAAGCATACCAGTCGTTATCAGGAAAACGGTCGGGATCCGATTGATTCTGGATTTTGGTTAAATCGCCTGCCGAATATACCGGAGCTTTGCCTGCATTGGCAGCAGCCTCGTTACGCAATGTGGCATAATCGTAAGCGCCAACCCAGCTAGGCAGAACCGTTGCAGATTGGATACCATAATAGGCATTGTAGTTAATGGTCATGCCGCCTTGCTTACCTCTTTTGGTGGTAATCAATACCACGCCATAAGCAGCCCTCGATCCATAAATGGCAGAAGCCGAAGCATCTTTAAGGATAGAGATGTTTTCTACATCATTGGTGTTGATCCTTGCAAAATCTCCTGAACTTACAATTACCCCATCTACTACGAAAAGTGGCTCAGAGGCACCCAAGTTACCTCTACCGCGTACATTGATGGTACCGATATCATTACCTACGTCGCCAGGCGTTGCTTTTATGGCCATGCCCGGTACAGCGCCCTGCAGGGCATTGGTTAAAGAGGTAACCGGACGGTTTACAATATTTTTGGTGTCTATGGTGTTTACCGAACCCGATAGGTTTACCTTTTTCTGTGTACCATAACCCACTACCACTACATCATTAAGCGATTTTGAAGAGGAGGTGAGTACCACGTTTAGAGTGGTTCGGCCATTTACAGGTACATCCTGCGGATTGTAGCCAATAAAAGAAATGGTGAGTACGGCGTCTGCCGCAGCGGTGATCGAAAATTTACCATCAGCTGTGGTACTTACGGCATTGCCCGTGCCTTTGATCAATACAGTTGCGCCCGGTACAGTTCCTCCGTCGTTATCCTTTACAACGCCGGTAATTTTTACCTGTGCAAAGGCGAATAGAGAGAACATTAAAAACAAGCCGGTTAGAAGCGCTTGCCTTCTTCTTAATTTGTTCATGGTTTTTTTGTTAGTTAATAGCTTAAATACCGCTTTTGAACGGCCTATGCCGTAATTTAGAAATGATACCAGCCATACTGAAATAATTGCAGTACCAAACTCAACGCAAACGTTTGTGGAAAAACTGAGATTTGACACCTCAAAAAAATGAGCCCCAGCAAGGCTGTGATGGCATATTAAAAAATGTAAAAATGACAATTAATCAGCTGCTCTTGTGTTTACAAATACTAAAAACGAAGAGGCTTGTTTTGAAAAACGGTCGTGTTGATGCTTCCAACAAAGATTAATCTGGCTATAAAATTAGAAAGCGGAAGTAAAACTTAGCGCAACCGTTTGATTAGTGAGCTGTAGAAAAGCGATTACCTGTCTTTTTCCCGCAGATGACACAGAAAAGGGCGCAGATTTATACAGGCATCTATACAGCCTGTTATCTCAACGGCAACATGGATCTATCCTAAAAATATCGATTCAATAATCAAATATCTGCGTCATCTGCGTTTCTTATCATTTTAGATCTGCGGGGAAAAAAGAAATTTGTTTTTGCCCGCTAATCATGCAGATGCCGCAGAAAAGGGCGCAGATTTACACAGAGATTTATATAGCCTGTCATCTCAACGGCAACATGGATCTATCCTAAAAATATCGATTCAATAATCAAATATCTGCGCTTCTTATCATTTTAGATCTGCGGGAAAAAATGAGATTTGTTTTTTACCCGCTAATCATGCAGATGCTGCGCAGATTTGATCAGGTTTTATTACGAGTTATATTATTAGCCGAACTGCGAACATTATCAATCATATTCTGTTATAAAATCGGATATTTACCCCTTTAAATATTATCCCATACATGAAACCCTACCTGCAGCTTTTCGATTTTTCAAAGAAAATAAACTATAAAACCGAAATCCTGGCAGGCTTAACGGTTGCTATGACAATGATTCCCGAATCGTTATCATTTGCAATCCTTGCCGGTTTCCCTCCGTTAACAGGTTTGTATGCCGCTTTTATAATGGGTTTGGTTACCGCTGTTTTGGGCGGTCGGCCCGGCCTGGTATCGGGCGGGGCAGGAGCAACAGTAATTACACTTATTGCATTGATGAAAATCCAGGGCATTGAATATGTTTTTGCTGCGGTTGCCCTGGCAGGGCTTATCCAGATATTGGTAGGTTTATTTAAGCTGGGCAAATTTGTAAGGCTTGTTCCGCAGCCGGTAATGTTTGGTTTTGTTAACGGTTTGGCCGTGATTATTTTTATGTCGCAGTTAGAACAGTTTAAAACCCTGGTTAATGGTAAGTTAGCATGGTTAAGTGGTACGCCTTTATATATTATGTTAGGCCTCGTTTTACTTACTGTGGCCATCGTGATCATTCTCCCTAAAATAACAAAAGCTGTTCCCGCATCGTTGGTAGCCATTATTGTGGTTTTTTTGGTTGTGCTTTGCTTTGGTATTGATACCAAACTGGTTAAGAATATTTCTTCGGTAAGCGGAGGTTTTCCACCTTTCCATATTCCTAAAGTTCCTTTCAGTTTTGAAATGTTAAAGGTCATTTTCCCTTATTCGCTCATTATGGCAGGTGTGGGTTTAACAGAGGGTTTGCTTACTTTAAACCTGGTTGATGAAATTACCGAAACCAAGGGTAACCGTAACAGGGAAAGTATTGCACAGGGGATTGCCAATATGTTAAATGGTTTTTTTACCGGTATGGGCGGTTGCCCGATGATCGCACAAACACTGGTAAATCTTTCTGCTGGTGCAAGGGCCAGGTTATCGGGTATTATTGCGGCGTTAACCATATTGCTTATTATATTAATAGGTGCACCGGTAATCGATCGTGTGCCCATGGCAGCGTTGGTTGGGGTAATGATGATGGTTGCCATCGGAACCTTCGAGTGGATGAGTTTTAAGGTGATCAATAAAATGCCCAAACAGGATATTATTATCGGTATTTTGGTAGCTGTGATTACCGTTTGGCTGCATAATCTTGCCCTTGCTGTATTAATTGGTGTTATCGTTTCTGCGCTTGTTTTTGCATGGCAGAGTTCGAAACGCATCAGGGCTAACAGGTATATTGATGCAGATGGTATTAAACACTATGAAATATTCGGTCCTCTGTTTTTCGGCTCGGTAGCCAATTTTAACGAACTGTTTACCATCGCCAGTGATCCTGCCACGGTAACGGTCGATTTTAAACACAGTCGTGTTTTCGATATGTCGGGCATTGATGCACTGAATAAACTCACCGAAAGGTACCGGGCGGCCAATAAAAAACTGCTTTTAAAACACCTTAGTGATGATTGCAGGCACCTTCTTAAAAATGCAGATGAAATTATCCAGGTAAATATTATCGAAGATCCCACCTACAGGGTGGCTACAGAAAGATAGGCGTAAAGTATTATGCCCCTTAGCGGTACGGCGATTAATTTATATACAATATTAATTTTATGTTAAGCATGGTGCAAGCTTCCATTTATTATAAGGGATTGCAACCGTGTGAACCCTAAATAAACCAATAAGTAGTAAAACGTTTAACTAGATTTATTTTCAGCAACATAAAATGCCCTAATTTATTGTGTGGGGGGCGATAAAACACTGCTAAGTGCTGTTTTATAGGATGTTAAAATTTCTATATATTTTAATAATATTTAATTTTTTTATATGTCTAATTGACAATTATTATAAAAAATGGAATATTATTATCTGATTTAATAAAAATTTCATAAAAATGACAATTTGTTGTTAAAACGATTTAGTATATATATATTTGATTTAACCAAATGCTAAATTTTATGAGAATCCCTAACTATTACTCCAGAAGTACCTATTCCTCTAATCAAGGACATTTCTTGCCGTTTCCGAAAAAATAAGTTTTAGAAATCATTTTTTTACCAATTAAAGATCCATTAACTATGCGATACTTATGGGCGTGCCTTGTCTTTTTTGCCGCGTTATCATTAAACGTTTTACCAACTTTTGCAGCGGGCAAAAAACTTCATAAAGGCCTAACAATTAACTATTTGATCTTTCAGGATACGACTAAAATAAAGTTCGTGCCGTTAAAAGATTCGTTGCGGAAAGATAGTTTGGACCAGATCAAGCGAAAAACAATTTACAACAAGCTCTCTGGTGGTGTTCAGAAAGACACTAAAGAATTATCCCTTTTTCCCGCTATTTCCCTTCAGCAGAATTTGAAAGGAAATTTTGCAGGTTTGTATGTTCAGGAGCCATCGGGCGAGCCTGGTACCATACAGAACATGTTTTTAAGGGGGGCGCCAATGCCCTTGCTGTCCAAAAAGGATGTATATGCATCACAGCCTTTGGTGGTGCTTGATGGTGTTCCGCTGATTGGCGAGCATCCTTTCGCTTTTGATATCCAGCAGTACGATTTCAACAGGATCGGGCCTGCCACCAATTTATTAAGTACCATCGATATCAATAACATCGCGTCGGTTGAGGTACTCAGCGATCTTGCCGCAACCGCAGTTTATGGCCCAAGGGGTGTTAACGGCGTAATTGTAATCAAAACCAAATCTCCTGATGGCGTTTCGCGTGGTATCAGTTTCAACTCGTATATCGGTATGGCGCAAAAGCCAACAGTGAATACCATCAACGGTAAATACGAAAACGAATTCAGACAGCGCTTTTACAATATTTATACCACTAACGGCAGGTATTCTGACGATGAGGCTTATCCGGTATATTTAAGCGATTCGCTTAATAATGTATATAGCGGCAAATCAAACTGGACAGATCTTTACTATAAAAATGCATTGGTTTATGGTATCAATCTGGGATTAACAGGCGGATCAGACCGTGCAAACTTTAGGTTCTCAATCGGTAATACCAAAAGCAGCGGCGTTGCCGACGATACCGGTTTAGACCGTTACAGTGCGATGTTCAACATCAATATGAAACCTGTTAAATGGTTATTGTTCTCTGCCATGATAAATGGTAACCGCCTAAACCGCGATAGGAACAGGACTTTAAGGGACAGGTTTGCGCAGATCAACTATTTTCCCGATTTAAGTGCCCCACTGGCACCCAATAAAGATTATTACGCCAGTTATTTAAATGCTTATAACAAAGGTTTTGATGATAACAAAACCAACAGTATACAGGGCTTCGCCAAATTGGTGGCCACTTTGGGTAAATTTAACATCAGCTCTACCTTCAATGCAGATTATAACGAAGGCTATAGGGATATTTTTTATGCCCGTACCTTATTACAGGGTAATAGTTATGCATCCAATTATTATGGTTTTAACCAGAGGTTGATGATGGACAATAAGGCAACCTACGATCTGAAACTGAAAGAGGTACACGATTTCCATTTCGAACTGGGGCAATCGATGATGTGGGATATCTATAAATACAATTATGCCTATGCCTATAAAGGTGCCAACGATTATATCAAGATCAACCTGTTGGATTCTAAACCCAAAAACGACGATGGTTCTGATAACCCGAACTATTTGGTGCCAACAGCTTTCCCTCGCGAATTAACCTACCGTTTTTTGGATAAAACAGCCGATAACCTGTTATCATTTTATGGAAAGGTAAATTACTCATATAACGATAAATACTTTTTATCAGGAATTTTACGCCTTGATGGTTCATCAAATGCACAGCCTACCAAACGCTGGTTTTATTCGCCAACCCTTTCGGCAGCCTGGAACATTAAAAACGAACTGTTAAAAGACGAAAAAAATATCGACGACCTGGTATTGCGTGCCAGTGCAGGCAGAATGGGCAGGGCATTTACCTTTGATAACTATGCACAGGGACCGCAGTACACCTCATCAGTTGGTTACACCGGAAATTTAACTGTGCCGGGTTATAATGCAATAGGTGTACTAACCAGGCCGTATTCTTTCGGTTGGGTGGGTTATGGTGTGCCGTGGTCGTACTCCGATCAGCTAAATGTCGGTGCTGATGTGGCCATGCTTAAAAACCGTTTACATGTATCGGTTGATTATTATATCAAAGCAGAGAGAAACCAGTTACTGGGTATTCCATCTTACGCAGAGTATGGTTACAAACAATCGATAGAAAGTGGTTTAAATATGAACAATACCGGGGTTGATTTATCGATCAGCGCCCTGGTTATTTCGAGAAGCAAATTCTCATGGAATTCGTCGCTTAACCTTAACCACAACAGCAATAAATTAACAGCCTTACCAAGAGGTTTGAACGAGATTATTATCGGTAACCGCTTTTTAAAAGTTGGTGAGCCTGTAGATCAATACTGGTTATTAGAAAACGAAGGTATTTATACCGCAAACAACCAGGTGCCTGTGGTAAACGGACAGCCCCTTAAATACAATGGTACGCCGTTAAAAGCCGGTGATCCGAAATGGAAAGACCAGAACGGCGATAACATCATCGATGAAAGAGACAAGGTATTAAAAGGCCACTCATTACCGGTTTTGGCCGGAGGATTTGATAACTCCTTTAAATATGGCAACTGGACCTTAAATACCAACCTATATTTCAACCTGGGCAGAAAAATCATCAACGAAGAAATGGCGGCCCGTTTCGATTTTGTAAACCATGAGGGTAATACAGATGTGTCTTCGGTAAAAGAAATCACTTTTTGGGAGAAAAGGGGCGATTACAGCAAGTATCCATTGTACAATCCTTGGAGCACCGTAATCCCTTACCGCACCGATCAGGATCTTTTCCTTGAAAACGGTTCATTCCTAAAACTTAGATCGGTTTCTGTTGGCTACGATTTTGGCAGTTTCCTGAAGCGGAAAAATATCAAGATCAATAAAATCTTTTTATACGGTTCGGTAAATAATGTATTTGTAATTACCAAATATACCGGTCAGGATCCGGAGCTGGTGGGTTACGATGGCATTGATACTGGTTACGGCCAGCCGATACCAAGAACATATACGTTGGGTGTTAAAATGGAATTATAATATGGAAAGAAATACGTACAAAACATCAACAATGATGAAGAATATAGTTTACTCGTTTCTGCTTTCAGTAATTGTTTTATCCGGCTGTAATAAAGCTTTGGAAACAGATTCTACCCGCGTTGTGGGCGAAAAAAATATGTGGAATACGGTAGAGGATGCACGTGCAGGTATTATGGGGGTTTATGCCCTTACCCGTTCGGCCTTATCTGATAACAACGGTCACTGGATTTATGGCGATGTAAGAACAGGTGAGTTTACGAGTCCGAAAAGACAGGATTTAAAAGCGGTGATCAGCAATAATTTAAACGCGTCATATCCTGTGGTAGAGTCGCTTTCAGACTGGACCAGGTTTTATGCCATTGTAAACGGTGCCAATGTTTTTCTCGAAAATGTTGCCCATGTTAAAGCTACCGATAAACGTTACTCGGATAACAACATGACGGTAGATATTGCCCAAGCCAGGTTTTTAAGGGCTTTTGCCTATTTCTACATGGTGCGTATCTGGGGCGATGTGCCATTCATTATTTCTTCTAACGAAGGCGTATTTGAAAATAAACCGAGAGAAAGTCAGGCCAAGATTTTGGCATGGGTTGAATCTGAAATGTTAAAGGCTTCGCTCGATCTCCCTTACATTTACAGCGGTGGTGATGTACAACAGCCAAGCAACTATTACAATGAGGACAGAACCCGTTGGGGAGGTGCATTGGCCACTAAAGTTACCGCTTACGCTGTTTTGGCGCATGTTGCTGCCTGGACAGCAGATTACTCTAACGTGGCAAAATATGCCAAGTTTGTAGAAGATAACTACGGCAGAACCGGTGGAGGTTATACCTCGGTAACTGATTTAAGTAATTCGAACGGTTTTTTCTACAATAAAAACTTCAGACAGATGTTTGGCTTTAACTCCGATTATGGTCATATCGATGGTTCATCAACCGGCCATATCGAAGAGTTGACTTTGGCCGAGCCGATTACAACGAAAGCCATCCCTGATATCTATCTTCCAAAGGATTCGATCCTGAAGTATTTCAATATGCCGAAAGACGAAAGGTTTATGATCGATACCCTGGGTCAATCTAAATTCGACAGGTATTTCACCAATTTAAATGGCAAGTATCCTATTTTCAGTAAAATCAAGGTTATCCAGGGTGGCGGTACCGATCCGAATTTCAGGTATTTTACCAGTGCATTGATTTTTACCCGTTTAGAAGATATTGTATTGCTGCGTGCAGAGGCATTATCGGTACTTGGCGATCAGGCCGGAGCTTTGAACGAGCTAAACAATGTAATTACCAGAAGGGTTACAGCCGATACGCCTTCGCCTTACGAAAAACCTGAAAATCTGGATGTATTAAAGATCATTTTCGAAGAGCGCCACCGCGAATTAATGGGAGAGGGCCAAAGGTGGTACGATATGATCCGCTACAATAAGATCAGACAGAACGATGCCAAATTTATGAACCTGATCAACTCGGGCGGTATTTATTGGCCAATATCGCGTAAGCTCTTATTGCAGAATAATTTACTTACCCAAAATCCTTACTGGCGATAAATAACAGATATGAAACCATCGCGGCTTATCGTTCGCGGCGGCTTCATCACCATAAAATACAAGAATAACAGATGAAAAAGTTTGTAAAATATTTGGGAGCAGTAACCATGCTTTTATTGCTCGCCCTGGTGTATTCGGCCTGTAAAAAGAACGGAGGTTATTACGATGCTGCTGATGAGGCAGTGCCATTTTCGGGAAACACATACGAATATTTAAAAAGTAAACCCGGCGTTTTCGATTCGCTATTGGTTGCAGTTGATAGGATGGGATTGAAAAAAACACTTACCGATAGCAACGTAACCCTGTTTGCCGTTACCAATCCCAGCTTTCAGTTGGCGTTAAGAAATTTAAACAGTTTGCGTAAGCAATCAGATAAAGATCCATTGTTCCTCTCCAATATTGATGGCGTACAATTGGATACCATGGTTTCTTATTACATTATCAGAGGGGTAAAACCTACCGATTCGTTAAAACTGCAGGATGGTTTAAACCTTACCAGTGTAAAAGTGGCTTATCCGATGCATGCAAAATCGACCAAGGGCTCGGCATCGGGCGAGGTAGGTGCCGGACCGGAGATTATCGAATTCAGCAATACCAAAAAAAGCAAGTTTATCAGAAACTGGTCTACAAGTACCACGGCTTCTAACAATATCAGAACCAAAAATGGAATTGTGCATGTAATCAGTCCCGATCATACTTTCGGTTTCGATGGCTTTGTTACCAGGTTAACCTTTGTACCACCTCCACCAAATTTAATGGTTACTGTAGGCGGTACATTCTCTACCAACCGCGAAAACGGTGGTGGACCAACCAGTGGCGAAAACTCCAAAAAAGTAATAGATGGAGATGACCACACCAAGTTTTTATGTGATCTGAACGGATTTTTAACGATGACATTTAAGCTTAAAACACCCGAAGTTTCGTCGGTATATACTTTAACATCGGCCAACGATGCTGTTGAAAGGGATCCGAAGGCCTGGACATACGAAGGTTCGCAGGATGGTCAAAACTGGACTGAGCTGCACAGGGTAAACAACTTCTTCTTTGAAGAGCGTTATCAGCAAAAAGTTTTCAGGTGTACCAATACAGTGGCATATCAATACTACCGCATCAATATTACTGAGTTAAGAAGTGGCGGCGTGTTCCAACTGGCAGAATGGACAATCAATAAATCGAAATAGGTGATGGAGTACGGAAAAAATAAATTAGAAAAACTTATGAAATCAATCATAAAAAAAGAACTTCTACTTATGGCCTTTGGGCTGGTTGTTTTAGGCGGATGTAAAAAATTGTACAACCTGCCTGATGAAAAAGATTACTTAAGTAACAATGTAAATTTCAGCAATAAAATACTGGAACCTATTATCGGTAGAAATAACCTGATAGGTGGTTTTAACAGCGACAATTCAACCGCACCCATTACTTTCGAAATCGTAAATGCGAGGTATGGCGATGGAAGGCCGGTAAGCGATATTTTCCAGAAAGCACCAACTTATGTTTGGACTGCGCCTTACACCGGCCTGGAAACAAGTTTGGCAGAGATAGAGGCAAAAAGAAAAATAGAAGAGCACCAGCTGTTCGAGATCCGTTCATCAGGTCAGTTTATTTTGTGGGCATCTTCTACCAACCAGTTAATTACACCGCGCCCAACCGATAGTACCAACTTTAGCCAGGATACCCGTTTTTTCGATATCAAGGTTAAAAATACAGGTGGCGAGCGGTTGATCAAGGATTTCCAGATCAGGCCTTTTCGCGAGCGCCCTTACGAGCCATCTAACGATTTTAATGCTTATACAGGTTTGCCTGCACCTGATCCTAAATTTCCGTTAGACAAGAAATTGAGGGATTATATCCGTCCTTATCTCATCAATGTAATCGGTGCTGTTTCGAATAAAGGCCTCGAAAGCAACAACGATAAAAAAGATGTGGTGGTTTACATCCGTCCGTTTACTGGCGGTAATGGTCATTCGCTAAGGATTAAGGCATTGAATAAAGATTCGGTAGAAATTAACCCTGCTTTCTTTAACGAAACCAAATGGGATAAGATGATACATGGCTTTAACATGCAAAAAACTGATAAATACGTACAGTATGATGTGGCTTACCCTATACCTCTGGTAGAAATATCTACCTCTTATGCAACGGGAGGTTCGAGGGCAAAGGCAGAGTTAAGCTATTCGCGCGGCTCGTTCGGTGGCGGGCGTACCGTTGCCAACTTCGGTATCGATTTCGCTATTTACAAGGCAGGCGACTGGGAAATCGTATTTCATTTTAAAACAGAAAATCCAAAGTTCGCCAGCGAATAGGCAACATATAACGCTAATATTATGAAAAGAAATATACTTTTTTATGCATTGCTCATGATATGCATAATCTGTGGCACAAGTGCTTATTCGCAACAAAAATACATTATTGTGAATGGTACTGTTGTAGATAAAGAAACCAAACAGGGCGTTCCGGGGGTTTCGGTAATCTTAGAGGAAACCAACAAAGGCCTCACCCAAACCAATGGCAAAGGCCAGTTTTCGGTTAACGTACCCATTGGCGGAAACCTATTGTTTAAATTTTTGGGTTTTAATACCCAGCGCACAAAAATTACAGGTGCTACCACTATCACAGTAACCATTACCGAAGATAAAAAAGACCTGGATGATGTAATTATTGTAGCCTACCAGAAAAGGAGCAAAGAAACCACAACAGGTTCTTCGGTACTTATCCAGGCAAAAGATGTTCAGGATATTCCGGTATCAAACGTAGAGCAGCTTTTACAGGGTAAGGTACCGGGTTTAAATATCCAGAACAATACCGGTGCACCGGGTTTTAGGGGTTCGGTACAGGTACGTGGTTTATCAAGCTTAAGTATTTCGGGCAGTGGTAACGAGTCGTTTTTACAGCCAACATCGCCTTTGTACATTATTGATGGTGTACCACTTGATGCCGATAAAGCTGCAGAATTCGGTTTCCAAACGCAGGGCCCGGGTGTAAGTCCGCTTTCGCTGATCCCACAGGAAGATATCGAAAATATCCAGATCCTTAAAGATGCGCAGGCTACTTCCATGTACGGTTCGAGAGGTGCTTATGGTGTAATCATCATTACCACCAAAAGGGGTAACTCTAAAGTACCGCGCATTAGGTATGTAACCAATGCTTTCGTTAATGCGCCACCTAAACTGCGCGAAACTTTGGGCGGTAATTCTGAAAGATCATTAAAAATCCAACAGATTATCCTTAATGCTACAAATGTGAACGATATCAGGGCCATTTCGAATACACCTTTCCTTGCTGATAGCTTAAATGCTTATTACAACAATTCTACCGATTGGCAGGATGTGTTCTTCCAAACTACCTATAACCAGAGTCATAACCTGGCCCTTGATGGTGGTGATCCTAAATTTAACTACAAAGCCAATTTGGGTTACTATACCGAAAAAGGGGTAATTAAAAATACGGGTTACGACCGTTACAACCTGAACATGAACATGGAGTTTAAACCGAATGATAAATTTAGGTTTTTCGGTTTCATCAATGGTTCGGTAGGTAAACAGAATAAGGGTAACGGTGTGGGGCTATTGCAATCGGGCGTAGCACAAAATGGCCAGGCTTCTACCTTACTGCCGCCACCATCTTTCTATCAGGCAACCGGGGGCGTGCTTTCGGCACTTCAGACATTGAATGATAACAACTCCAGAAACTTAAGGACCAATGTTGAGGCCCGTTACGAATTTATCCCGGGTTTGGCGGTATCGTCAACTTTGAGTTACGATTATACTTCCGATACCGAATCAACTTTTACGCCGGCGGCAGCAAATGGTCAATACGCCAAACTTTACGATTATGTAGGCCGGAATTTCCAATTGTATAACCGTAACGGTATTACCTACGCAAAAACGTTTGGCGAAAAACATAATGTTTTCATCAACACCTTTAACGAGATTTATAAACAGGGTGCACAGGCCGGCATTACCCGCCAGGAAAGGATCCCTAACGACCAGTTACAGGGGCCGATAGGTTACGATGATTATAACTCGAGGGGCGGTGGTGTATTGAGCAATTACAGAAATGCAACCATTGCATCGTTCGCAGGTTCATTATCTTACGATTACGATAAAAAATATGTTGCAGAGTTCTCTTACCGTTTGGATGGAACCTCTTCGAGCGGTTTGGAAAACCCATACTCTAAAAACCCATCAATCGGTTTAAGGTGGAACTTTAATAAAGAAAACTGGTTGGTTGATAAAAAATGGCTATCGTACGGTAGTTTGAGGTTAACCTGGGGACAGAATATTGTACCTACCGGAAACCTGCAGAGTATTTACGGTATTTATAACCTGAATGGTAATTTTAACAACAACCCAACCATCGGTATCGATTTCGACCTGGTTCCAAATCCAAATTTAAAACCAACCACAACCACACAGTATAACTTAGGTTTTGATTTGGGTTTCTTTAACGATAGGATCTCTGTAAACTTCGATACTTACTTTAAAAAGGTTGATAACCTGCTTTTCGATAGGTTTTTATCAAACACAACAGGTTTTAATAAACTGGCCAGTAACGATTTGGGGATTGCCAACTACGGTACCGAGTTAATGCTTACCGTTAGGCCGGTAGTTACCAAAGATCTTGATATATCCGTATCGGTAAACGGTGCTTTAAACCGCGATGTGCTATTGAAATTACCTGCCGAGTACAACGGGCAGTATATCAGGTTCGATAATTCGGGTTATTTACAGCACAATGTTTTCCGCGTAGGCAGAAACACCCTATCCAACTATTTGAGGATTAACCAGGGGGTTTACCGCACCGATGCCGATGTACCTGTAGATCCCGTTACCGGAAAAAGATACCAGAGCAACGGTCAGTTTTTCCTTGGTGGCGATCCGATTATGAAAGATGTTAACGGCGATTATATTTTAGATGGCCGCGATTATGAAGTTACCGGTAACTCGCAGCCATTGGTAACGGGTGGTGTATCAACCAATATCAGGTATAAAAACTGGGGCTTAAATGTGTATGCTACCTATACCGCTGATAGAACGATCTTGAACAACGCCCTCGCCGATAGGATTGCCATTATGCGCGATCCCTTCTCGCAGAAATCAGTAGTGCCTTTAAATGATCTGAATATCTGGAGAGGACCTGGCGATGTAGCGAAATACCCTTACCCATATGATTATAAACGTTTCGATCAGATACAGCCTTTACGTGCCGACCAAACCCTTTGGCAGGAAAACGGCAGTTATTTTAAAATCAGTAACGTAACCATTTCATACATGTTCAATAAAAAACTGATCAGCAGGTGGGGCCTTAACCAGTTAAGAATTTATGCCTCTACCAACAACCTGGTTACCTTTTCTAAATACAGTGGGCCAAACCCTGAGAACGTAACCTCTTTAGGTCGCGATATTTCGACAGGTTACCCTGTTCCGCGTACCTATAACATTGGGCTTAACCTCGAACTTAATACAGGCAATTAATTAATAAATCATGAAAAAAGTTATCATTTACACGATCATTATAGCAGCAACATTCTGCTTGCCTGCATGTAAAAAGTTCCTGGATGTACAGCCGCTGGATAAATTAACCGGAAATAACTTCTTCCAATCCAAAGAAGATGTTGTGGCCAATATCTATAATTTATCGAGGGTTGTTTTTAACAAGTACAACGAAACACACTTTATCGGTGCAACCGGCGAGTACCGCTCGGGCGAAGTACTTTACGAAAGCCAGTCTGATTTGGCCCCGGCCCGCGAGTTTGTGGAGATTTTGGGTAAAAACAACATTTTAAACCTGATATCGGGCGGAAGGCCATGGGATTTCTACAATTTTTATAGGATAACCGATTGGACAGGCTATTATCAGGCCATTCAGGGTGCAAATATTTTAATTGCAAAATTGGATGAAGGCATTCCCGGCGTTTCCGAAGCAGAGAAAAACTCTTTCAAGGCCGAGGCTGCGTTTATCCGCTCACTGTGTTATTTTATCATGGTGCGCCTGTATGGCAATGTGGTTTACTATACCGATCCATTCCACTCTTCGGCATTACCAAGAGAAAATTTTGTATCCGTGCTGAACAAATGTATCGCCGATCTTAAAACTTATAAAAGTGCTATTGCCTGGACCTATACCGATCCATCATTGAAAGGCGTAAGGGCCGGTAGGGGAAGTATTGTTGCCTTAATGATGGAAATGAACATGTGGAATGCAGGTTTCGATCCCGCTAATGCCCGTAAATATTATGAGGAAACTGCCGATCTGGGCGAGGAACTGATTGCGAGCAACGCTTTTAGGTTATTGCCCATAACCGAGTGGGCAACAGTGGTAAAAGGAAGATCGGACGAGAGTTTGTTCGAATTTTACCGCAGTATCAACTACGGCGATGCCAATGCCAACATTGCACCAGTAGCCGATATGTTTCTGCACTATCCTTATAAACGTCCCGAATATACCCACCGTGTAAGTTTTGCTTATTACAGGGGCGAGTACATGCAGAAAATCTTTCAGGATGGTAGCGACAGAAGGATTACGAGCTGGTTTAACGAAGATATTTTTGCCGATAATGGAAAATTTATGATGTTGAAATTTGCCCAGAACTCATTCTCAACCGGAGAAGAAGACGCCAATCCGGATAATACCTTTATGATTTTCAGGTACGGGGGCGAAATCCTTTTGGCAGCAGAAGCAATGGCCAATATCGATAGGGACGGCAGGGCGGCCGAACTGGTAAATATGGTGAGAAAACGCGCAGGTGCTTCATCCTATACCGCATCTAACGGAAACCTTAAAGATTTTATCTTTTACGAACGTTCAAGAGAATTAATTGGCGAGGGACATCACTATTTCGATCTGGTACGTACCAAAAGAATTTTAAGTAACCAGTGGACGTACAATGTACTTACCGCCGATAAATTTAACCGTGGCGCATGGACATGGCCCATCAGTTCTAATGCGTTGAACAATAATCCATATATGGTGCTTAACGAATATTGGGTTAATGGTGGTAATTAATTTATAAGATTAAAAAGATATGAAAAAGCTAATAATGATATGTGCAGCACTTTTACTCTTGCTTAATGCCTGTAAACGTGACGAATATTATGTAGATGGCGGTAAGGCAAACCCCGATTATCCGGGAAGCATGCTAAAGTACCTGCAGGATAAAAAAGTTCCTTTCGATACCGTGGCGCAGATTGTAAAACTGGCCGGTATGGAACAACAGTTCAGCAGTGAGGATTTTACTTTTTTCGCCTTTGATGATGATGTGATCAAAAGGACCATAGGTACGGTTAATACAGCAGGGTTGAACAATTATTTATTCTATTCCGGAAAAGATACCCTTAAAACCCTGGATCAGATTCCGCCTGCAATCTGGAAAAAATACCTGCAGCGCTATATGTTTAAGGGCAGTAACCGGTTAAAGGATTATCCGCAGATCGACCTTGGCCTCCGGAGTATTTATCCAGGTGCTCTATACTATGATTACAACAACAGTGTGGCCAATATCGGTGTCAATTTTAACGATGCCAATGGCGTTAAATATATCGGATACAGACAGTTAATGTTTTCTTTTATACCCGATATTTCGAAACCGAACGATAGCTGGACAACAGTGCCCGTTGCATCATCCGATATAAAACCAACAAATGGTGTGGTACACACCTTAAGCTACACCGGCGCATATCTTGGTTTTGATCAGTACGAGTTTTATAACGATGTATACATCAGTGGCTTAAGGCCAAGTGGAAGTAATTAGGTTTTATCAGAAAAGAATTAAATCATGAAAAGAATCAAATATATTCTAAGCTTATTTTTCCTAATTGGCTTCACCATTGTGGGCTGTAAAAAGCAGGAAGATTTGGGCGCAGATCCTTACGGTGATGGGAAAGCACCGTTGGGAATAACCATTAGTCAAACCGCACCGCCAACACCTGCCGAGGGTATTGTGGGTACCACGGTTACCGTAAAAGCAACAGGGCTGCTGCCTTATAAAGATCAGCTTAGCTTTATGTTCAATGGCGAAAAAGCACAGGTGGTAAGTGTTACCGCAACCGAAATTACCGTTAAGGTGCCCGATGCAGGTAGTACCGGTATCACTTCTATCGCTATTGGCGATCAGTTGATATTGGGACCACAGTTTACCGTTACCGGACTGATTAAAAACGATGTTACCTGGAAAGCAACCGCTGGTGCAAACGGTTATGTAAGTCAGTTTTACGAAATGAACGATGGCAGAGCTTTGGTAATCGGCAGTTTTAACAACTACGATAACAAAGGTTTGGTAACACCGATCAACAGGATTGCCAGAACCTCGTTGGATGGCGATTACGACCGTACCTTCAGAACCGGTAGGGGCGCCAACGGATCATTATCAAGGGTAATCGAAGTTGGCGGGCGTTTCGTTATAGCAGGCGGTTTTAGCGGTTATAACCAGCGTACCGAAAACATCAGCAACATCACCACCCTGTTTAATAACGGGGCAATTGATACGATTAAAATCCAGACTAAAAGAAAACCTACCATAACCGATACCGTTACCCAAAAATGGTTCCCGAGATTTAACGGAGGTACAAATGGTTACATCAGCCGTATATATCCACATCAGGGAAAAATATTGGCAACCGGCGATTTTAGGTATTATGTTAAACGTACCTACGATAAAGACAATTACGATTTTACCAGGGATACCGTGATTTTGGACAGTACCGATATCCGCCAGATTTTAAGGTTTAACTTAGATGGATCATTGGATAAAACCTATCGTTTTAATACCTCAACCAATAAAGGTAATGTAAGCGCAAACGGGCCTATTGGTACCTACATGCATACCGATGCCCCTAATTTCGAAAAACTGATGGTTTTTGGTAACTTCAGTACTTTCGATGACCAGCCTGCTGTACGCATTTTGCGTTTAACCGCAAACGGAACATTGGATCCATCTTTTAACCCTGGTACCGGAGCCGATAACTATGTTGGTTCGTTAACTTATAATACTACCACCAGAAAATACCTCATTACAGGGGCTTTTACCAAATATAATGGCAAGCCCGCTAACGGTGTAGCACTGCTTAATGAAGATGGAAGTCTCGACGAATCATTCAGTGCCAAAACATTCGAAGGTGGTTATCCTGATTTTGCCAAGCAGCTCTCTAACGGGTTGATTGTGGTTAGCGGTTATTTCAGAAAATATAATAATGTAACCCGTAACGGTTTTATGGTACTTAACTCTGCAGGTTTACTGGCCCCTGGCTATAATGCAACAGGTCCGTTCTCAGGTGGTTTATCCGATATTATTGAAACAAAATCTGCCGATGGCAAAAAAGCTTTATTGCTGATCGGTGGCTTTAGCCGTTTCGATAACCAGCCGTTTTATAACATTATGAGAGTAACCATTGAATAAGCCTAACCAAAGATAAATTAAGATGAGCATGATGAAAAAATACAAGTTATTGGTGGGCGTAATCGCCACAATACTTACCACGGCCATATTTTCCTGTAATAAAGATTTCGATAGAACACTGGGCGCAAAAGATGGTACCGATACCACAAAGGTAAGGTACGGAAGCCGCAAGGTTTTGTACCTCATTGTTGATGGTGCAAGGGGCCAGTCGGTATCTACCGCAAATATCCCCAATATCAACGATTTATTGCCGCACTCTATTTATAGCTGGGTGGCCTTAAATCAGCCCGAGGCTACGCAGAATGCCAGCAACTGGGCCAGTATGCTTACCGGTGTAAAAAAAGAAAAACACCTGGTAAACGACGATAATTTAACAAATAACAACCTGCAGAACTACCCGATCATTTTTAAAAGGATCAAAGAGATAAAACCGAATGCTAAAATTGCCGCATATACTTCATCTACGGTATTTAAATCATTAACCACCGGTGCCGATATCAGCACCCTGGTAAGTACCGACGATCAGGTTAAAGCTGCGGTAATCAGCCAGCTTAATACCGATACCGCATCGGTAATTGTTGGCCATTTTACCGATGTAGATAAAGCAGGCATTGCCTCCGGTTACGATAATTCGTTCCCAGCCTATAAATCGGCCATCGAAAAGTTCGATGCCGGAGTGGGCGAAATTATGACAGCATTAAAAAAACGTGCCAATTACATCAACGAAGATTGGTTGGTGGTAATCGCCTCCAGCGATGGCGGTGCATTTACCCTGCCGCCAAATGCTGATGATCAAACCATCTTCAGTAAAACAGCTAATAACGCCTTTATTATCTATTACAGTTCTACCTATACCAAGCGTATATTGGTAAAGCCTTTTACAGGTAACCGCTATCTGGGTAAAACCGTTAAAATGAAAGGTACCGAAGTAAGGGCAGAAATTGCCGGCGAAGATGCTGCGGTTTATAATATTGATGATACCACCAAAATGACCATTGAACTTAAGGTTAAAAAGAACCAGGAAAAACTCTTTTATCCAAGCATTTTAGGTAAACGTAACGAATGGTCGAGCGGGCACCCAAGTGTGGGCTGGGTAATTTACCTGGAAGACAAATATTGGTATTTTGAATGGAGAGGTACCAAAGATGGCGATTACCGCCAATGCAGGGGCGGAGATCTGGTACAGGGCAGATGGGAAAACCTTTCGGTAAAATTAGAACAGCGCGGTAACCAGAGGTTTATCCGTACCTATACCAACGGCGTTTTCAACAATGAGCTCGAGATCACCGGATCAGGTTCTTTAGCCAATTCAAATGCACTTAAACTTGGCTTTTTGAACGGCAATGGCCATGGCGAGCCAGATTATTATGTAACCGATATCAGGTTCTTTAAATTGCCGGTACCCGATGGCGTAATACAACAATATGCCTGCGAAACTTCTATCGATCAGAGTCACCCGTCATATAATTTCCTGGTGGGCTACTGGCCGGCAACTGATGGTAACACCAACAAAATGATCGATCTTTCGTCACAGGCACACGATTTTAATCTTTTGGGGCCATATTCGTGGGAAAATTTTAACGATCTGATCTGTCCACCTTCTACCGGTACCCTGGCACTTTTGGTTCCCCAAACAACAGATATACCTTCTCAAATGCTAAACTGGTTAAAAATTGCTAATAAGCAAACCTGGTCGCTCGATGGTAGGGTATGGTTAGATCAATAACAAGAATTTCGGATCATTTAAAATATCGAAAATGAAAAAAATTATATATTCAATAGTAATGGGTTTAGCCATCATGATTGGCGCCTATTCTTGTAAAGAATCGCAGGTAGAGGATTTAAAACTGCCCGATGCTGCAACAAGGAGCATTACCGGCGAGGGTATTGTGGTAGGTAACGTAACCATCGATAACCAGTTTGTTAGAGTGCCTTTTAAAATCTCTCTTTCCGGTATGGCCGAAGAAGCTTTTCAGGTAGGTTTAACTTTAAATAACGATACTGTTACCCAGCTCATCAACAATGGCGGTCTAACCAATGCCATCTTAATGCCCTCAACCGCAGTAGAATACCCAACAGTAATCAATGTGGCTTACGGAACAGATAATGCAGAAGGTATTGCCATTGTGCGCAGGGCAACATTAGAACGTTATTTGGGTAAAAAAGTGGTTTTTGCCTTAAAACTTGCAGCTCCGGGCAAAGGCAATAAAATTGCCAATGGTAAATCCAATATCCTGGTGGTAATCAATACCGACGAGCTGCTTAAAGCTTCCGATGTGCATTACCTCACTTTTCAGGGCGGTGGTACCTATAACGTGCTTTATAAGGGCAATTATACACCGGGTTTAGCTGGAGTGACTATTCCATTAATTGTTAATCTGGAAAATGCACCTTCTACCGCTTTTAACATAAAAGTGAAAGAAAATATTGATACCATTGCTACCCTGGTTTCGAGGGGTATCCTTCCTGCTGATGTGATCCACCTGGACGCAAAAGATTATACGCTCGATACCCTGGTGAGGTTTAGTACCGGTGCAAGTTTCGCTACCGTTCGGTTGGTTATACCATGGCCGGTTTTTGATGCCAATATTGTGGCCAACAAGAAATTTGCTTTTGCATTAAGCCTTACCGATAATACCAATCACGTTATCCACCCTACAAAAGGCAAAGTAATTGTAGTGATTGATCCAAGTGTAAACCTTGATAACAACTCGCCTATTATAGGTAAAGGAACAGGACTTACGGCCAGGTATTACACCAATACACAGTTAGATCCTGATGATGGAAGAGAGCCGTTTGTAACAAGGGTTGATGAATCCATCAATTTTTCGGGCGATGGCTGGCCGGATAATGTTAAAAATGCCAGTGGCACTTCGTTAAGCAGGGATAATTTCGCAAGCAAATGGACCGGGGAGTTTTTGGCACCGGTAAGGGGTGAGTACATTTTCTATCAAACCCGTTGGGATGATGGATCGAGGTTGTATGTTGATGGAAAACTGCTTATTAACGATTATACCACACAATGGGATAAACCTGAACGAAATGCCAAAATTTTCCTGGAACGTGGTATCAGATATAAAATTGAAGCACATCACCGTGAAAATGTGGGCGGACAACAGGCTTACCTGGAGTATGAAGTACCATCGGCCAGTTACGGTAAACGTGTAATCGAAAAAACACAGCTATTTCCAACCCCTTAAACATGAATAGATATGAAAAGTAATATGAAAAGATTATTGTGCCTGTGCTCACTTTTACTGCTTATCGTAGTGTTAACGGTAAAATGTAAAAAAAGTGGCACCGAAGAGGTGGTTCCTGTTGTGGAAGAACCAAAACCATTGGTGGCATTTGATTATGCTATTCCAAATCCGGCAAAATACCAGGAAGTGCAGTTTACCGCCGATCCTAAAAATTATAAAACGCTGTTATGGCAGTTTGGCGATGACAGTACTTCTGTTGAGGTATCGCCAAAACATGTATACAGGTTTCCGGGTACCTACCGCGTAATTTTAACCATCCGCAACGGACAGGGCTATTCGGCTACCAAAGAGATCAATCTAAAAATTGTCGACCCTAATTTCGACCCTACAAAATATGGCGAAAACTATATGGTAACCGTTGGCGGAACATTTTCGGTCAACCTCGAAAACGGTGATGGGGCGAATGGAGGCGAAGGTTCGAAAAAACTTGTCGATCAGGATATCAATACCAAATTTTTGCAGGCAGGTTTCGATGGTACCCAAAGGTGTACTTTCGAACTTAAAACGCCGCAGGTGGTAGGTGCATATACGCTTACTTCGGGTAATGATGCGCCCGACTGCGACCCAAGGTATTGGATTTTACAGGGATCGCTGGATGGTATCCAATATACCGATCTGCATACCGTTACCGTTTGCCCTTGGGAAAATAACGATGGAAGCAGAAAGCAGACCAAGCTGTTCCATTTTGATAATTACATTGCATATAAATTCTACCGCCTTTATATCAAGTCGAACAGGGGAAGCCGCGTATTCCAGCTGGGAGAATGGACCATTAATAAGAAACAACCTTAAATTAACATTCGCTCCACACAATTTGAAAAATACATGAGGCCTAAAAACTTCATGTATTTTTTTTGAAAAGAAGTCAGGTTTTGGCAGGTTCATCACACTGAACTTGTTTCTAATGCGTAACGTCACCCTGAATTTATTTCAGGGTCTATCTGGGAGAAAAGTAACTGATCACTAAAGAAGTCAGGTTTGTACCCCAATTATAATACAACGTAAATTTAAAACTTGACTTCTTTAGAGTTTCTTTTTAAATGTCAAACAGACAAT
The DNA here is from genome assembly GCF_002432345.1 of Pedobacter sp. UBA5917. Lineage (GTDB taxonomy): Bacteria > Bacteroidota > Bacteroidia > Sphingobacteriales > Sphingobacteriaceae > Pedobacter. Next base: position 29,095 of record NZ_DJDT01000213.1, read on the forward strand.
TAATTTCGGCTTTTTTGATAAAAGCTAAATTATATTTTATACTTTAGTAAAACGTTTAACTAACGTGGGATCTAACCAGGATATAATTTCAAAACTTCATACACACACAAATTATGAACAAAACCAACACTTTTAAATTCTTAGGCATACTCGGCTGCATGTTTGCGGGCAGTTTGCTGAAAGCACAGGAACGGAAAGCCCCGGCTTATCCCTTAATTACGCACAATACTTATTTCAGTATCTGGTCTAACACCGATAAATTAACGGAGTCTTCTACCCAGCACTGGACCGGGGCAGACCACTCCCTTTTAGGGATGATTAATGTTGATGGCGGTATTTATCGTTTTTTGGGTAAAGAAACCACCACTTACAAAACCATTGTACCTGCTTCTGATGAGAAAGCTTACGAAGTAAAATATACCGAGAGTGAGCCACAGGGGGATTGGAAAGCCGAAAATTATAATGCCAATAACTGGCAAACGGGTGCCGCACCGATCGGCGACGATGAAAAAAATGTAAAAACACTTTGGAAATCGCACGATATATGGGTAAGGAGAACCATTAATGTGGCCAACCCGGCTTCGATAAACGAACTTTTTTTAAAAATAAACCACGATGATAATATCGAAGTTTATTTAAACGGTAAAAAAGTTTACACTAAAGAAGGCTGGACAAACAGTTTCCAGTACATTGCCTTAAGCAATAGCGATAAAAGTGCTTTAAAAGCAGGCTCAAATGTAATTGCCATCCACCTGATCAATACTGCCGGTGGCCGTTTCCTTGATTTTGGTTTGGTAGATAAGCTGAAAGACAACGCCGAAAAAGTACAGGTTGCCAAACAAAAAAGTGTTGACATCAATGCCACACAAACCATTTATAACTTTACCTGTGGCAAGGTCGACCTGAAATTAACCTTTACCTCGCCGCTGTTAATGAACGATTTGGGTTTGTTTGCACGCCCGGTTTCTTATGTTTCTTATCAGGTAAAAGCCAACGATGGTAAAACTCACCAGGTGAAGGTTTATTTAAGCGCATCTTCCAATATTGCGGTTTACCGTCCAACACAGGAAGTTACCGCAACCAAATATGCAACATCTAAATTATCGGTATTAAAAACCGGTACCGTAGAACAACCGATCCTGCAAAAAGCCAGTGATGATATGCGTATTGATTGGGGTTACTTTTATGTAGCTGCCCCAAAAACCAGCAATGCCATCCAGTTTGTAACCGCCGAAAAAGATGCTGCTGATGCTTTTAGAAAAGGTAATTCAGCTTCAACAGCAAAACAGGGAAAAATGTTGGCGCTTAATACCGTTATCCCTTTTGGTGCAGTGGGTAAAGCTGCGGTAGAAAAATATGTAGAACTGGGTTATGATGAAATTTATTCTGTTCAGTATTTCAATAAAAATTTAAGACCGTGGTGGAATACTTCGGGTAACGAAACCATCGAAAATCAGCTTACTGCTGCGGCCAACGAATACAAAACCGTAATCCAGAAATGTGAGGCTTTTAATAAAACTTTATATGCCGATGCCTTAAAATCGGGCGGTAAAGAATATGCCGATCTTTGTGTTTTAGGTTACCGCCAGAGTATTGCCGCGCACACTTTGGTTAAAAGCCAGCAGGGCGAAATTTTGTGGTTGTCAAAAGAAAACAACAGCGGTGGTTTCATCAATACCGTTGATGTTACCTATCCATCTGCCCCTTTATACCTTATTTATAAACCCGAACTACTTCAGGGCATGTTAAATGGTATTTTCTATTTTAGCGAAAGCGGTAAATATCCACACCCTTGGGCCGCACACGATTTGGGTACCTATCCACTGGCTAACGGACAAACTTATGGCGAACCGATGCCTGTTGAAGAATCGGGTAACATGATTATTTTAACAGCCGCTATAGCCAAAGCACAGGGAAATGCCGATTACGCCAAACTACATTGGAAAACATTAACCACCTGGGTTGATTATTTAACCAAAGAAGGTCTGGATCCAAAAACACAGTTATGTACTGATGATTTTGCCGGTCACCTGGCCCGTAACGCCAATTTATCGGTAAAAGCAATTGTAGGTATTGCCTGTTATGCACAAATGGCCAAAACATTGGGTTATGATGATGTAGCTAAAAAATATAGGGATATTGCCGAAAGCATGGTGCCAAAATGGATCGAAATGGCCGATGCAGGCGATCATTATGCTTTAACTTTCGATAATAAAAATACCTGGAGCCAGAAATACAACCTGGTTTGGGATAAAGTTTTAAACTTAAACCTCTTCCCTCAGAAAATATACGATACCGAAACCAAATATTACCTTACCAAACAGAATAGGTACGGTATTCCATTGGATAGTAGAAAAGCTTACACCAAAAACGATTGGATTTTGTGGACGGCGACTTTTGCCCCAACGCAAAAAGAATTCGAAGCTTTGGTGCATCCTGTTTATAAACATGCCATCGAAACAGAATCGAGAGTGCCTTTAAACGATTTTTATGATTCGAATACCGGTATCCGCGATAACTTTAAGGCCCGTAGCGTAGTGGGCGGTTTCTATATGAAAATGCTCGCCGATAAATTAAACAACAAATAAGATCTTACCCTCCCTTTAAATTAACAATCGAAGGCCCGGCATTTATGCAGGGCCTTTTTCGGTTACCGTCATTTCGACCGCAGTGGAGAAATCTGTCGAGGTAGATCTCTCCCTGCCCGAAGC
>NZ_DJDT01000018.1 GCF_002432345.1 Pedobacter sp. UBA5917
CCCCAACTTTTCCGCTTGATCCATGTTTTCCTGGTTTCCGTTCCGGCCGGCGGGATTTCCCGTTGCCCTTCCTCCTGCAACTTCCTGTCCCGGGATAATGAAGTTTTGCATGCCGGCGCCCGTGGGGCGCTTTCTGGATCCGGGATACCCGGAAAGAAACTGGTGAAAAAATATTTCGATAGTATACACCATACTTCATCGATATTGGAATGACCGTGATTGATCAGACAGCAAGATAAATGCCTTTGATCTGTTTACAGGAGGGGATTATTATATTCCCTTGGATGTTATCTTTTTAAATTATAAAAAAAAATAAAAAAGTTTTGGGGGCTGGCACCGAAAATTGCATCATACACAATAATAACATGGAGAAAGATAAATCAAAACAAATAGAAGCTATCGAAAGTAAGTTGGATGCTTATTTCGATGAGGCACAGAAAGATAGTTTCCGTTTGGATATAAAGACAACTTTTGAACACGATAAGGTATACTCCAACATTCTGGATAGCATAGACAATAAAACAAGAAACCGCAAATACCTTAAACTCTTCAGGGTTGCCGCATCGGTCCTGCTTTTCGGCGCCGTTTGTTTTCTGATTTATCGGCAGCAGGATAATGGACCAGCCACCGGACAACCGCTGGCCATGCTGGAAAAAAAGGTAGGTAGGGGTAAAATCGTCAGTCTGACCCTGGTCGATGGTACAATCGTTTATTTAAATGCCGATAGCAGGTTAAGGTATCCGGAAAAATTTGTAGGCAATACCCGCGAGGTGTCATTAAGCGGTGAGGCTTTTTTTAAAGTGGCACACGATAAAAGCAAACCTTTTATTATCCATACAGATAAACTGAACACCCAGGTACTGGGCACAAGTTTTAATATTAGCGCCTATTCCAACGAAAACATATCCGTAACGGTAGTGACTGGCAAAGTCAGTGTTTATCAAAAAAAACATGACAAAGCCCTTCGGCAAACAAGGATATTACTGCCCAACCACCAGGTTCTTTTTGATAAAAGGAGCGATAGTATAAGCAACCCGTATCCGGTTGATGTAAATGAGCTGGTAGCCTGGCATGAAAGAAAAATATTATACAAAAGCCGCAGGCTGGCCGAGGTAGCCGCGGAAATTGAGCGTGGCTACGATGTCAAAATCCAAATACCGCGCCACCTGAAAGACTGCAGGATCACCGCAGAACTGAACAATCCGAGTTTGGATAAACTATTAAAAGTGCTTTCCCGATTGATAGATGGACGTTATGAATATAAAAACGGCATTTACATACTGAGCGGAAAGAGCTGCTAACCAGATAAACCCATACAATCTTATGAAGAGTTAATGATAACCAAAAAGAACCCAGGCCAAAAAGTTTGACCCGGGCTGAAATGCAAAAATTAACAACAGCACGTTTGCCAGGACCTGAGAAATCAATGCAAGCGGCTATTCCATTTTCACGTTAACATGTAAAACTATGAAAAAATCTCTATTAGATCATAGAGTATTATATTATCCCTATATCCTCATGAAGTATAGCACCGTAATAGTATGCACACTTTGTGTATTCTGCTCACTTGCCTTTGCTAATGTCTCCTATAGTCAAAAGATTTTGAATACAACGCTCACATTAAAGGCAGAAAATATAAGTTTTAAAAAAGCCCTTGAGCTGATTTCTAAAAAAACAAGTGTCAAATTCGCTTATCCTGATGTACTTTTAAGAGATGATATCAAACTGACTTATGATTTTAGGAACGAAAAACTGTCCGGCGTATTACAGGAGATTCTGTTCAAAAATAACTTTTCATTTTCCCTTGTAGATGATGTGGTCATCATAAAAAGGACGGCCAAAACTGCGGATCTGAACCAGAGAGATATTGAGGTGAGGGGTGTGGTTACCGATTCTACCGGGGTAGGGCTTCCCGGGGTAAATATTACTGTTAAAGGGGTGCAGGGCCTGGGTGCCACTTCCGATCAGAACGGGAACTATGTGATCAAGGTTCCTGAAAATGCCACACTGGTTTTTTTCTCTGTTGGTTACCTCAGACGCGAAATTGCCGTAAAAGCAAAAAATTACATACGGGTCAGCCTGCTCGAAGATAAAGCAATGTTGGAAGACGTAGTGATCGTCGGCTATGGTACACAGACCAAAACAAAGGTTACCGGTGCGCTCACATCGGTTTCAAGCAAGGAGATGCTTCGTACCCCAACAGCAAGTTTAACCAATAGTCTGGCGGGCAGGTTGCCCGGGCTGGTTACCATACAGAATAGCGGTGAACCCGGGGCAGACGGATCTACGCTGTATATCAGGGGTTTTGGTACTTATCAGGGTAAAAGCCCTTTAATCCTGGTGGACGGAATTGAAAACGCCATAGACCGCATTGATGCCAACGAGGTAGAGGATGTAAGCATTTTGAAAGATGCTGCAGCAACGGCCGTATTTGGGATGAAAGGGGCTAATGGTGTGGTTTTGGTTACCACCAAAAGAGGTAAAACCGGTAAGCCTGTATTATCCTTAACCACACAGATAGCAAGCCAGTCGCCGGTAAGGTTACCTGAATATCTGGATTCTTATGACGCCCTTAAACTTTTCAGGGAGGGCCTGATGAACGATGGATTGAATTATAACCTATATACCGATGCCTACATCGATAAGTTCAGGGACCGCAGTAAGCCAAGCTATCAGTATCTCTATCCCAATGTGGATTGGCATAAGGAGTTGCTGAAACCGAATTCCATGATGAACCAGACCAACCTGAATGTGAGCGGGGGTTCATCTACCGCACGGTATTTTGTATCCATGTCCTATCTGGGACAGGAAGGGCTATATAAATTTGATGATCTGAACGCCTATAACATCAATGCTTATTTAAACAAATACAATTTCAGGAGCAATGTTGATATCGATATCACCAAACACCTTACCATGGAACTGAACCTGAGCGATGTGGTGCGTGACCGCAATTACCCAAATGAATCGGGTGATGCTTTTTGGGCAGAACTTAGAAATACCCCTTCCTATATTTATCCGATGACCAATCCGAACGGATCTATAGCCGGAAAAAAGGACTCACCGGCCAATCCTTACGGCAGGCTTACCCAGTTCGGTTATCAAAAACTGTTCGAAAACACCCTGGGTGCCATTGCGGGATTTAAACTTGATATGTCTTTCATTACCAAAGGGCTTAGTGCAAGGACACGGTTTGCCTTCGATTCGCAGAGTTACCGCAACCTCACCAGGGCCAGAAGTTACTCTACTTATGTTTATTCCCTGGGCAATGACCAGGAAACGGACCTGGGCAAGGGAACCTATACCCAGGTTACCACCGGCACAGGACTGCTGGGCTTCAATATAGCCGCGGCCAATACGAGCAGGAAGTCAACTTACGAAGGATACCTTAACTACGATAGGGTATTTGACCAAAAACATGCAGTGACAGGGATGGTCAGGTACAACCAATCGCAAAGTTTTACCACTGCCGGTGATGCCATTGGCGCACTGCCCTATAAACAGTTGGGACTGGTAGGCCGTTTAAACTATGCATATGATAGCAGGTATGTGCTTGAATTTGATGCCGGCTATAATGGCTCCGAAAATTTCAAGGTAGGTCATCGTATGGGTTTTTTCCCGGCGGGATCGGCAGCATGGATTGTTTCCAATGAAAAATTTCTCAAAAACTCCAAAACCTTCAACCTGGTAAAACTCAGGGGCTCCTACGGTATTGTCGGGGTAGACAACAGTGTTGGCCGTTTTGCCTATTTAAGCACCTGGACAACGGGTGGGAGCAATGGCTATCAGTTTGGCCTGGCTGCTGATGGCGATAGCTATGCCAGTACGCAGGAAAGTGCCACCGGTAACGAATACCTGACCTGGGAAAGGGCGAAAAAAGCAAACATCGGTCTCGAACTTGGGCTTTTCAACAATGCTATCCAATTTACAGGTGATATCTTTTCTGAAAAACGTACCTCCATTTTAACTACTGCATCTGTTATCCCCGATGTAACAGGAGTACAGAACCTGCCCGCCATCAATGCGGGCAGGGTAAGCAATAAGGGATTCGAAACAGAACTCACCTGGCGCAAAAAGTTCGCAAACCAGAGTATTATGTTAAGGGCATCTTACTCTTATGCCACCAATAATATAGATTATGCGGCAGAACCAAATTATACGCTAGCTTATAAAGGCTTAAAAGGTACGCAGGTTTTTGAAGCCTATGGCCTAACAGCGATCGGGCTTTTTAAGGATCAGGCCGATATTAACAGCAGTCCCACACAGCAGTATGGCAAAATTGTACCGGGTGATATCAAATATCTGGACCGGAACAAAGATGGGGTAATCAACAGTCAGGATGAGGGGTATCTGGGGAAAGCCACAGCGCCAAAATCGATTATCGGTTTTACCATCAGTTATTCCTTTAAACAATTTGATTTCAATGCCCTGCTTCAGGGGGCCAGGGGAGGTTATAGATGGTTAAACGGTACTTCTGCATGGGCCTTTTCTTCAAACAGCTCTGTTCTGGCCGATTATCTGGAGAGCCGCTGGACTGCTGAAAATCCGGATGTAAATGCCCGTTGGCCAAGAATATCGTCTTCAAATAATGTAAACAACAATCAGAATTCGACATTCTGGTTAAAATCATCAGATTATTTGAGGCTAAAAAATGTTGAGCTCGGTTATACCCTGCCAAAACCGCTTACACGGAGGTTGAAACTCACCAATATCAGGTTTTTTGCCAGCGGCACCAACTTATACACCTTGGATAAACTGAAAATATTCGATCCTGAGATGCCCGACGGTTTCGGTAGTTACCCCCAGCAGAGGGTTCTCAATTTTGGCTTAAATGTGGCCATGTAAATAAAAAGCCAAAGGCAGAAATTATCCAACATGAACGAGCAAAAACTTCATCACACCTATCACAAAATTCTAAAAAGATGAAACAAATACATATAATATTTTTATCCATGCTTCTTTTAACGGCCCCGGCCTGTAAAAAATACCTGGATGTAGTACCCTCAGAGTATACCACCGAAGATGATGTTTATTCCAACATCAACCTTGCAGAGCAGGCACTCGCCAGGCTTTATAATGCCCTGCCAAACGATATGGGATCTGATATCACTGCTTATACGGATGAGTCGTACCACCATTGGTTCGATAACGGAGGGGCTATAAATGCCTATAAGTTTAATTTGGGCAGCTGGAGCATTACCGATAATCCCCTGGGAAACTGGGCCGGTAAATACCAGGATATCAGACGGGCAAATATTTTTATAGCACGTATAGATCTGGTTCCCATCCCTTTGGACAGGCAGGCCTATTACGAAATCTGGGTGCCGCGTTATAAAGCCGAAGCGCGTTTTTTAAGGGCACAGTACTATTTTGAGCTTTTTAGAAGATACGGAGCCGTTCCGTTACTGACCAGTCCGGCAGATATAGACCCCAACGATCTTGGAAAGACACAGTATACCCGTAACTCTGTTGATGAAATCGTAGGTTTTATTACCTCAGAGTGTGATGCCATAGCTAAAATATTGCCGCTTAGCCAGGCTGATGCACAAATTGGACGTATTACAAAAGGTGCTGCGCTGGCATTGAAAACAAGGATATTATTAACTGTGGCCAGCCCATTATTCAATGGCAATCCCCTGTATGCCAATATTAGAAATGCAGATGGTAAGCAGCTTTTTAACACTACATATGATAGGGAAAAATGGAAAAAAGCTGCCGATGCCGCAAAGGAAGTAATCGATTTGGGTATTTATAGTCTCTATAATCCCTTCCCGTCCAACCCCGTGCAAAATTATGCAGCACAATTTTATACCCGAGATTATACTGAAACCATTTTACCGAGGATCATTACCAACAATGTGGATGTTGAAAGTACCCAATTGCCCAATGGCCCGCCATTTAAGGGCAGCGGTAAATTTACACCCCTGCAGGAGCTCGTTGATGCTTACGAAATGAATAACGGTTATCCGATCAATGAGCCGGGCTCCCAATATGTAACCAGCGGGACCTGGAGTGGCCAGATGTGGGATGGATTAAAATTTCAGACGGCAAATAACATTTCGAACATGTATAAGAACCGTGATCCACGATTCTATGCATCTATATTTTTTCAATATTCGCTGTGGCGTTTCGATGCAATGAAAAGAGGTACGAAATTCGCATGGTGGGGCAGTGGTAACGGGCAAACTGATGGATGGGCAACCAGTAAATCAGGAACAAATCCCTGGGGATATAACGTAAGGAAATGGATATCGCCGGAGGTGGATAGAAATGCCAATACGGGCACCGGAAGAAGGAATTTTCCCATATTCCGACTTGCAGAAATTTATTTAAGTTATGCAGAGGCGATGAACGAATACTTATCTGCCCCGGACGCAAGCGTTTACCAATATGTAAATTTGGTGAGAAGCAGGGTAGCGATGCCACAACTTCCCATTTTACCTGCCGACCAGACCAAAGATGGAATGCGCCGCCGTATACAGAATGAATACAGGATAGAATTTGCTTTTGAAGGACACCGTTTTTGGGATGTAAGGCGTTGGCTTATCGCCAGGAATGTTGATAACGGCCAGCTTCACGTTTTAAATGCCCGCCCTTCGACAGCAGAGTTAAGCGCAACGGGATTGGACATCAATAGCGAAGCTGCAGGTGTTGCCGTACTGTATAAACCGGTAACGATACAGGACAGGGTATTCACCGATAAACACTACCTCATGCCGATACCACAGACCGAGATTGACAGAAGTCCGGACCTGAAACAGAATTTTGGTTGGTAAGGCATACCGCATACGGTTAACCTGACAAAAGCTGCTGTTCTGTAAGCAGAATGCAGCAGCTTTTGTGCTATCCAAACTTATCGGCTACCCAGGCAGGAAGTGTGCGTATATGACGGTTCGGAATATCATTCCAAAATGGGGGAATTGAGTATACTGTCCAAATTGAAACATGCATTCCAATTTTGGATTAACCTTCCATTAAAAACCATGATGCAGAAACCATTTTACTTAGTAATTGGGGGCGAAAGGGTATCGGTTAAAGACTTACATGGCGGAATTGGCTGGGTCAGGGTTGTTGTTGGTATATCCGGGGAATTGACAGTCGCAATACCAGATTATTCTGGCCAATTTCTATATCATCGATGCTATACATCAGATAGTATTTACCGGTAGTGGGATGATAAGTAATGCTCGGTGCCCATATGTATTTTGTTCCTGCCGCTGTTGTCCATTCTTTTGGTAGGGTTAAAATCATATTTGTCCATTTTTTTCCGTCTTTTGAATACCAGACCTGCGCAGGAAATACGTTCTCTCCGCCATTCCCGTCGTTGGTCCCATACGCTAAAAAAGTATCCGTTCTGAAGTCATAGAAAATAGAAGCATCAGCCAGATATCCTGGAATGATGGGGTTTCCGGTTTTTTGTGCAAAAACATCAAGATCAACATTACGTTTTTGGGCAAATAGCGGAAAAGAACAGGAAAAAATAAAAAAGATTACAGGAGAGAATATTTCTTTCATTACTTGTCCATCACGAGTTGCCTGGGGCTGATTTATATTATAGTGCTTTTGACTTTCGCCCTGGCTGACGTTTCATTAAAATCTGGCCAAGCCAAGTCATCACAAATGTAGTATTGATAGTCGAATGGTTGGTAGTCCAGTTTTTTCATTAAATAAGGAAACTGGTTGTTAATTTTTTTTGGAGGAAACTTTTTTAGGATTTCAGCAATACTATCCACTGTTTTCGCGTATAGTGGCCAGCTTTTTCGGTCTATATTGTTAACTCTATTTCGCTTCAAAATGGTCAATCGGCTCGTTTAACACCTAACTGGGTATTTCGGCGAAAGTATGGCTATAGCTAGTAAGTTCATATTCTACAGTCACTGGTGTGGCTTCAGCATAAACAGTCCTTTTCAGAAATCCATTAGCTTCTAACTCCTTTAGTTCAATTGACAGCGCACGCGGAGAGATTCCCGGAATGTTACACTGGATATCGTTGAATCTCCGAAAACCATTTGCCAGAGCGATTATCACCCTTAATTTCCATTTTCCCCCAATTGCATATAACGCATCGCCTACGGCCAACAATCTCTCGGCACAATCGATTTCAGAAATGCCTTTGCCCTTTTCTGTTACTTCCATATTTTTCTCAATTAAACTATAACAAACTATACTACTATACTTTGTTATACTACTATATTTTATTTAGCTAAGGTAGTTATCTTTGATGCCAATACGAGGTTGTGCCCATTGCCTATTAAAGTATTGATCATTAGTAGGGAAGCTGTTGTATTACATCGCTAAATTTGATTTAAAGGGTTTTTGGTGTCGACTTTTTCAAAGGGAATACTGACGGAAGCCCGGAAATATAGCTTGTCGTTTTTGGAGTAGCTTAGCCTTCCCAGGTCATGGTAGGTGTGGGCAAGCCGCTGCGTGATATTGGAAAGCCCGGTATGGAGCCCGTTGTCATTGATCCCGCTGCTTTTTAGGTTCTGTGTCTCGATAAGCAGCATGCCCTGTTGTTTTTGGACAGTGATCGAGCCGGGATGTTCAGGGTTACTCAGATCGCCATGTTTGAGCATGTTCTCCACAAGTGATAACAGCACAAAGGGGATGATCTGCGCCTGCTCTGCTTCGGTCTGGCAGTTGAATTCAATGTAGGTCTGGGTTTCTTTGATCCGGCTGAGCATCAGCAGGTTCTCCACCTGCTGGATTTCAGTGGCAATGCAGATTTTCTCCGGGCCGCGTTCGCTGGAGAGTGCGTACCGCAGGAGCTTGGAAAGGTACCACACTGTCTCGGCAACTCCCGGGGATAATTCCCTGGTCATGTCGTGGATGTAGGTCAGGCTACTGAGCATAAAATGGGGATTGATCTGTGACCTCAGATAGGCGTTTCTGGCGTTGGCAAGTTCGAGTGCCTGTCTGGACTTATGAAGTTCATCCTCTGATGCTTTTTTTTCCAGGGCAGCCGATTTCTTAAGGATGGTGACCCGGTTCTGGAAGAGGAATATTGTTGTTCCTATACCTAAAAAATAAATTCCCCTCCAGATGGTAGCGGCAATGAAAATTTCATCAATTCCGGAACTGCCAAAAAAGTCTGCATCACTTACATAGCCAAGGAGCTTGTCTGCCAGGTTGCTGATCATCAGATAGGTGATCAGGGCGCCAATAGCCGATATGAACAGCATCAGGTATTTTCTGTTTGCGCCCCCAAGTGCGGAAGGTAATATGGCTGAGGAGGCCACGTAGGACAGTGAAATATTGATCACGTAGTGGACCAGGTAATTTTTCGGGTCTGCAAGCAATCCATGGACGGTCCAGAGCGAGATAATTTCATAGGCTGCGAACAGTGTCCAGATCAGGGGGTGCCAGCGGTATTTTCGGATAATTTCTTTCATTTTTTTCTGCAGTTTTAGGGGTTTCACCAAGGGTATCCCGTACTTGGCCACGGGAGGTCTTTTTAGGGTTTTCAGGCAGCTAGTTTCCTTTCATGAAAACACCTAACAGAGTAAAATTGAGCAGGAAAACAGTGTTTGTTTTCCGCTCTGCGGCGGCCCGTGGCCGGGAAACCACAGATCCTACCACCACGACACTGACCCTGATCACCACGACCCATAACAGCGGGCGGAGATCGGGATGATGGTTTATCTCCTGCGCGTTTTGAGCCAGATCCCATTGACCCATTTCATGAATGGGGCATTATAGAGCGGGGACATGATCACCTGGTAACCTTTCAGGTATATGGTGTTCCCTTCTATTTCGTCCAGCTGGTCGGTATTGATGATGTAAGAACGCTGGACATGGTAAAATTTCTGTTGTCCGGACAGTCGCTCCAGGATTTCGCTAAAGGTCATATAAACCGAGTAGTCGCCGCCTGTGGTATAAAAGTGGATGTGGTTGTTTGCGCCCTGTATGTAAATGATGTCAGCCTTTGGCACTTTGATGAGCCTTTTGCTATCGATTTCTTTGCGCAGCAGAAACGCATCCTCGGTTTCATTATCCAGCTCAAGGGTATCAAAAAATTCCCTGATCACCACCTCGGTTTTGCGTGCAAATTCGGAAAGGTTGAATGGTTTTAGCAGGTAGTGCCTCGCCCTGAGATCAAATGCTTCAATGGCGAAGTCGGGGTAGGAAGTGGTAAAAATGACGTGGTGGGGAAGGTCCCGAAGGCTGTTGGCAAGTTCGATCCCAGACATGCCCGGCATGTCAATGTCCATATAGATCAGGTGGGGGATTTTTTCGCCGGATAGTTCTCCCATGGCAATGATCGGTTTGGTGTAGCTTTTTTTAAGATCAAGCTGGGGCATTTCCGAGGCATATGCCGTAATAGTGCTGATTGCACTGCTGTTATCATCGACGATGATACAGGGAATTGGATTTTTCATAGTACAGGATAATTTAGGCAACACTAATTTAGTAAATATTCCTGTAAAGAATGTTTTTGTAATGCATTTGATATCGTTATGTATTATTTAACATATCAAAAATAAGTATTTTGATTCTGTATATACTTATGGTTTAGCGAATAGGTCTGGGGTTTAAGATGCTATAACTTCTCCATAACCCATATTGGTTCTGAAATAGGTGTTCACACCTAACGGTTCTGAGATCATTGGGCGGGAGTTGGATCGGCTTTTGAAATACCTTCCAGCAGATAATTCGTTAAAAGGTATATCGCGCTGAGGGTTGGTTGCTGTCCTGAAAAGAGGTGTCGATGTAAACGCCCGGCCCGTCTTAACCAAGGCTTTGCTGCGGGGAGATTGTTTTGTATGTTGGTTTGGGAGCGGAATCTGCTTTTATTCAAGCCCTGCCGCAAAGTCGACACCGAATTCGAAATCCAGAAGCTGTGAAGGGTGGATCCTTAATCCCACTGCAAGTCTTTTGATAGTAATGATATCCGGTGCGGTCGAACCGTTCTCGTATTTGATGATATCACCTGTATTTACGCCGCTGTTGGCATAGAACTGTCTGTAAGAAAGGTTTCTGGCTTCTTTTAGTTTTTTCAGGTGTGCGCCGAATTTTTTTAGGATTTCCTTTTCTTTCTCACTGATCATCGGTTACTTTCTTGAGTTCGCCAATGTCAAATTTTATCCGCTCGTTGGTGTCATGTAATTACTTGACGTTTGAGGATTTTTTATTAGATTTGTTTATCCGTTAAACGGACAGGGCAGGTCTGCTTGTGCAGGTTCATGATTTAGGCAAAATAATTGTGCCTGCCCTGTTTTTTGGATTTTACATTTAGAAGTTGTAAGGGGGACTTGCTGTCCGCAATCTAATCGTTTTGTTGTTGTGCAGAAAAGATATTTGATCTAAGATCAGCGCTCCACCCTGATCAGAAACATCCTGGCAGTATGGAAGGAAATGGGTAGCACAAATGCGGAACCCGTGTAACCTTCGGCATAAGTACCAGGGTCTTATCCCGTAGCTAAAAACTTTCCAACTTATTTTGATAACTTGCAGAATAAATATCTTAAAGAAAAACAGTTATTATGGCATCAGGTAAAGTAAAATTTTTTAATGAATCAAAAGGGTTCGGATTTGTAGTGGAAGAGGGTACAGGCAAGGAGTTTTTTGTTCACGTTTCTGGTCTAAAGGACGATGTGAGGGAAAATGATGAGGTGACTTTCGACATTCAGGATGGCAAGAAAGGGCCAAATGCAGTGAATGTGAGATTGGTGTAACCCTATTCCAATAGTTTCGTTGTGGAGTGCATGAAGTTCAACTTCCTGCACTTTTTTTGTTTTTGCCTTTAAATAATTTATTGAATTAGCCTTCGCTGGCAGGCAGGCTGAACAGATGTCCTTTTTATGTTCTGGGTCTGTTTCATGGCCAGGTATCTATAGCAGCATTTATCCCAGCGAGAGGTTTTCACGGCTTCGGATTTTTTCCGTTATTTTCTGCAGTGGAGGTACCCTTCAGGTATGCGATGTCCCCTGTTTAGGTTTTAGGGTGTTGGTGGTTACCGTTGAGCGCTGTTCCTATGATGTAAAAGGAGCGTTTAATTTTCATGCATCAAGAGGAGTTAATTATAGCAAGTTAATAAAATAATGCTAACCCAAAAAGATCTGCATTCTGCCCATTGACTACACTGTGGTCTTACTGGCGCTATAGGAGATAGTTCTCCAGAGAAGATGCTTGTGAAGACCTTGGTCAATAGATAAGTCTAATCTAAGGAGAGTATCATGATGGATACTATGCGAAGGAGGATGATAGTGCTCTCCACAAACAATATGTTCTGGAGATTGTCTGTAAGAAAGGAGATGCCGATCCTAAACAACTAACTGAAGCTGTTGATGTAAGTCTTGCTATATTTTTGTATATTTGCATCAGGTTACAGGGCCCTGTGAGAGGTGGTGATATTGCTAAAGATAGATATGTTATTGGCAATAGTAATAATCATGGAGCATAAGCTGCGGTTTGAGTTATATGGAATCTCAGTGGCCTTGGTGTAATCAATGATGGGTTTACAGTATTTCAATTACGATATACAGATAGCATGAGTAATAAGGACAGTCAAAAATTAATCGATCTTGCAAAAAAAGAAAGAGGCATGGATTCGTCCAGGGAAGCTGCTATGGCTAGATTAGTCAATGCTGGCATTGTTGATAAGAACGGTAATTACACGAAAAATTACCCTGCATTAGCCTCTTTTTCGAAGCAAAAATAATCTCTTTTTTAAATGTACAATCAGCGGCCTAACCTTATTTTGGGCTTTCATGGATGCGATCAGAGCGTTCGTGATCAGCTTTTGCTTTACCCGAATAAATACAAGACCAGTAAGGAGGTTTATGATTGGCTGGGTCACGGGATTTATTTCTGGGAGAACAATTATGGACGTGCACTGGAATGGGCAAATGATAAAAGGAAGCGTGGGACCATCACAAACCCTGCTGTAGTAGGTGCTGTAATCCAGCTGGGTAACTGTTGTGACCTGACCGACAGAAATTCTATTGAGGTGGTAAAATCTTATTATCAAAACTTAAAGGAGGATTTCGCGGATATTGGTATACCCCTTCCGGTAAATAAAGATCTAAAAGCTGATAAGCATAAGGATATGCTCCTTCGTGAACTTGACTGTACCGTTCTGGAGTACATGCACTCCAGAATATTAGATGGATATAAAGCTGATCTAAATGCTAAAGGATATAGTGAGTATGCCATTTATGATTCCACCCGTGGAATATTTACAGAGGGTGGCCCCGCTTTTACCGGTTCGGGGATTTTTGATAAAAGCCATATCCAGATCTGTATACGCAACTCCAATTGCATAAAAGGATTCTTTATGCCGAGAAAAGAGATTAGATGGCCGGTTTAAATCGCGGTTTTAACAACTGTTTTTGGGTATAATCTGTATTTGTGATTATTGACCGGGAAACTTCTATTGAATTAAAACGGGAAATCACTCTTTTTTCCTTCATGAGATAGTTTAATTGTTTAGCTTTTATTTATCTTTTGACTGTGCCCTGCGCGCGGGCAATTTGCCATATCGTTTGTTTCAAGGTGTGCCGCATCTGCTCCTCATAGAATCTCTACCATATTTATTGTGGCCAGACTCTCCGATTCTTTAACTTTTACTTAGATCAACCGATCACCATCAATTGATGAAATTGAAAATAACCAACGGTTAGATTTCAAACGGGGGTTAAAAATAAATTTTCAATGCAGTAGCCATTATAAAAATCAGGGAAGCTACCATGATCAATACAATTGCTATGGGTATGAGATGACATGGTTTGAAATCAGATTTCTTCATACCCTCCTGAGATAGTTTTCTGGTCTACATCAATTTTCAAACTATTTTCAGTCATCATTCAAAGTTTTTGGTTTTACCTACTCTATTGTTGGCTTTTCATTATCTGCCAATTTTATCAAATGGATTTACTAATTAAGTATCAGTAAAACAAGGATTGTTGTTGATGTAGGTAAGGGATATTGGATTTATTTAGCTGCCCCCCTGCGCGCTGGGCCATTTGCTACATTTTTTGTCCTGGAACGATGCCCTGTATGTTCGCGGTAGGGGAGGGTAAAGTCTGAGGGTAAATATAAAATAATCCTTTTTTTTGGGATTTTCTCTGAGAAACAACCTGTAATAACGCAACTTGAATCGCTTTGTATGGTAGAAGCTGGCGGGAGACTGGGAAAGGTTACCGGAGGTTGGGCTGTATCAGGAACAAGAACCTGAACGGGGCCTTCGCATCGGGCCGGAACGGAACGGGAACAGGGATGAACGGGATAGTTGGGATCGTTTGGGAAAGGCATGACAAAAAAGAATTAGGGTATTGTAGATAACCGGGAATACATCATTATCGGGTAACCTGTAAATGGCAAAATTGTGCCGGCACCATAATCAGGAACATTTAGACATATCCATGTGGTTATCATGGGTGTTCTTATCAGTATCTGTGTTAGGGTATTTGCTGTGAAGGCACTCTTCTAAAACAATATTCCTGATATAATTGGTCATCCACGCACAAAAAATTACTATAGGCCGTGGTATTGGAAGGGTTGATCCACGCCGGATATGTTAAGATAAATGTTAACACGTCATTATACCTAGCATCCTGCCCTGGGAATAAATCCGGATTGTCCTGACCATCAATTCCGGGCAATCCTACCTGTAATAGGATGTTTCAGGGGATCGGCGGGGCAAATGATATCGTGTATCGGAATTTTAGTATTGTTCCCCATGCTCCCTTGCGGCCTATCGGCTCCGGCCGATTTTTTTTGCTTATAGCCGCGTGAAAATGTTGTGGAGTGGCGCAGGTCACTGCTCCAAGTGGAAAGGTTGTGGTTTTGGTCTATGATTGGGTGCTGGGTAGTCTTAGCAGGGAATGGATTTTCGCGGCCGCTGCCCGGAGCAAGTTACGAAATCTCAAAAAATGTGATATAAGCAGCTCTGAAGAGCTGATGGATTAATCACCATAGTTTTAACTATAAGAGCTCCCTAGAGATTCCAATTTCGCTTAGATTTGACGAATTAATTCTCGATACTATAGTCTAAAAAAGTTGCTGAGGCAACTAAAAAGGCCACTTTGTTCCGGAATTGGGCGTAACTTTGAAGATAAATAGAGCGTCAGGTTGAAAACGGAACGGGTGTCCATTTTTCCTGAAGTATGCAAATATTGATCTATATGCTTAGTACAAATTGTTACTTATCATGTATCAACGTAATTTTTCCTAGCTTGTCTGATAATAAGACAAGCCTGTTTTGGCTGTTTTCTACAACACGATAGGTTTCGGTAATATCCTGCTTGTATACCTTCCTCTGTTCACGGAGCTGTACACTTATAGTCGAACGCTGCTCCAAAAGCTTGGCTATTGGGATTACAACAGGAGAATAGCCGAGAAAGTCTATCAACAAGTATCCTGCGGATAAACTGCTAAAAACGGTAAAGCGATAATGGCCATTAGTATCCGTTAATGTTGTAAACAACCTATTTTTGTTTTTATCACACAGTGAAACGTAGCCAACCATCTTATTTCCGCTGGAATCTCTGACTGTTACCTCAACCCTGGCAGTGTTGCCGTCCGTTTTCTCCGACAGTATATTGTAAACAGAAGTATCAGCGTCTTTCTGTTTTGAGTAGTGGAGGATCAAATTGCCTTTTCCAGAAGTATAAAAGCCTTTTCCCAACATCTTTATCCCCATATGTCCTTCTGAGGAAAAGGTGAAGTTACCTCTGTTAAATTCAAATATCTTTAACCCCTCGTCGGGTCCAGACAGAACTTTGTATCGTCCTTTAATTTCCTGCGCAGAACATGCTAAAGATCCAAAAAGGAGCAAAAAGAGAAGCTTTTTCATATTAACACCCTCCGCTATTTCCTTTATGTGGCATATCATTGCCGCTAGAATCTTTACCATACTGTTCCGAATTCAAAGTATTCTTAATTCTTGTGCGTTCATTTAACGGCAATTTAAGAAAGGCATCGGTATCCGTCAAACCTCCCCATGCAAGGTCACCATAAAACATTTCTTTTGCAAAATTTGAGCTAAATGTATAACCTTTGGTATCGCCATATTCTCTTAGCGTAACTGCAATGTCCAACACGAAACTCCTTGTGAATTGGTTGTGGTGCTCATCATTCAAATCGCCATGTTTCGCGCTTGTATATCGTTCAAAAAGATAAACATATTCCTCGTTTGCATGCTGTGTATCGTTTGCGAAATAGGTAACCAGATAAGCATGTGCAGCTTCATGTAAAATGGTTCTCATAATTGCCAAATCCGATGCATTTTTAAATTTCTCAGAGTCAAATGTTGTTGTTACCGATTTTGCGGTCCTATCATACAATTGGGTTTGGCCATTTGTTCCTTCAGAAAGGGTCCCATCCTTAAGCACCCAGTTAAATCCTGGTGTCTCCATGGTAAATGATCTTATCGCAGCTGTTACCCCTGCGCCGTTAATATCGGTCGCAGCTTCTAACATCGTTTTAAAGCAGGGCTTAAGTTTTTCCGAATCGATATTATGGAGAAACTGGAAATCGTTCTGGGGGGCTGGATCCGTGTTTCCCCCGTATCCGCCACTTCCTCCGGTACTGTCCCCGGTGGTTGTGCCAACTCCACCCGTATTCGTTGGATCAGTATCGCCACCTGAGTTTCCACCAGTATTTCCACCTGGAGTACTCGGACCGGAACAGTCTCCCTCAAAATAAAGGAACTGATAATTTTCATTAAAGATATTTCCCTGCGGATCAACCTGCCAGGTATACCAATAAACAATTGTACACGGTCCGGAATGACTTATGGAGGTTTGCCCGCCTGTATCACCACCCCCGCTGGTATCCCCTCCGAAAGCCGTACTGGTACCTGTCCCTATCGGTCCCCTGGAACTGGCGAGCTTGGGATCCATGCCTGTAAATTTTCCATTTAGGCTGCTAATCTGTCCGTTTTTGTACAACCTACTTTTTTTATAATAATAATTTAAATCATATTCCAGAACTGCACCTGTAAAGTCAATCATACGTTGCTGCCCAAGCGCTGGTAAAATTTGATCAAGTTTGTCTTTCAAGTTATAGTCCATCCCGACAATTTCAATGATTTCACCATCTTTTACCGAATTACCAGACGCATGGAACACAAAAAATCTCCTAACGTTCACCTTTTTACTACTGATCTGTTTTTCATAAGTCGGTACAACGATCAGTTGTCCGCTTGATAGATCAAAACTTTTTGCAGCATGCCAGAGCGGACGAAGCCTGATAAAATTTTTACGGTTAGGTCTTTTGCGGAGTTTGAGTGTTTTTCTCTCGTACTGCTGGTAAAGTTCCTCTGTCATCGTTGCGTGACTTTGATAAAAGATCTTTGCATTTTCCAAGGCGGCTGTGGACACAGAACTTTGATCACCGACGAAATCACTTATTTCCCTTCTACAGGAAAAAATAATTAACGAAATTAATAGTATAACCGATCCGGAGAGCAGAGATTTCTTATTCATGAGCGTAATTTTAATTTGACGGTCAAAAATATCTTATCGGTCAATCGAAAGAGAGAAAACCATGTAACAATTATATTACTAAAACATTTTAGTTCAATCAAAAATGAGTAAAATTAAATTAAGCCCCACCTAGGTTGGCTGGGGGCGTATCTGCTTCCCCGAATTTAGCCCACCAGGATTTACAATCTTTCAAACTCCCTTTCATGATGATAGGCTCTGCCGATATTTAGTGGTTTGAAAAGATTTTTTCCTAAAATTGCAAAATGGACAATCTTAGCAAAGGGACTGTCCATCTTACCCAGAATGAGACGCTCAAAAAAACAATTTATCCATTGGATGGGAGACCCTTCGGTTTATCCTCCCATCCTTATCACAGCTGCCGCCCTTGTCGTTTATCTGACAGCATCTTATTTTAGCAGCGGGTACCATCATCCCGACGAACATTACCAGATTATTCAGTTTGCAAATTTTAAACGGGGATTGCTTCCGCGGAGCGAATTACCCTGGGAATTTGCAGCAAAAATCAGGTCTGGATTTCAGCCCCTCATTTGTTATATAATTTTCTCAACTCTTGGTGCTGCAGGGATTAATAATCCATTTGTAATGGCTTTTAGCCTCCGGCTTCTTACTGCACTTCTTTCGATTATTGCCATCAGGGAATTGTTGAAAAGTGCTGATCTGCTTTTGGCTAAGAACCATAAATATGCATTATATATTTTTTGCCACCTGTGCTGGTTTCTCCCGTATATCAACGTACGGTTTTCTTCTGAAAGCTGGGCCGGTATCTTTTTTATATTTGCCTACGCGCTTGCAACCAGGCGGACCGTCACAGATAATGCACTTTCATTTCGCATAGGTATTTTCCTGGGCATTTCTGTTCTATGTCGTTATCAATGCGGTTTTCTGGCATTAGGCCTGTTTTCATGGATGTATTTTGTTAAAAAAGTCCGGTTAAAAGCAGTTATTATCGGTTTTTCTGCATTGATTGGTATTCTACTGGTCGGAGTTTTAATAGATAAATGGTGTTACGGTGTTTACACGGTATCGATATACAATTATTTTAATGCCAATATACTTATGGACATTGCCTCTAAATACGGCACCTCACCCTGGTATACAATAATCGGTTATATTGTGTTTGCACCGGGCTGGCCTTTGGGCATTATCTTACTCAGCGCTTATCTCTTTCTACTTATAACGCGACCTCAATCGCCAATTATCTGGGCTACCCTGCCTTTCCTGCTTATACATATGGTCATTCCCCACAAAGAACTCCGCTTTCTTTTCCCATTGGCAAACTTATGCCCCATATTGTTTTTCAGTGCGCTAAGTGGGGTTACCGACAGAAGGATGGTTGGAGCTTTAAAATATCTTGCCTGGCCACTGATAATTTTCAATTTTATCCTCATGTTCAGGGTTGTCACCAGAAGCACCAGGAACGGGGAAACAATGATTGCACAGTACCTTTATCAGCACTACCGCGATAGGAAAGTCAATCTGCTTACCTCGTTTGAAACAGACCCCTATGATCCATTTATGAATTATGCACACAATTTTTACAGACCCGGAAATATAATTGTCAACCGGATTACATCGATCTGGCAACCGGACTTCAGTTCAAAACTTTTGGATGGGAGCATCAATCTGCTGATCCTTCCTGGCTCAGAAACCATAGGGATAAGAACGAAGGAAAAGTTGAAAGCTATGCATGCGTCGGCTTTGGTCGGTCAAGGTAATATACCCTGGCAGCTGTTTTCAGCGGCTTATGATCCGTTACATGAAGGGGACGCACTCAAGCTATTTGTAATTGGTGAAAGCCATTAAACCTGATAACTCCGACAAAATACTATGCCTGCCCTTTTTCAGCTCTTTTTCGAAAAAAAACACATCTTTTACCTGATTTTACTAGTTTCTGCCTGTTACTTCAGGGTTGTCTCTTTCGGTTTTCAAACCGGCTGGGATGACCAGTGGGTCGCAATTAACCATTACACCGAGGGGGGATTCGAATTGGGTAACCTTAGCGCCATTCTTCAGGATTTTTATCACGGGCAATATGCTCCAATCAACCAGTTATACTACACAACAATTTATTCGCTTTTTGGATACAACGCAGCAGCTTTTCATTTTGCAGGCATATTTTTCCATGTATTGAATGTTGTTGCCGTTTATTGTTTCATCAAAAAGCTCTGTTCCACCGCATTTGGCAAAGGATTAGAAGAATCGTCAAACATTGCTTTTATATCAGCAGCTATATTCGGCCTGCATCCGGTAAATGCTGAACCTGCAGCATGGATAGCCGCCTCAAAAATCCTTATTTATTCTTTTTTTTATCTGTTATCGCTGATTGCCTACCT
Source organism: Pedobacter sp. UBA5917 (assembly GCF_002432345.1). Classification (GTDB taxonomy): domain Bacteria; phylum Bacteroidota; class Bacteroidia; order Sphingobacteriales; family Sphingobacteriaceae; genus Pedobacter. Next base: position 19,784 of record NZ_DJDT01000018.1, read on the forward strand.
GGACTATATAGTTTCAAAGAAAAACTATAGTTACTATCTTTGTATGCTATGCTTCATATTTTCTTTCGGGGCAAAGGAGCAGGCGGTTACGCTGCCGCTATGTATGCTTTTGCTGGACTATATCTGCTGTAGAAACATGAAAGAGGAGATTATATGGTACGAAAAGCTGCCTTACATCATACTCGCAATCTATTTCGGACTTCTTTCTGTTTCATCCCAGGAGATAGATCCTGGTACAAAGTTTCATTACACTTATTCGATCACTGAGAGATTCGCACTGGCTGGTTACACATTTATGGAATATCTTACCAAATGTACGCTGCCGGCAAAGATTTCCTACCTTTATCCCTTCCCATTTGAACCTGGCGAAATTATACCTGTCTGGCTCTTTATATATCCGTTTTTTTTAAGTCTGTGCATATATTTCCTGAAAGACTATCTTGTACGGAAGTGGCTACAATTTGGCTTTCTGTTCTTTTTTATACACGTGGGGATCGTTCTGAATTTGTTGAATTTAAGCCGTTATGCAGTCGTTGCCGACCGTTATGCATATCTTTCTTCTATCGGGATCTGTTTCATTTTTGCCTTTGCCTATCAAACTGCATTAAAAAAAGGGCACTATTTAAAGCAATTATGGAATATCCTGTTCATCAGTCTCCTGATAGGTTTCGGTCTCTATTCCCATTTCCATCTAAATGTGTGGAAAAATACAGTGAGCCTTAAAAAGTCATTCCGCGATACGATTCTGCAACGAAAAGACTTTAACGAAATAAAAAAAAATCTTAAAAACAAGAATGACTAAAAAAAAGCTAAAAACTATAATTGGACTATTACTGCTTTTAATAATGATGGCTATAAATCTGGTAATCGCATTTAAAGATTACCGGTTATCCAGCATAAGGCTTAGCGACTTTTATGCTTATCAGGCGTTTGGAACCTGGAATGACCCCACGCCGGAAGCAAGAAAAATTTATAGAACTGGTGTTGAAGACACTGTACAGGTCAGTTTTAGTTACAGAGAGAAAAAAATGGAAGCTAAAATCTACAGACACAGCCTTTCCATTAAGTATATAAAATTCCCGACACAAAAAAACAGATGAAAAAACACATTATAATACTATTCAGCGTTTTAATAATTTTACTTATATATTATAGCCAACATCTTGATAACAAGATAATAAAGGAGCTGAAGATAATGAAGGGCCGGACGGCAGTTTCAAATATAAACTTTGACAAACATATTTTTAACATCGATAGTCTTATCGATTCAGTGTCATATCTCAACCTTTATGGATGTCCTGAGAAAATAGGTAAAATAGACAGGCTGGAAAAATCAGGAAGCAGGATATTCCTATCTAGCAGTGCCCGAAAGCGTTTATATGCTTTTTCCAATTCTGGAAAGTTTGAATATCTTATCGACCGGACTATCGACGGCTTTCAATTACGGGATAACAGGCTGATCGTATTCGAGCGTGAAAATAACCTCCTGGCATTTTACACCATGGACGGTAAATACATGCATCAAAGAAAGATAGGTATCACAAGCCTGGAGTGCATTGCCCTAAGTGATTCAACATATTTAAGCTACACCGCAGGAATAAAAACCGAAGGGGATGATGGGGGTGATTATGAATTTACAATGCTCGATAAAAACCTTAATATCGCCGGGCGTCTGCTAAAGATACCAACAGATAATAAAGAAGCTGATTATTACCCCGGTACCAGATTTTTCATTAATGGGCCTGAAATATATTTTATTCCAACGTTCGGGACTACACTCAACCATGTCAACACCAGGGGTATATCAGAAATTCTAAAAATCGACTTTGGTAATTACAGCTTATCTGATGCCGATCTGGGTTCTATCATTGCTGCAGATAACCTATATCTGTTTCCCTATGTATTCAACACCCGGCTTCTGGCTGAAACAATTACCTACAGGATTTTCTCCTTCGTTTTTAAAGGTCAGTATGGCTACTTTTTACAGTCAAAGAAAAATAATAAAAACATCGCCGGTCTCGGATCTGGAACAGGGATTAATGCAGGATTCAATGAAATAATACCGGTTGGAAATATTGGAGACCGGTTTGTAGTTCCCATTTACAATATTATTGATAAAAGGAAAAAAGCCTATGGGAATATGTTGCTTATGCTCTACCATCTGCGTAAAGCTGGAATTTAAGTTTAGTAAATGCATATTAAATCTTTTAAAAATGGGAATTTGGCAAAATACTAAGTAGCGAATAAACTTGGGATTTTGTCAAATGTGGATAAACCGCTGTTAATTGACCCCATGTTACCAATAAAAATTTATTAGAAACAGCCTATCTTCAAAGCATTTATAACTATAAAAAATTGGTGTAACGGGGTCAACCAAATTGGTCTGTGCAGCCTGAGATTTTTTATTCCAGGGAAATCTTTTTCGATCTTAAGTAAGCACTTATCTCTTCTTTTTTTGCAAGTATTGTATTTCTGAATCTGGCCTTTGAACATTTTTCGTTCGGCGTGATACCGCAGAGCCCGCAGTACATCTGGTTAAAATCGGTATCCAGATTTTTAATCCAATCTTCCTTCATGTTACTGACCTGACCGATCGTGGTTGTTCCATAGAAACGGTACTGGCCTGTTACCGGAAAAATATAAACCGTGCGTCCGGCCGGTTCCTGGAAAAAACTGGTTGACCATTGCTTTAAAGTAGTCAGTTTTCCCTGGGTCCATGGATCGAAAACCAGTGTATCAGGATGCATACCGTTCTGGACGATCAAACCGGCAGCGACGTGGTAGCCCCAAAAAACCATATCCCTGCCTGATGTACTGGTATTGAAGGCAAGCCCGTTACTCCGGCGGACTTCCCTGGCGGTGCTGTATTTAGGCTCGACCAATCCTTCTTTGAAAATCCAGAAATTAATCGGTTTAAAGCCCATTTTTTCAAGGACAAAATAGGTGAACTCCGCTCTGTTTTCACAGTTATTGGCCTTTTCACGTTTTGATGAAAGAAATATGGGTGCGTTTTTTATCAGATCGAATGCCTGCCCGGCCTCTGCCACAGTCTTGGGAGAAATGAAGAGGCTATCGAAAGTTGGGAGAGTGGCCATACTATTCTGTGCGTAGGAGTGGCCCATTATTAAAATGCTGACAGAAAGCAATAAGATGATGGATTTTTTCATTTTTTTACTTTTTACATGTTGAGGTTTGATAGGAACAGCCGCTGGGTTTTCCGATTATCCTGGCAACGATATTTCCGATTTTATATGGGACACTGTTTGCCTTTGTACGCCGGACTCCTTCCCAGCTCTTCACATCATAAAATCCGATTTCATGCATATATTCATGTGCGAGGTGGGAAGCATAACACCTGGTTGCATTTTTAATAATGTAACAACGGTGGGTATAGGTAATCCTGGAAGCCATCTTTGTATTACCATACTCTTTGCCGCCTTTATATGCATCATAAACGCCCAGTCTCAGGTCAATTGAATAATCTTTAGGGCTTCCCTTAAAGTTGTCGGCCCCACCTCTGATCAGATCAAGTATATCGACACTGGAAAGGCTATTGTTGCCGACTGTAAATTTTTCGGCCAGCACAAGTTCTTCGAAAGCATCTGAATTAAAAACAGAATCGAGAATCTTCACCGATTCATAAGCTTTCACTTTTGAAATGCTGTCGAAGCTGCTATCAATAAATATCGGCTTTACGCTGACTTTTTGCTGGGCCACAACTGAAAAAAAACCGGCAAAAAAGAGCACAAAAAACAATGCACGTTTCATAGGATACGAGTTTAAGAGGGTTAATTTGCCGTAGCATTGGGAGGCCACGGCTATTGCTTTCAAATATAATGCTAATTTGTGTTTTGTTATAGTAATAAATTGATTTTATGATGTTTAACAATGTAATGTGCATAGTGGTAACGGGAAGGAATATTAAAATAGTTGAAAGAGATGTTCCCATAAATCCTTAAGTGCAGCGCTGATGCCGGCTATGTTTGAAAATAAGATAAAATCTGCTGAAACAAAAAGTTGCAACTTGAAATGTGCCAGATGAATAGCCTGTAGTCAGAGCCTTTTGTGTGCTTATTTTTCTTTTTTTTGTTTTCATATGTCTTTCACCACGGTGACTGGCTGTTTCACCACGGTGGTGATCGTTTGTAATTTAGGTTTATCAGGATAATATTGGGTATAGTATGGTGGGGGGATTTTATTCGGGGGTGAGTGTTTCGTCACGGTAGATATCCATTTCGCCACGGTGACTGGCCGTTTCACCACGTTAATTCGGGTCTTTGGTTAAGGATTGATAAATTTTCTGAAAGGATTAATCAGGGCATAAGTTCCTGTTGATTGATTCTGTTCAACTATATCGTTATGAACTGGTTCGGAAAATTTATACTGACTGTTTTTGTTAGCTTCTGCTGTATGGTCGGGGCGCTTGGGGCAAAATACCCGGTATTCTGTACTGTTGATCGTAATGGCTAAGGGCTGCTGGGTACTTTTTGTGGTGGCGTATTTTTGGAACAGGGATAAGAGGAGGAGACGCAGGAGGGAGTTTGAGGATTTTATGCGGTGGAGGGATAGGTGGAGGTGAGGGGGGTAAAATCAATTGAGGAATTCACTCTTGTTATTTGTTTGATTCTATTGTTGCTGGTATCTGTTTCAATTCGGCTTGCGGTATTTTATTCTCTTGGCTCTGGAGAGCAATTTTATTAACCTTATCTATCTTGTATTTCTGGGATTTTATTTTGGCTGTCCCCTGCGGGCCGGGCCATTTGCTGTATCTTTTGTTCCAAAAG
>NZ_DJDT01000127.1 GCF_002432345.1 Pedobacter sp. UBA5917
GCCGGTAAGGGTAAAATACAACATCAACGTTAACTTTACATTGAACTAAAATAGTAGATGTTAAATTTTGATATTTTTAAGCAAAAATCGCCTAAACAGCGGTTTTTGCTCATTTTAGGCCTTGTCATGTTTGTATTTTACGTGGTTTTGGGCTTCGCATTCATCTTTTACGAACCAATTGCTTTGCGTTTACCCTCTATTCCGCAATGGGGCCGTATCGCAATAGGTATCTTCCTGATTATTTATGCTTTTGTAAGATTATTAAGCCTGGGTAGGCGCGATTAATTCATTGATGAGAAATTTCCTTTTTATATTATGTGTACTTGCTCTGGTATCCTGTAAGCGTAAAGCCAAAACAGATGCGGTTAAAGAAACTCGCACCAGCGGTACACTAAAAATGTTGGTTGATGAAAGCGTTGGCCCGATTGTACAAGATCAGATTGATATATTCAACCTTGATTATCCGCAGGCTAAATTTCAGCTTACCGTTAAACCTGAAGAAAAACTTTTACCGGCTTTTTTGAACGATAGCGTAAGGGTAATTGTTTTGCCAAGGTTATTAACCAAAGCAGAAGAAAAATATTATAATCAACGTAATATCAAAATTAATACTTCGCGTTTTGCTGTAGATGGCATTGCTTTAATTACCAACCAGGGCAATATTGATAGTACTATTACCGTTAAAGAGGTGATCGATATATTACAGGGGAAGAAATCAGATAAAAAATTGGTGTTCGATAACGCTTATTCAAGCACTTTTCAATACTTTAAAGAACTGGCTAAAATCAGTCAATTTCCAGCTACAGGTGTTTACTCTAAAAATTCAAGCAAAGAAGTAATCAAACTTATTGCAGAAGATAAAAATTTTATTGGTATTTTGGGCGTAAATTGGATTGCAGATCAGAATACGGAAGCAAGCGAATACCTCTCGCAGGTAAAAGTATTGGGGGTTAAAAATCTGAAAGGCAAAGTTGGAGATGACCAGTTTTACAAACCAACCCAGGATAATTTGATCAATGGTGTTTATCCTTTCTTACGAAATATAAATATTATTGATTGTGAAGGCAGGGATGGTTTAGGCACAGGATTTGCAACATGGTTAAGAAGTCAGAGAGGACAATTGATTGTACTTAAATCTGGACTCGGTCCGCATAAGTTAATGCCGAGGGAGCTTCACCTGACAAAGTGAAATTAAATTAAAAAATTATAAATTGAACCACGAAGTAAATCTAAAGAGACACTTCATTTTTATTAAAAAAAACAGAATATCCGATGAAAATTTTAAAGAAAGCAATAACCTTAAATGTAGGTTTGGTGTTGATGGGTTCTGCAGTTTTTGCTCAAGATTTAAATGACGCGAAAAAAGCCATTGACGCTGAACAGTACCAAAAAGCATCATCAGTGCTTAAATCGTTGGTGAGCTCAAAAGCATCAGATGGTAATAACTATTACAATCTTGGCTTGGTTTACTTAAAAACCGGTTATATCGACTCAGCCAGAGCGGTATTTACCAAAGGTGTTACCGCTGATCCTAAAAACAATTTAAACATAATTGGTTTAGGTGAAGCAGATATGTTGGAGAACAATCCAACTTCGGCCAAAACTAATTTTGATAAAGCTGTTGCTTTGGCGCCAAAAGATTACAAAACTTATCTGTACATCGGTAAGGCTTATTTAGCACAGGACAAACCTAGTGATGACGTATCTAAACCGGATTTTACGAATGCATTGGCCAACATTACAAAAGCTGATGAGTTAGATTCGAAAGATAAAGATGCAGAAGTTTTCTTGGCATTGGGTGATGCTTATGCATTACAAAAGAAAAACTCTGAGGCTTTAGGACCTTATTTCCGTGTAAACGATATCGATCCTACCAACAGAAGGGCTAAAACCCAGATTGGTAAGATGTATAAGGAATCAAGGGCGTTTCCTGAAGGTGAAAAAGAATTACAGGATGTAATTGCAGCTGATGCAAATTATGGTCCTGCTTACCGTGAGTTAGGCGAGCTTTATTTACAATGGAGTAGCTTTGGTACAGATAAAGAAAAAGCTGCAAAAGCGATTGAGAACTATAAAAAATACATGGATTTAACTGATAAATCTTTAGAATCTCAATTACGTTATGCACAGTTCTTATTCTATGCAAAAGATTTCCCAACTTTAGAGCAAGTAGCAACTACAATACAAGCTCCAGCTAATGATCCTAAAAGTGCTATCGTTTCCAGAATGAAAGGTTGGGCTGCATACGAAAACAAAAACTATCCAGCGGCTTTAACCAGCATGAATGAGTTTTTTGCTAAAGAGAAAGATCCAAATAAAATTTTAGGATTTGACTATTTATATTTGGGTAAAGCGCAATTAAAAGCTGGCCAAGATAGTTTAGCCTTGATCAACATTACTAAAGCGGTTGAAAAAGATTCAACAAATGCTGATGCATTAGCTGAGGTTGCTAAAAGTTTTTATGATGCAAAAAAATATGCTAAATCTGCTGAAATTTACGAAAAAGCAATAAAAGCGAATCCAAAAGGTAAAGGATCACTTTACAACTATTATTATAATGCGATGGCAAACTATTTTGACTATGCTGCAAAGTTAACTGCAAAACAAAATCCATCAAAAGATATCCTAGTAAGAGCTGATTCTTCGATTGCTAAAGTAACTCAGATCTCACCAGAAACTTACGATGCTTATTTAACTAGAGCTCGTATCAACAGTTTAATGGATGACGATAAAGATCCGAAAGGCTTAATGTTGCCTTTCTACGAAGAGTATATTAAAAAGATTACCGAAAAACCTGAATTAGCTACAGCAAATGCTAAGAAATTATCTGAAGCTTATGATACTATCGGTGGTTACTATTACTACAAAGACAAAGAAAAAGCTAAAGAATATTTTAACAAAAGTGTAGCCGTTTATCCAAGTGGAACTTTTGCAGCTGCTAAGTTAAAAGAATTAGCAGCACCTGCACCAGCAAAAGGTAAAGGCAAATAATTAACAAGTTAAATAATTTAGAAAAGGCAGAGTTTGGTTACTCTGCCTTTTTCTTTTATTTTTGCACCATAAAATAAATAATATGCAAGCGCAAAGTTCTTCTATAGATTTTTTACCAATTATATTTCAGGTAATAGTGGCTTTAGGTTTCGTGGTAACCACATTGGTTGCTACCCACTTATTGGGACCAAAACGTAAAACCGCCGATAAACTGGAAACTTTTGAAGCTGGCATTAAATCAGTAGGTAATGCCCGTCAGCCATTCTCTATCAAATATTTCGTTGTAGCCATTTTATTCGTGCTTTTCGATGTGGAGGTAATCTTTATGTATCCATGGGCGGTTAATTTCCGTGCGTTAAAAATGGATGGTATGATTGAAATGTTCATTTTTATGGGCACTTTGTTGTTAGGATTCATCTACGTAATCAAGAAAAAAGTTTTAGACTGGAACTAATCAGTTAGCAGTTTTAAGTTAACAATTGTTGGTTAATAACCTGCGGTTTATAGGCTGTAAACTGAAAATTATCAACTGCAAACTGAAATGTGTATCCCTTACACTATCTACAACCGCTTTCAGTTATTTAGAAAGGTTCTAAATCTGGTAAAGCTAGTTTAATTGCCTTTAAAATATTGTAAATTTGTTGCTCATTCTGCAAAGGGATGAGCATTTTTTGTTTATAAACATGAGTGAAATTAATATAGTTGATGCGCCTCCAGGAACCGAAGGACCTGGCTATTTTGCCACTTCCTTAGATAAGGTGATTGGTTTGGCCCGCTCAAATTCATTATGGCCGTTGCCTTTCGCAACTTCTTGTTGCGGTATCGAGTTTATGGCTACCATGGGATCACATTACGATTTAGGTCGTTTTGGTGCCGAACGCTTAAGCTTTTCTCCACGTCAGGCCGATGTTTTAATGGTAATGGGAACCATCGCTAAAAAGATGGCTCCGGTACTAAAACAGGTTTATATCCAAATGGCAGAGCCACGTTGGGTAATGGCAGTTGGTGCCTGTGCAAGCAGTGGTGGTATTTTCGATACTTATTCTGTACTGCAGGGTATTGATGAGGTGATTCCGGTAGACGTTTACGTTCCGGGCTGCCCACCAAGACCTGAAGCCATTTTAGATGGTTTTCAGCGTATCCAGGATTTAGTGAGAAACGAATCAGGCAGAAGACGGAATTCTGATTATTACAAAGAACTTTTAGGTCAATACGGCATTAAATAATGGAAGAAACGACACTAAATAACGACATCCACGTTAAGCTTACTGAAAGGTTTGGCGAAAAAATTACTGCCGTTTCTGAGCCTTATGGTTTATTAACCTTTGTAACCTATAAAGATGTTATCATCAATGTGCTTTCGCATCTTAAAGAAGAACTAAAATTTAATTTCCTTACCGATATTACAGCAGTTCATTACCCTGGTAAAGACCATGGTATTGCTGTTGTTTACCATTTGCACAACATGGTAGAAAAAGTAAGGATCAGGATTAAGGTTTTTATTTCTGAACAAAATCCAACCATCCCAACCGCAACAACCGTATGGAAAGGTGCCAACTGGATGGAGCGCGAAACTTACGATCTGTTTGGGGTTAAATTTGAAGGTCACCCTGATTTACGCCGTATTTTAAATATGGACGATTTAGGTGTTCATCCGATGTTGAAACAATACCCATTGGAAGATCCGAACAGAGTAGATAAAAAAGACGAATTTTTTGGAAGGTAAACTATGAATCATAACCATCCGGTATTTACAGATAACGACCCGCAAAGTGAGCTGGTAACCTTAAACTTAGGTCCAACGCACCCTGCAACCCACGGCGTTTTTCAAAATGTTCTGCAATTAGATGGCGAACGTATTGTTAGCGGCGTTTCTACTATTGGGTACATTCACCGTGCTTTCGAAAAGATTGCCGAACACCGCCCTTTTTATCAGATTACACCACTTACCGACCGTTTAAACTACTGTTCTTCGCCTATCAACAATATGGGCTGGCACATGACGGTTGAGAAGTTGTTAAATATTAAAATGCCAAAACGTGTAGATTATCTGCGCGTTATTGTAATGGAGCTTTCGCGTATTGCCGACCACATTATCTGTAACACGATTATCGGTCAGGATACAGGAGCAACTACAACTTTCCTTTATTTATTCCAGTTCCGCGAGCATATTTACGAAATCTTTGAAGAGGTTTGTGGTGCACGTTTAACTACGAATATTGGTCGTATCGGTGGTTTCGAAAGAGATTTCAACGATATCGCTTTTGCGAAAATCAACAAGTTTTTAAAAGAGTTTCCGGTTGCGTTAAAAGAGTTCGAAAACCTGTTAACCCGTAACCGTATTTTTATCGATAGAACAGCTGGGGTGGCAGAGGTAACCAAAGAAACTGCTTTGGAATACAGCTGGACAGGCCCGCTTTTGCGCGCTACCGGTGTAGATTATGATGTGCGTGTAAGCGATCCATATTCTTCTTACCAGGATTTTGATTTCGAGGTTCCGGTGGGTACAAGTGGTGATATTTACGACAGGTATCTGGTACGTAACGAAGAAATGTGGCAGAGTTTGCGCATAGTTGAGCAGGCGATTGAAAAATTAAAATCAGAACCAAAAGGTATTTTCCATGCCGATGTTCCTGAATTTTACCTTCCTCCAAAACAGGAAGTTTACAACAATATGGAAGCGTTGATCTATCACTTCAAAATTGTGATGGGCGAAATTGATGCTCCAAAAGCAGAAGTATATCACGCTGTAGAAGGCGGAAATGGCGAATTGGGATTCTATCTGATCAATGATGGAGGTCGCACACCTTACCGTTTACACTTCCGCAGACCAAGTTTTATAAACTACCAGATGTTTGCACCAATGAGCGAAGGCATGTTATTGTCTGATGCCATTATCAACATGAGTAGTATGAATATTATTGCAGGAGAATTAGATGCTTAAAGTAGAAGAACAAACACCTGTAGCGTTTTCATCAGAATTGCTGGCCAAATTTGATGATGTGAAGAGCCGTTACCCTGAGGGTAAACAAAAATCGGCCCTGTTACCACTTTTGCACTTAGTGCAGGCAGAATTCCTTTGGGTTCCTACTTCGGCTATGGATAAAATTGCCGAATACCTGAACATTCAGCCAATTGAAGTTTACGAGGTAGCAACATTTTATACCATGTACTTTTTAAAACCGCAGGGTAAGTATGCTCTGGAGGTATGTCGTACCGGTCCGTGCTGTTTGGTAGGTGCCGAAAAGATATTAAGCCACTTGGAAAACAAGTTGGGCGTTAAGGAAGGTGAAGTTACAGCTGATGGTTTATTCAGCTTTAGAGGGGTTGAGTGTTTGGCGGCCTGTGGTTATGGCCCGGTATTGCAGATCAGCCCTGAATATACTTTCTACGAAAACCTTACTGAGGCAAGTGTAGATAAATTGATTGAAGATTTGAAAAATAAGTCCTAAGTCCTAAGTCTTAAGTCATGGGTCGTTTTGATTCAGGACTAAGGACTATTGACTGCAGACTATAGACTAATTAAAATGTCTCGAAAACTGTTACTTGAGCATATAAACGTACCGGGCATCAATACACTTGAGGTCTATCGCCAAAAAGGCGGGTACCGTGCTGTGGAAAAAGCCCTGAAAACCTTAACACCTGAAGAGATTGTTGAAGAGGTAAAAAAATCGGGCTTACGCGGTCGCGGAGGTGCGGGTTTCCCAACCGGGATGAAATGGAGTTTCTTGGCCAAACCAGAGGGTGTTGCACGTTATTTGGTGTGTAATGCTGATGAATCTGAGCCGGGAACTTTTAAAGACCGTTATTTAATGACCTACATTCCCCACGCATTAATCGAGGGAATGATTGTATCGAGTTTCGCATTGGGTGCTAAGGTTTCTTACATCTACGTGCGTGGCGAGATGATGCCACAGATCCGCATTTTAGAAAAAGCAATTGCTGAAGCTAAAGCTGCCGGATGGTTGGGTAAAAACATTTTGGGTACAGGTTACGATCTCGAGTTATATGTTCAGCCGGGTGGTGGTGCTTATATCTGCGGTGAAGAAACTGCATTGTTAGAATCGCTTGAAGGTAAAAGAGGTAATCCACGTATTAAGCCACCGTTTCCGGCAATTGCAGGTTTATATGGTTGTCCAACGGTTGTAAATAATGTGGAATCCATTGCTGCAGTTGTGCCGATTATCAATGATGGTGGCGATGAATATGCAAAAATCGGTATCGGTAGAAGTACAGGTACAAAATTAATATCTGCATCTGGTAATTTAGTAAAACCGGGTGTTTACGAAATTGAGCTTGGTTTACCGGTAGAAGAATTTATCTACTCTGACGAATATTGTGGTGGTATTGCCAATGGCAAACGCTTAAAAGCTACAGTTGCAGGTGGATCTTCAGTTCCTGTGTTACCGGCAAATTTAACGCTAAAACTAGCTAACGGCGAACCACGTTTAATGAGTTACGAATCATTATCAGAAGGTGGTTTTGCAACCGGAACCATGTTGGGCTCTGGTGGTTTTATCGCTTTTGACGAAGATCAATGTATCGTTCGTAATACGTGGAATTTCTCGCGTTTTTATCACCACGAAAGTTGCGGGCAGTGTTCGCCTTGCCGTGAAGGTACAGGATGGATGGAAAAGGTATTGCACAAAATCGAACATGGGCATGGAACCATGGAAGATGTTGATTTATTGTGGGATATCCAACGTAAAATTGAAGGAAACACCATTTGTCCGTTGGGTGATGCAGCGGCCTGGCCGGTTGCCAGTGCTATCCGTCACTTCAGGGATGAATTTGAATGGCACATTAAAGAACCGGTTAAAAGCCAGAGCCAAAACTATGGCATTGCAAATTATGCAACGCCGATTGAAAAAGCTCCGGTAACCGAGGAGAAATAAATCTTAAGGTCACAATTTGTGACCTTAAGATCATTAGAATTTATAAAAAGCGCTTCGGTTCGTGTCTTAACGAAACGAAAGCAGAAAATAAATCCTAAGGTCGCAAATTTCGACCTTAGAAAAAGTTTAACTTAACACTAAGAATATGTAAATGAAAGAAGAATTAACATCCGTAATTGTCCCAAACGAAGTAATTATTAATAAAATATATCTTTTCCGGGGAGTTAAGGTGATGTTGGATTCGGATTTGGCAGAGCTCTTTGGTGTTGAGACAAAAAAATTAAAGCAACAGGTTAGAAGAAACATAGAACGCTTCCCGGAGCACTTTATGTTCGAATTAACAAAAGAAGAAAACGAAATCTTAAGGACGCAAATTGCGACCTTAAGACACGGACAACATTCAAAGTACCTCCCGTTTGCATTTAGCGAACATGGTATTTTGCAACTATCAAATGTTTTAAAAAGCAAACTGGCGGTAGAAGTAAGTATTAAAATTATTGATGTATTTGTGCAGCTTAGAACAATGGTTTTAAGTAATACGGAGATCAGGTTAGAAGTAGAAAGAATAAAAAAGAAGGTAGACAATCAGGATAAAAATATTGAAGTTATCTTCAAGTATTTTGATGAATTACTAGAACAGCAACAACGGCCAAGAAAAGAAATTGGTTATAAAATCCCGAAAGGGAATAGTTAATATAGATACAATTGATTCGTGTTGACACGAACCAAGACGAAAAAAAATAAAAGAATATCATTAACCATGAGTGAAAAAGTTAAGGTTACGATAGATGGAATAACAGTAGAGGTTGACAACGGAACAACCATTCTGAATGCTGCAAGGCAGATCGGAGGGGAAATTGTGCCGCCTGCAATGTGCTATTATTCTAAATTACAGGGCAGTGGCGGTAAATGCCGTACCTGCATTGTAAAAGTGACTAAAGGTTCGGAAAAAGATCCTCGCCCAATGCCAAAATTGGTAGCTTCTTGCCGTACCACGGTAATGGACGGGATGGAAGTGCTTAACATTACTTCTCCGGAAGTTTTGGAAGCACGCGCCGGTGTTGTAGAGATCCTGTTGATTAACCACCCTTTAGATTGCCCTGTTTGCGATCAGGCTGGAGAATGTGATTTACAGAATCTGGGTTACGAACATGGTTTGCAAAAAACTCGTTATGAGTTTGAGCGCCGTACTTTCGAACGTATCGATATAGGTGATAAAATCCAGCTGCACATGAACCGTTGTATCCTGTGCTACCGTTGCGTTTTTACAGCTGATCAGATTACCAATAAGCGTGTTCATGGTATTTTAAACCGTGGCGATCATTCCGAAATTTCTACGTATATCCAACATGCTGTTGATAACGATTTCTCCGGAAACGTAATCGATGTTTGTCCGGTAGGTGCTTTAACCGATAAAACTTTCCGTTTTAAAAACCGTGTTTGGTTTACCAAACCTGTTGATGCGCACCGCAATTGCGATCACGAAAAGTGCAACGGTAAAGTAACCCTTTGGTATAAAGGAGCCGATGTATTGCGTGTTACTGCACGAAAAGATCTGTTTGGCGAGGTTGAAGAGTTTATCTGCAATACCTGCCGTTTTGATAAAAAAGCTACAGCTGATTGGGTAATCGAACATCCAACACATATTGATGATACTTCGGTAATTGCATCAAACCACTACGAAACATTAATCCCTTTGCACGTAATCCAGCCAAATGCTGCTTTACAGGCTGCAAATGAAGTTGAATTACATAAAACAGTTAAATACTAATGGATAGCGCTTTTGTTATAGAAAAATTTATCCTGGTAGCTGTAATTTTCGGCATCAGTTTGGTAATTGCCATGTATTCTACTTATGCTGAACGTAAAGTTGCTGCATATTTACAGGATCGTTTAGGTCCGGATAGAGCCGGTCCCTTTGGTATTTTACAGCCATTGGCCGATGGGGTGAAAATGTTTATGAAGGAAGAAATTATTCCTGCTACCTCAAACAGATGGTTATTTATTGTTGGGCCTGGTTTGGCATTACTTTGTGCCTGTATCGGTACAGCGGTTATTCCATGGGGTACCCCGATAGAAATCGGTGGTAAAACTATTCCTTTACAGGTTACCGATATCAACGTAGGTGTTTTATACATTTTTGGTGTGGTTTCGTTAGGTGTTTATGGCGTAATGATCGGCGGATGGGCCTCAAATAACAAATACTCTTTGTTAAGTGCTATCCGTGCGGCTTCACAGAACATCAGTTATGAAATTGCAATGGGATTATCGATCATTGCTTTATTACTGGTAACCAACTCGCTAAGTTTAAAAGAAATTGTAGACAAGCAACATGGTTTTTGGGCAAATGGCTGGTTTACCTGGTATTTCTTCAAACAACCGCTGGGCTTTATCATTTTTATGGTATGCTCTTTTGCTGAAACCAACCGTGCCCCATTCGATTTACCTGAATGTGAAACTGAATTGATCGGTGGTTATCATACCGAATATTCGTCAATGAAATTAGGTTTTTACCTGTTTGCCGAATACATTAATATGTTTGTTTCGTCAGCAGTAATGGCCACTTTATATTTCGGAGGTTTTAATTATCCGTTTATGGATTTAGCAGTTACCCATTTGGGCCAGAATTGGGCTTCAATTATTGGGGTATTTGCTTTATTCGGTAAAATCTGTGGTTTCATCTTTTTCTTCATGTGGGTACGTTGGACAATCCCTCGTTTCCGTTACGATCAGTTGATGAACTTGGGTTGGAAAGGTTTAATACCTTTGGCTATTGCCAATATTATAATAACAGGTGTTGTGATTGCGATTATTGAGAAGTTTTAATTATGGAATCATTAAGTAATAAGAAAAAAGTACTGGAACAAAAGCCATTGAGCTTTATGGAACGGATGTACCTACCGGCAATTGCCAAGGGTATGGGCATTACCATCAGTCACTTATTTAAAAAAGAGGCTACCGTAAGATATCCTGAAGTAGAACGCGAATTCTCGACCAACTTTAGGGGAATGCACTCGCTTAAACGCGACGAAAACGGTAAAGAACGTTGTACCGCATGCGGTTTATGTGCTTTATCTTGTCCGGCGGAGGCCATTACCATGATCGCTGCAGAGCGTAAGCCTGAAGAAAAACATTTATATCGAGAGGAAAAATACGCAGCAACATACGAAATCAACATGTTGCGTTGCATTTTCTGTGGATTATGTGAAGAAGCCTGCCCTAAAGAGGCAATTTACCTTGATGGACCAATTGTACCTGCCGATTATTTACGTAAGGATTTTATTTATGGTAAAGACAAGTTGGTAGAGGCTCCATTGGAAATGAAAAAATAGTATATAGAATCGTCATGCTGTCCCGAAGTTTCGGGATCAGCATCTTTTAAGCAAGACCCTGAAATAAATTCAAGGTGACGAAAACAAATAAAACAAATAACAAATTAATGAGTACACAAGTATTCTATTTCGTAGCCACATTAAGTATCATCTTTTCACTGATGGTGATTTTTGCAAAAAATCCGATCCACAGTGTATTGTACTTAATCCTTACCTTTTTCACCTTCACTGTTCATTATGTGCTGTTAAATGCACAGTTTTTGGCGGTGGTAAACTTTATTGTTTATATGGGGGCAATTATGGTACTTTTTCTTTTCGTACTGATGTTGCTTAACCTGAACAAAGATACCGAGCCAAGTAAATCGCCGCTGATCAAAATTGTTGGTGTAATTGCAGGTGGATGTTTGGTGGTAACCTTAATCGGTTCTTTAAAATCGGCAAGCATTAACAGTCCGTTGATTTTGAAAAACCAGGGTTTGGGATTGGTAGAAAATTTAGGTAAAGAGCTTTTTGGCCCCTTCTTATTACCGTTCGAATTATCATCTCTATTACTGTTGGCAGCAATGGTTGGAGCCGTTTTATTATCTAAAAGAGATGAGGTAGAAGCATAATGGAAAATTTAACATCACAACTTCAGGGCGTTCCGCTAAACCACTACATCTATTTAAGCGCCATTATTTTTTCTATTGGCGTAATCGGTGTACTTACCCGCAGAAATGCCATCGTAATCTTTATGTCGGTTGAGCTGATGCTTAATGCCGTTAACTTACTTTTAACTGCTTTTTCGGTTCATAGCAACGACCCATCCGGACAGGTTTTCGTATTCTTCATTATGGCTTTGGCAGCTGCAGAGGTTGCAGTAGGGCTGGCCATTATCGTAATGGTTTACCGCAATACGAAATCGATAGATATTAATGTTTTAAATCGCCTTAAGTGGTAAATATATAATAAGAATGACAATAGAACAATTGATTTGGTTGGTTCCTTTACTTCCTCTTTTGGGGTTTGTAATTAATGGACTGGGCAGAAACTCTCTATCTAAAGGACTTGTTGGTATTATCGGAAGCGGGGTTATCCTGGCATCCTTTATCATCAGCGTAGTTATTTTCTTTAGTTTACAAGGCGGAACACAAAAATCTCACGAAGTATTTTTATTTGATTGGATCAGTGCAGGTGCATTGCATATCCCATTATCTTTTCTGGTTGATCCTTTAAGTTCGATCATGCTGCTGATCATTACCGGAATCGGTTTTCTGATCCACTTATATTCTACCAGTTACATGCACGACGATGCCGGCTTTGGTAAGTTTTTCGCTTACTTAAACCTGTTTGTATTCTTTATGCTTTTATTGGTGCTGGGTTCAAACTACATCGTTATGTTTATCGGCTGGGAAGGTGTAGGTTTATGCTCATACTTATTGATCGGTTTCTGGTTTACCAACAGCGCTTACGCATCGGCAGCCAAAAAAGCTTTTGTAATGAACCGTATCGGTGATTTGGGCTTTTTATTAGGTGTGTTTTTAATCTTCAATACTTTTGGAAGTGTTGAATTCTCTAAAGTTTTCCCTATTGCAGCTACTGGAAATACAGATACTTTGGTTTTAATCACCATTTTGTTGTTTATCGGTGCCTGCGGTAAATCGGCCCAGTTGCCATTGTTTACCTGGCTACCTGATGCAATGGCCGGACCAACGCCTGTTTCAGCATTGATCCACGCTGCAACCATGGTAACCGCTGGTATTTATATGATTGCCCGTTCGAGCGTATTGTTCGATCTTGCACCACTTACCCAGCACATCATTGCTATTGTTGGTGCAGCAACGGCTTTAATCGCTGCAATTATTGCCTTAACACAAACCGACATTAAAAAAGTATTGGCTTATTCAACCGTATCGCAATTGGGCTATATGTTTTTAGGCTTGGGCGTTGGCGCTTATACAGGTTCATTTTTCCACGTATTAACACACGCATTCTTTAAAGCATTATTGTTTTTGGGCGCTGGTTCGGTTATCCATGCCATGCACCACGAACAGGATATGCGCCACATGGGTGGATTAAGAAAAAAACTTCCAATTACTTTTTTGACCATGTTAATCGGTACTATTGCCATAGCAGGTTTACCACCGTTCTCGGGTTTCTTCTCTAAAGATGAAATTTTGGCACACGCTTTCCAAGCGAGTCCTATTCTTTGGGCTGTTGGGGTGTTAACTGCATTCTTAACCGCATTTTATATGTTCAGGATGATGTTCTTAACTTTCTCCGGAAAATACCGTGGAACGCATCACGAAGAAAGCCATATTCACGAGTCTCCAACAGCAATGACCCTGCCTCTAATCATTTTGGCTATTCTAGCTGCATTCGGTGGAGCAATTAATTTTCCCCATGTTTTTGGTGGAAACGAGTGGTTGGCACACTGGTTAGCTGGCGCAGGCGTTTCGCAAAAGCAAGAACTGGAGCTAAGTCACTCAACTGAATATTCATTGATGGGTGTTTCGGTAGCAGCTGCCGTAATTGCTTTATTATATGCCTATGCCAGATATGTAAAAGGAGCCCGCGTTCCTGTTGCTGATGAAGCACCACGTTCGCCATTGGCAAAATTATCGTACAATAAATTTTATCTGGATGAAATTTACGATTTCATCATCACTAAACCTTTGGATGCATTATCGAAATTCTTCTACAGGATTATCGATAACAAATTCATCGATGGAATTGTGAACGGATTGGGCTGGAGTACAAACGAAGCCAGTAAGGGTATCCGTTTGTTACAGAGTGGAAACGTAGGTTTCTATATATTTATGATGGTATTCGGTATCGTCGCATTGCTATTATATACATTTTTATACATATAAAAAGGGTTCAAAATTAAATAATGGAACAACTTTTACTACTTATATTTTTACCGCTTGTAGGTGCAATTATTACTGCATTTGCTGGTAAGTCGGCTAAAATTGTTTCTACCGTGTTTTCGGTAGCTTCTTTAGTGCTGGCTTTGGTTATCGCCTGTAATTTCATTCCAAATGCAAGTACCCAATTTGAGGTTAACCTGCCATGGATTGCTGATTTAGGCATCAATTTCCATGCGGGTATCGATGGTATTAGCTTATTGGTGGTATTGCTTACCAATTTATTGGTGCCGATTATCATTTTATCGAGCTACAACCACGAGTATAAAAATCCGGCTGCATTTTATGCACTGATTTTATTTATGCAAACCGGTTTATTATTGGTATTTACCGCGTTGGATGCTTTCTTATTCTACATCGGATGGGAAGCTGCATTAATACCGATTTATTTTATCTGTGCCATTTGGGGAGGAAAAGACCGTATCCGCATTAACATGAAGTTTTTTGTGTATACCATTGCAGGTTCTTTATTTATGTTGATGGGTATTATTTACCTGTACCTTCAAAACCCTGCACATAATTTCGATATCCAGGCATTTTATGCTTTAAATTTAGATAGTACACAGCAGGGATGGATTTTTTGGGCTTTCTTTATCGCTTTTGCCATTAAGATGCCTGTTTTTCCTTTCCACACCTGGCAACCCGATACTTATACGGCCGCTCCTACACAGGGAACCATGCTGTTATCAGGTATTATGCTAAAAATGGGTATTTACGGAGTAATCAGATGGTTATTGCCGATTGTTCCATTTGGTGTTCGCGATTGGGGGCAAGTAGCCATTGTATTATCCATTATCGGTATTGTTTATGCCTCGCTGATTGCTTTTACACAAAAAGATGCAAAACGTTTGGTGGCTTATTCATCTATCGCTCACGTAGGATTAATCGCTGCAGGTATATTTGCATTTAACCAACAGGGTATGCAGGGTGCAATGGTACAGATGTTGAGTCACGGTATTAACGTAGTAGGTTTATTCTTTGTGCTTGATATTATCTTTAACAGGGTAAAAACAAATAAGATTGAAGAGCTTGGTGGAATTGCAAAAGTTGCGCCTCAATTGGCCATTACTTTCCTGATTATTGTTTTAGGAACAGTAGCTTTACCCGGAACAAACGGATTTATCGGTGAATTTTTATTGCTGATGGGCGTTTATAACTACGGTATCTGGGCAGCTGCCATTGCAGGTTTAACCATCATTTTCGGAGCGGTTTACATGTTACGCATGTACCAGAATGTAATGCTTGGCCAAACCAACAGTTTAACCATCACTTTCACCGACATTAAAGGAACCGAAAAATTGGTTCTTTATACCATTTGTGCATTAATTATTGTTTTGGGTGTTTACCCGAAACCGGTTTTGCACTTAACAGAGGCATCTGTACAACACTTATTAGAACAGGTAAATCAAAAATTAAACACAGTAAATTAAGCAATGAATATTATTATAACCATTAGTATAACAGCTTTTATAGTGCTTTATGCAGGTTTGTTTAAGGCAAATAAAGCATTACTACCACTTACCGTTGTTGGCTTACTTACTGCATTAGGATTTACTTTCTACTCATGGAATGGCAATGTTGTTCACTTCGGAATGATGCAGACCGATAACTTTGCCCTCGCATTTTCTGGCGTTTGTATTGTGGGTACACTTTTGATCTTTTTATTAACACAAAATTATTTTCACGCTAAAAGCGATAACATAGCCGAATATTATACCCTGATCCTTTTCGCACTTGCCGGGATGATTATGATGGTATCGTATAAAAACATGGCCATGCTGTTTGTAGGCTTAGAGATCATGTCGGTAAGTTTATATATCCTTGCCGGTATCCGCAAAAAGGATTTTGCCTCAAATGAAGCTTCGTTAAAATATTTCCTGATGGGTGCTTTCTCAACAGGCTTTCTATTATTTGGTATTACCCTGATTTACGGTGCTACAGGTTCATTCGATTTAGATAAGATCCAGGCTTACCTGGTTAACAATACCAATTCAGTTTCGCCGATATTTTATCCTGGAGTAATCCTGATGATGATTGGCCTTTGTTTTAAAGTAGGTGCCGCTCCTTTCCATTTCTGGACACCAGATGTGTACGAAGGTTCTCCATCTTTGATCACTACTTTTATGAGTACTGTGGTTAAAACGGCTGGTTTTGCTGCTTTTTTAAGGCTGTTTGCCGGGGCCTTTGCGCCACTTCACGATTTCTGGGTTGTTCCTTTAACGGTTATTGTTTGTTTAACCTTATTTATCGGAAACGTAACTGCCCTGTTTCAAAAGAATTTTAAACGCATGTTGGCATACTCCAGTATCTCGCATGCAGGTTACCTGTTATTTTCGCTGATCGTACTGACTAAAAACTCGGAAAGTAATGTATTAGTTTATGCAGCGGCTTATACTTTTGCATCTATTATTGCCTTTGCGGTATTGATTCTGGTTAAACAAAAAACTGGCAGCGATAGCTTCGAAAGCTTTAATGGTTTGGGTAAGAAAAATCCTTTGGTGGCATTATCTTTAACTGTTGCCATGCTTTCGTTAGCTGGTATTCCTTTAACTGCTGGTTTCATCGGGAAATACCTGATGTTCCTGAATGTAATGACCGAGTATAAGTCGTTACTGGTTGGCTTTGCCATTTTAAATGCCCTGGTTGGTTTCTACTACTACTTTAAGGTAATTGTGGCCATGTGGTTTAAAGATGGCGCAGAAACAGAGCTTTCTACTCCTGCACAATACAAAATTGTGTTGCTGGTATCAGTAGTAATTACACTAATTTTAGGTATTTATCCTGCAGTTATTTTAAACCTGATATAGGTATGCTGTTGTTTAATAATTATTTGTAGTTTTACGAATAATTGAATATGCACGATTTTTGGAATAACCTGCATCAACTACTTGACCCCGAAAAATTATTGAGGGAGGGCGGTTTCTATCTCGTTATGTTCGTAATCTA
Organism: Pedobacter sp. UBA5917; assembly: GCF_002432345.1. Lineage (GTDB taxonomy): Bacteria > Bacteroidota > Bacteroidia > Sphingobacteriales > Sphingobacteriaceae > Pedobacter. The sequence continues at coordinate 17,071 of NZ_DJDT01000127.1, forward strand.
TGCAGAGACAGGCCTCTTTTTTGGTTTTTTTCTTCCTGGCGATTATCTGCTGTTTTTAGCCGGAATGTTTGTTGCAACCGGCAAATTGGATGTAAACATTGCAGTCCTTTTAGCGGGTCTTTGTATTGCGGCAGTTTCAGGTAATTTTACCGGATATTGGTTTGGTCGAAAAACAGGGCCGGTATTGTACACCAGAAAAGACAGTTTCTTTTTTAAGAAACGTTATTTAAAGGCCGCCGAAGATTATTACAACAAACAAGGTGCTTTTGCACTGATTATGGGAAGGTTTGTGCCGATTGTGAGAACTTTTGCACCGATTTTTGCTGGTGTTGTAAAACTCGATTTTAAAAAGTTCGCACTGTACAATATTGTAGGGGGCGTACTTTGGATCTGTTCCCTAACCTTACTGGGCTATTTTTTAGGCAAAAGGTTCGAAAAAGAAATTACCGATTATTTATTATATATTATTATTGGCTTTATCCTTATTACAACTATACCATTATTAATTACCTTTGTAAAAAGAAAAGTAGTGAGTGGTCCTGAAGAGGATAAAACAGATTTAAATTAAAAATGGCAAAAGACGAAACCCACGCGTGGCATAGCGTATCCCCTGGAAAAAACGTTCCGGAAATTGTTAACGCAATTATTGAAATTCCTAAAGGTTCAAAAGCAAAATACGAAATAGATAAAGAATCAGGTCTGATTAAATTGGATAGGGTTCTTTTTTCATCAGTAATGTACCCGGCAAACTATGGTTTTATTCCGCAAACTTATTGCGATGATAAAGATCCATTAGATATTTTAGTACTTTGTTCAGTGGATGTATATCCGATGACATTGATCGAAGCGAAAGTTGTAGGTGTAATGCACATGGTTGATAACGGAGAACAGGATGATAAAATTATTGCTGTTGCCGCGCATGATATGTCGGTAAACTACATCAACGATTTAGATGAATTACCTCCGCACCAAATGAAAGAAATTGTTCGTTTCTTTCAGGATTATAAAGCATTAGAGGATAAAAATGTAACCATCGAACATTTACTTGGTGTTCGTTACGCGCACAAAGTAATTAAAGAAAGTATAGAACTTTATAACACAACATTTAGAGAATTAGCTTAATGGATTTACCCACGGTCTGTTTGTTTTTAAATTCGGAGTTAAGTACAATATTGGTAGCCTTACAGGAACCAGATACTGGATCGGTTGGCTGGCGCTTGTTCTTCGCACTATTTTTGGTGCTATTAAATGGTTTTTTTGTGGCAGCAGAGTTTGCCATCGTAAAAGTCCGCGCATCACAAATAGAAATTAAAGCAAAATCGGGCAGTAGGGTAGGCAAAATGGCCAAAACCATTATCCATAATCTCGACGGTTATTTAGCGGCGACGCAATTAGGTATAACGCTTGCATCACTTGGCCTAGGTTGGGTTGGTGAAGGCGTTATGCATACTATCTTTAAAAATCTTTTCGATAGTTTAAATTGGGGCCTTAGCGATGCAAGTATCCACACCGCATCAACCATTGTGGCTTTCTCTTTAATCACCATCATGCACATTGTGTTTGGCGAATTGGCACCAAAATCATTCGCCATACAAAGACCAGTAGCAACAACACTGTTTGTTTCTGTTCCGCTACAGTTGTTTTATGTGGTTTTCCGCCCATTCATCTGGACACTCAATAGTCTTGCTTCAATTATCTTAAAACCTTTCGGTATCGATACCTCTGCAGGGCACGAATCTATCCACAGTACCGAAGAATTACAGTATCTGCTTGATCAGGGTAAAGAAAGCGGTGCGCTCGACAATAATGAGCATGAGCTGATCAAAAATGTGTTCGATTTTAACGAACGTGTAGTAAAAAATATTATGGTACCGAGAACCAAAATCTCGGGCATCGAATTAACTTCTCCTAAAGAGGAAGTAATAGATACCATTATTAAAGAAGGTTATTCCCGTTTACCTGTTTACGATGATGTAATGGATAAAATTGTGGGTATTATCCACGCAAAAGATATCCTGCCATTGGTAGCAGCGGGTAACCAAACCTGGACAGTTAATGATATTATCCGCAAGCCTTATTTCGTAACGGAAACTAAAAAAATCAATGATCTGATGAGCGAACTGCAAAGTAACCGCATTCAGATTGCCATTGTTTTGGACGAGTTTGGCGGTACGGCCGGTATGGTTACTTTAGAAGATATTGTTGAAGAACTGGTTGGCGAAATCCAGGATGAATATGATGAAGAAAAACCGCTGGTTGAAAAAGTTTCGGATAATGAATTTATCGTAAATGCATTTGCAACGGTTTATGATGTAAATGAACATTTACCGCACGATTTACCGGAAGATGAAGATTTTGATACCGTTGGCGGTTTGGTTTCGCACATTTTTGAGCGTATCCCCGAAGTTGGCGAAAGCAACGAATCGTACGGGTATCTGTTTACCATTCTTAAAAAAACTGAACAGAATATCGAAACCATCAAGTTAGAACTGGTAATTAATAAAGAAGATATGGTTGATAATCACTAATTTCAACGATGCATATTTTTTATACGCCAGATATCACCCAAAATACCTACACCCTTAACGAAGAAGAGAGTAAACATTGTGTAAGGGTATTACGTCTTACTGTAGGTTCAGTTGTAAATCTGGTTGATGGAAATGGCGGTTTTTATACTGCAGAAATTACTTCCGATAATCCTAAAAAGGTTTCATTAAATATATTAAATGTAGAAAAGGAATTTCATAAACGGAACCATTACCTGCATATCGCTGTTGCACCAACTAAAAATATCGACCGTATCGAATGGTTTTTAGAGAAAGCTACCGAACTCGGTATAGATGAAATTACTCCCATTATTACCGATCGCTCAGAGCGTAGGATAGTTAAAGAAGATCGCCTGAACAAAGTAATTACTTCTGCTGTAAAACAATCCATCAAAGCTTACCATCCGAAATTGAACGATGCCATTTCTTTTAACGACTTTTTAAAAGAACCGTTTGATGGAGAACAGCTGATTGCCCATTGTATCGATAACGGTGAAAAGCAATATATATCGAAATTGGTGGCTCCGCATCAAAAATATCTCATACTTATTGGTCCCGAAGGAGATTTCACACCCGAAGAAGTGAATTTGGCTTTGAACAAAGGCTTTAAAGCACTAACTTTAGGTGATAACAGGTTACGCACCGAAACCGCTGCGTTAGCTGTTTGTTTTGAAATCAATTACCTTAACCGATAGTAAGTTTGAAGTTTTCAAGTTCCAGTTTCCAGTTTTCAAAAATTGCAAGGCTCTCGGCTTTTTGCTTTGGTCTTTCTGCTTTGGTCTTCCTGCTTTTTGCTTTCATTCCACCAACTTACCGGATGGCCAAATTAAAATACAGCGGCGGTGGCGATTGGTACGCAGACCGTACTGCACTGCCCAATTTAATTTCCTATTGTAATACCAATCTTAAAACTAATTTTTATCCCGAAGAAAGCATTGTTGAAGTAGGATCAAAAGAAATTTTCAATTATCCTTTTATTTATATGACGGGGCATGGAAATGTGGTATTTAGCGATCAGGAAGTTAAAAATCTAAGGCAATACCTTACAGGTGGTGGTTTTCTACATATCGATGATAACTATGGTTTGGATAAATTTATCAGGCCACAGATGAAAAAAGTATTCCCTGAATTGAATTTTGTAGAATTACCTGCAGATCACGCGATATACAACCAGAAATTTAAATTCCCCAATGGTTTGCCAAAAATCCATGAGCATGATAATAAACGTCCGCAGGGATTTGCCCTGATTTATAAAGGCAGAGTGGTTTGTTATTATACTTATGAGTGCGATTTAGGCAACGGCTGGGAAGACTTTGGTACTTATCCTGAAGATACGCAGGAAACGCGCACAAAGGCACTTAAAATGGGCACAAACCTGGTTCAATATGCTTTAACCCAATAAGCCATGCATAAAGTAAAAGTAAACGGTCAGTTTTTATTCGAAGTAGAAGATAAAGATTCAGTCCTTTTGGTAAACGGAGATCCCATTCAGGTTGATCTGAGCAAAATTGGCAAGGATAGTACGCATGTTTTATATCAGAACAAGTCTTTCAATACAGAACTTATAGCGCTCAACAGGCAGGATAAAACCTGCAAAATAAAGGTTAATGGAAATATCTATCATATCAGCGTAGAAGATCAGTTTGATGCTTTATTAAAGCAACTCGGACTTGATAATTTGACTTCCAATAAAGTTTCTGAAATTAAGGCACCAATGCCTGGCCTGGTATTAAAAGTGCTGGTTGAAGAAAATGCTGAAGTGAAAAAAGGAGATAACCTACTTATCCTTGAAGCAATGAAGATGGAGAATATCATAAAATCATCAACCGATGGTATAGTTAAAAAGATATTGGTTAAACAGGGAGATAAGGTAGAGAAAAACCAGATCCTGGTTCAGTTTAAGTAAGTTTTTTTTATAATCAAAGAGTTTGGTATCGGGTCGTCACCCTGAATTTATTTCAGGGTCTTTTTAGCATGAAGATCGCCTTAAACTAATAACAAAATATAAAGCATAAAAAAAGTCCCGAGGTTATCGGGACTTTTTAATTTATTTACCTCTGCTAACCCTGTAAGGTTTTTGAGGTGGGTTTTTAAAACTTCTTTTTCCTGCAGTACTAATTTCAGGAGCACCAAGCATCGTCATGGCGCAACGGAAACCAACTTCTGCCGATGATTCATCCTGTTGCATAAAGCGGCGTGTTGCAGGGTTTAACCAGTAAGCCATATCATTCCACGAACCACCTTTATAAACCCTCGATTTATCGTTTACCAAGGTTACACCTTCCTCATTAAGTAAAAGCTTCTGGTTATCGCGGTAACCTCTTTGATCCGCCTGGTAGCTTGTAGCAGCTGTTGCTGTTGCTGTTGTAGCTTGAGGATCAGTCGATTTGGAAATCGAATCAGCACGTTTTGCCTGTGCCTGTTTCTCTGCCCAGGTTTGTTTTCTTCCTGAATATGCATTTTCCTTAATCGGGTTGCCGTATTTATCAAGTGCGATTTTTCCGTTCTGCGAATCTTCTAATTTTTTATTGGTGAAATAGTTACCGCGATATGGGTTAAACGCATCAGCATCGGTAAATGTTCCTGTTCTGTATACATCGTTTACCCATTCGTTAACGTTTCCGGCCATGTTGTACAATCCGAAATCGTTTGGTGTGTACTGGATTACCGGTACAGTTAAATCTCCTTTATCGTTTAATGAACCACCAACACCCATGTAATCACCCGGCGCACGTTTAAAGTTGGCCTGGATCATACCTCTGGTTTTTTTCTTAGCCGAACTCACACCCAAACCATTCCATGGATAAATTTTATTTTGATTAATGTTCTCGTATTCAGTATTACCGATTAAACCTAAAGCTGCATATTCCCACTCAGCTTCTGTTGGTAAACGGTAAGGCTGCATAATTACGCCATCTTCTAAAGTTGCATTTCTTCTAGGCTGGCCATTTTTGCCTGTGGTAGCCGTTGTTGTTCCGGCAGTAGTTGTGGCTGCGCCTGATTTGGTGTTGTAATCAATAGGTGCATTTTTACCTATATCATTGTACTGGCCATTTAAATACGTATCGGTATTAAAAGGTTTGTCTGGTTTGGGAGCAGCAGAAGCTGTTGCATTGTTGTTGTTCGCTTTTCCGTTACCTGCCAAAGTTTTGTAATCGGTTAAGATACCTTTTTCGCGCAAAATAAATTCGTTGGCTCTTGAAGTTCTCCACTCGCAATAACGTGAAGCCTGTTCCCATGAAACACCAACAACCGGATAATCGCGGTAGGCCGGGTGGCGAAGATAGTTATCTACGTAAGGTTCGTTATAAGATAGGGCACGGCGCCATACCAAAGTGTCGGGAAGTTCATTGTAATAATATTCGCGGTCTTCAGGAAAGTTATACCTGATCCAGTGCAAATATTCCAACCAATCGGTATTCGATACTTCGGTTTCATCCATATAAAAAGAAGGTACAGTAACCTGTCTTTTATAATTGTAGATGTTCGGCTCAACACCAGGTACCTCGATGGCACTGCCACCTACAACCAGAACCCCGCCTTCAATTGGGATCAAACCTGGCCCTGGCGCTCTTTTGTACTGAGTGGCCACAGCAAAAGCACCAGATTGGTTGTTTTTACTTTTCCTATCTGCATAAGGAATACCTGTTTTGCTTGAACTGTTTCCTCCTTTTGAGCTACAACTCGAAAGCAGGGCTGCCAATGATAAACAGGTAAAAGAATATAGTAATAGTTTTTTCATATAATACGTTGGGAATATCGACCTATAGGCATTCAGACGATAAAATTAAACAAATTTTAAATGATTATATAAATTATGTAACAATAAAATGCTGATTATATTTTTAAGCCATAACGTATTATTTTATGGCGTATTGTGTCTGTTTGTATTTTAAACGAAATTTGAGCTAAATAATTATAAATAAGCTAAATAAAATCTCATGTCGTTATTGTTGAGTATAATTTTTGGTTACTATAAATATAGGGAAAATTAACTTTACAGTCGGTTTTCTGTCTAGTAAACACTTGCTGAATCGAATTATCTGTGCGAAATAGCATAATCTCTTGGAAGTTGACGTTAAAATTAGTGTTCATCCATAAATTTTTAGTCTTCCAAACAGTTTAAAACCAAATCTGATCTTCATAAATCGACGGTTAGAAACTTTAGATCTGGATAATAGAAATACTTAATTGAATATAAAATCATCTATAAAAATATTTAATGTATTGTATTACAGTTAATTGTAATTTTGCTTGTCACACCCCCGTGTAAAAATAGTAGGTTTAATTAGTAAATAATCATAGAATTCGTAATTTGGTGAAATATAAGTTTTGGTTTTGCGTTACAGTATATATTCTGATTTATTGCTTAATACCGAAATCTAAAATTACGTACCTTTAAAGGATGAATTTCAAGTACATTAGTAAACTTGCTTTTTCTGCACTCTCAATGGCCTTGGTATTTGGTAAAACAAATGCCCAGGTAACCATAGGCAATACCCAGACAAACGGTAGCGAGTCGAATAATATTATAACGGCAGTTCCGTTTCTGCTCATTACACCCGATGCCCGTGCCGGAGCAATGGGCGATGCCGGCGTGGCCGTTGCCGGAGATGTAAATTCGGCCAGTATAAATGCTTCGAAACTTGCCTTTTTAGATAAACCCTATGGATTTTCCGTTTCTTACAGCCCATGGCTGAAGAATTTAGTGCCGGATATTAATCTTGCTTATTTAAGTGGCTTTTATAAACTCGACGACCGTAATACCATTGGCGCGTCGTTAAGGTATTTTTCTCTGGGCTCTATCCAGTTAACGGATATCAATCAACAGGATCTTGGTATTTCAAATCCAAACGAGCTGGCCTTTGATGTTTCTTTTGCCCGTAATTTTGGCGAAGAATTTTCTTTGGGTACCTCTTTAAGGTACATTAATTCCAATTTGGTTTCGGGGCAATTTTCTTCATCCGGACAGGTACATAGCGGAAACGCGGTAGCTGTTGATGTTTCGGGGTTATATAAAACATCTACAACACTTTTTGGCAAACAGGCTGTTCTTTCTGCAGGTGCGAATATCTCGAACATCGGAACGAAAATGAGCTATTCGGATGGTGGACAGAATTTCTTCCTGCCTACCAATTTTAAGCTCGGTGGCGCCTCTACCATTACCGTAGATGATTTTAGTACCATCACCTTTGCACTTGATTTTAATAAACTTTTGGTGCCAACCCAACCTATATACGATTCGAACAATAACATTGTAAGCGGTAAAGATCCTAACCGTTCGGTACCTGCCGGAATTTTTGGCTCGTTTAGTGATGCCCCAGGAGGTTTTAAAGAAGAACTGAAAGAAGTTGGCATTTCAACAGGTTTGGAATACTGGTATAATCAGCAGTTTGCCGTAAGGGCAGGTTATAATTACCAAAGCCCGATGAAGGGTGATAGTCGCTACTTTACATTGGGACTGGGCTTAAAATACAACGTTTTTAATATCGATTTCTCGTATTTAATTGCAAATGCGCAAACTAGTCCACTTGCAAATACCTTACGTTTTGGTCTATTGTTTAACTTTGGCGAAAAAAAGATCGTTAAAAAATAATTCAGCTCTTAAGTTGCATTAACTGATTAGCGTGTTAAACAATTAATCAAAATTTCCATGAAAATTAGAGTAGGCTTCGGCTTCGACGTTCATCAGTTAAAAGATCAGCATCCATTTGTTGTTGGCGGTGTTACATTGGATCATCATAAAGGTGCTTATGGACATTCTGATGCCGATGTTCTTCTACATGCCATTTGCGATGCCCTTTTAGGTGCCGCGAATTTACGGGATATCGGTTTCCACTTTAAAAATACGGACGACCGTTGGAAAGGCATCAGCAGCCTTATTTTATTGAAAGAAACGGTTAAATTATTGACTGAAAAAGGTTGGCAGGTAGGAAATATCGATGCCATGCTCTGCCTGGAAGCACCTAAAATTAATCCACATATCCCTGCCATGCAACAGCATATTGCTGATGCAATTGGTATTTCTACAGAAGATATTTCGATCAAGGCAACAACGAACGAACAGATGGGCTTTATCGGCAGGGAAGAAGGCGTTGTGGCTTATGCCGTTTGTTTAATCGAAAAGCGTTAATTAATTTTTTCTGGCCGTTAAATAAGAAATCGGTAAACCAATACAGAAAATCAGGATTACGGCATTTAAAATAACCTTTTCGGCGTGAAAGGGTGCTTGTGGTATTTTGGTGAGCGGAACAATTATTAAGTTCATAACCGTCCAAACAAGCAGCCCATAAATAATTCCAGATAATATAAAATGCTGTTTAAGCAAGGCTATTTTTGAGTCTGTAAACATGTAAAATAAGGTAAAGCTAAAGGTGATAATGTAGTGCAAAACTAAACCTATGAGCGCTGTTTTTATTCCTCCGGAAAAAGCTTCTTTCCCTAAAATGGCACTGGCGATATATTGGAATACACCGGTAAAATTCATTTTTGCCAGGAATATTACCGCTGCTAAACCATCTAAAGTTCCAGCAATGAAGGCGATTAACAATACCTTTTTAAATGAAAATGTGCTTTGGTTAGAATTTTCCATTAACAATAATAATTATTTTTTAAATGACTTAATTATTAATTGTTTATGTTTTTTAGAATTGTCATCCTGAGCTTGTCGAAGGATCTTCTTCAGAACGTTTATAGCGTTTCGACAAGCTCAACGTGACAAATTTATAAGGTAAACCTAGTTTATAATACAACCTCTCCTTACTTGTAGACTTCCGAAGTTTGCCTGGGCTCAGGCCCTGAGACTTCGGAAGTCAGCTTGATTTTTTTAAGCGGTTTGCTCTTTTACGTTACCTGTTCTTTTTAAGGTACCCCATGTTTCCAGCTCGCCTTTTATCGCTTTGCGGAAAGAACGGAATAACACTACATACATCAACTGTCTCCAGAAAAAGCGCTGAGGGAAAATGTAAAGCAGGTTTTTATATTTCTCATTTTCCATGCGGAAGGCAATTGCTGCGAAAAACATATCCACTACAATAAAGATGATGTAATAAAACAGCACCTGCCCAAAACCGTTATGCAGACTTAAAATTCCTGAAAAACCGGTTAAGGTTAAATTATTGATGGCACTTAACGAAAATAAGCCACTGATTAAAGAAATCAGCATGAAAAGATCGGCCAGTGGAGAAAATAGTGGTAAAATAATCTGATAGATCAGGATATTCGGCATTCCCACCATTCCAAAATAGCCGTATTTCTTGTTAAGCAAGGTTTTTCTGTTTTTCCAAAAGCTCTGCATTACACCAAAACTCCAGCGGAAACGTTGTTTCAGTAACATATTTACTGTTTCAGGCGCTTCGGTATAGGCAATGGCGCTATCACAGTTTTTAACTTTATAACCTGCTTTTAAAATACGCATGGTTAAATCGCAGTCTTCGGCAAGCGTATCAACAGTAAATCCGCCAACTTCGAGAATTACATTTTTCCTGAATGCACCTATTGCACCCGGAACAACGGTAATGGTATTTAAAAGGTCGAAAGCGCGTCTGTCCATATTTTGGGCAGTGATGTACTCAATGGATTGCCATTTGGTGATGATGTTGTTGGTATTACCAACTTTTACCGTTCCGGCTACTGCTGCGATTTTTTCGCTGTAGAAATAACGCATCAATTCGGTAACTGCATCATCTTTCAATTGGGTATCGGCATCTATACAGATCACAAATTCAGCACTGGCTTTAGCAATTCCATAATTTAAAGCTGACGCTTTACCGCCATTTTCTTTCCTGAAAACCTTTACCTGCGGATGGTTGCCAAAATGTTCGTTGATGATTTCGAAGGTTTTATCTTTTGAACCATCATCTACAAAAATCAGTTCGAAATTAGGATAAGTGGTTTTTAAAAGACTGTTAATGGTATGCACAGCCGTAATTTCTTCATTATAAGCTGGGATAATGATGCTCACTTTTTCAGAAGGCTGCGCAATTAATTTACCCACATTGCGTTTTGCTCTCTTGCGCTGTCTGATGGCCAGATAAGCAATAAAAATGGTTCTTAAAATGGCCAGTACAATGGCTACAGAGAATATGATGTTCAAAATCATGTTTCCGTAGTAGAAGAAATTAATGAAAAAATAATCCCCTGAACCTGAGAAACCGCTATTGGCAGTTGATTTAACCGCTGGCATCAATTCTGACCTTTTTTTGCCCATTAAATCGCCAACAGTGGTAAAAGTATAACCTTTGGCTTTAAAGAATTTGATAATCCTTGGTAAAGCGGCAACAGTAGCTTCGCGGTTACCACCTGCATCGTGCAGTAAAAGGATATTTCCGTTATCCTGTTGTTTTACCACCTCATTAAAAATCTGATCGGCAGTTTTTCCTGGCTCCCAATCTTCAGGATCGATATATTCACCGATGTTGATATAATTTTCTTTACGGCTCTGTGCAACTGGCAAAATTTCGGAAATATTCTGTGGTTCGGCATCTGCATTAAATGGCGCGCGGAATAAAATGGTACTGTGGCCGGTAACTGCTTCGATTAAACGGCGGGTGGCATTCAGCTCAAACTGTACACGTCTTGGTCCGATGGCCGACATATCAGGGTGGAAAAATGTATGGTTCCCGATTTCGTAACCATCATTATATTCCTGCCTTAACAGTTCCATATTCTGCTCGGCCATAATACCCACTACAAAAAAACAGCCTGGTACTTTCTCCTGTTTTAAAATGTTCAGCACCTGTGGTGTATAAACAGGGTCGGGTCCATCATCAAAGGTCAGGGCTATTTTTTTATCCGCCTCCCCAAATCTTTTAATTACATATTGTTCCGGTAACCTGATGTATTTTTGATCAGCTATTGAAAAATCATCCTTGTTCAGGGTGAATTTTACACTACCTGGGGTGGGCGTAGAAATCAGATCCAGTATTTCACCATCTCCGATATAAGAAATGCCACCCATGTTGAGCGAAGATATTTTACGCAGATCGAAAGGTTTTTTCTTTAAGGTATCCAGGCTAAGATCATTTGAAATGAAAGACCATAAACGTTTATCCTCAGAGCCTAAACGCCACAGGGCAATACCCGCAATATCCCAATCATCAGCTTTACGGATGAGGTTAAAATAGGTTGCTGCATCGGTAAAATATACTTCGTGTTTGATACCACTACCATCTTTATAACTATAATTTAAATTGGCAGAAGCAGGGTTGTAGTTGATTTTACTTTTATAATTAACAGCCTTGGTCATGGCCTGTTCGTAAGTAATCGGTTGCCCAACGCTTTTGTCGGGCCAATCATAACCATAACAGGCTAAGGCTAAAATTACCTTATCGGCATTTACCTTACTGCAGATATCGTCGAGTTTTTCTTCTACCCATTCCTGGTGCGAAATATCACCGGCATTACTTTGATCGGTATGTTGGTCATAGGCCATCAAAACAATATAATCGTTATAATTTTGGAGGATTTCGGGTTTATAATCGTCGTTTTCCGGTGAAATATCCTGTGAAACAATCAGTTTTTCGGCATGGAACTGATTGTACAGATTTTTCATGAAAGCATTAAAGTTGTCGCTATTTTCGAGGTTAAGCTCTTCAAAATCTATATTGATACCACTATAGCCATATTTTTTGGTAACAGCGATCAAATCATAGATCAACTTTTGCTGCGCAGGTAAATCATTTAACAAACGCCTTACTGCTGCACCATCCCAATGGTCTTTATTGTAATTGGAAACCACAGCAATGGCCGATTTTTTGCCTCCATGTATTACTTTCAATGCTGCTGTATCAACCTTATCAACTATCGAATCGCCGTTTAGGAAGAAAGATTCTGTGGCCACCATATCTAAATGGCTGATATTGCGTTTTAAATCCGATATTGATGATTCTTTACTTTCAGCCCAGCTTACATAAAAAGCCATATTAATCCGTTTACTATTGCCGCGATGGGTAAGGATACGGTGCTCGCGGTCTTTTTTTATTTTTTGAAGTTTTGATTTTTCAATCGCAAAATCCTTGTACTGCTGCGATTTCTTTAATTTATCCAGCTGTTTCTGGGTTAAAGGCGAATTCGTATCAATAAATGGTAAATTGGGAGCCTGTACCGACGATAAGGTGTACACTACGCAGATGATTGCGCCAATGAAAACTAAAAAGAATGTACGGCTTACCCATGTAAAAGTATTCCAGCGTCTTTTAGTCTCAGTTTGAAATATTTGTTTTCCGGACATTTTTCTGTTCTGATTTATAACCAAAAATCACTAACGAATATGAAGATTGAATGAATGATGAAAAAGAAGCGGCTGGGATGAGTGATCGTTAGTTTGTTCTAATATACTGTTTTTATGGCTGTATTTTTAAACAGGCATAAAAAAGCCGGCAGATTTTATAAAATGCCGGCTAAAATATATTGTTAGTAAACTGATTTTTGATAGAATTGTCACCCTGAGCCTGTAGAAGGACCTTTTTAACCTCTACAAACCGTTTCGACAAGCTCAACGTGACAAAACTTAGCGGAATTTGCTTTACTCTTCTAAATAACCAAATCTGCCCTGGTTATAATCTTCAATTGCCTGATGGATTTCGGCCTCGGTATTCATTAAAAAAGGGCCGTATTGCACAATTGGTTCGTTAATAGGTGCTCCGCTTAAAATCAGGATCACACTATTTTCCAAAGCCTCTATCTTAATTTCTTCACCTTTGTTATCGAAATGGATGAAGTTATCTGCCGTTATATTTTCGGATCCATTAATCCTGATCGAACCTTCAATCACCATAAAACCTGTATTAAAGTTTTCAGGGAAATTAAAAACAGCTTCTCCACCTTTATTCAATCGTGCATTATACAACTCGATAGGGGTGAAAGTACTTGCATTACCCTTTATATCCTTGTAACTGCCCGCAATGATCTCAATCTTTCCTCCATTTTGAGGTAAATTAAAGTGTGCCATATCGGCCTGTTTAATGGCCTGGTATTTTGGCCTGCACATTTTATTCGCTGCCGGAAGATTTACCCAGAGCTGTACCATTTGAAAAGGTCCGCCTGTTAAGCTATAGTTTTCTTCGTGGTATTCTTTATGCAGTACACCACCGGCCGCTGTCATCCATTGTACATCGCCCGGATAAATTATGCCACTGTTTCCCGAACTATCGTGATGCGCAACTGCACCATGATAGGCTATGGTTACGGTTTCGAAACCTCGGTGAGGGTGTACGCCAACACCACGGGGCTTTTTCCTTGCCGAAAACTCGATTTTTGATCCATAATCCAATAAGAAAAACGGACTCATATCAATCTCATAACCGCTCGGAAAAAAATTATGTACCCTGAACCCATCGCCAACCATGTGAGGCGCAGGAGCTTTAAGTACGTTTTTTATTTGTTTTGTTTCCATTACCTTCTAATTTTTAAGGCATGGCGCATAGCGCAGGGAGCACTTTACAAAGCTCCGTGCACTTTGCTCTATGCTAAATTATGCCTGTTTCACAAACTGTAATTCGCCTAAAATGCGAACTTCTTCACTTACCATTACACCACCGGTTTCTAAAGCGGCATTCCAGGTTAGGCCAAATTCAGAACGGTTGATTTTTCCGCTCAAGGTAAATCCTGCTTTTGTATTTCCCCATGGATCGGTAGCAATACCACCAAACTCGGCAGTTAATTTTACAGGTTTGGTTTCGCCTTTAATGGTTAAATCTCCTTTAACTGTATAATCATCGCCGTCTTTTTCTACTGAACTAGACTTGAATTCGATGTGCGCGAATTTTTCTGCATCAAAGAAATCGCCGCTCTTTAAGTGGTTGTCACGGTCTGTATTTCCGGTATCAATCGAATCGATATCACCTTTGAAAGAAATTTCTGCATTTTCGAATTCGTCACCTTCAGATGTTAATTCGGCAGAGAAAGATTTTAAACTACCGGTTACAGTAGTAATCATTAAATGTTTTACTTTAAATTGTAATTCGCTGTGGGTTGGATCTAATGTCCATTTTGTAGTTGCCATATCCTTTGTTTTTTGAGATGTTTAATATTTACAACACAAAAGTACAGCGCAGGTTTCGACTTGGGATTGATGTATGGTAAGTAATGAAGGGAAGGAATTGATTGATTGTTAAATTGTTGGGAAGGAAAGAGCTATTTCTTTGTTTAAAATTCACTCAATTGTTGTAAGGTTGAAAAGTTTGAAAACCATTCGTTCATTCAAAACTCAATCATTCATTCATTAAATTGTTTGGAATGTTGGAAACCATTTATTCATTCAAAACTCAATCATTCAAAATTAAAATTAAGGCTTAAAATGTTTATTTGCGAGTTCTTTTCTAACGCGGCTTAATGATTCGGGAGTAATACCCAGGTAAGATGCGATCATCCATTGGGGAACGCGCAGGGTAAGGTTGGGATAAAGTTTAATAAAATCGAGATAACGTTCTTCGGCTGTTGCACTTAAAAGCATGTTGATCCTTTTTTGCATAAAGCGGATGGAGTTATGCAGCATGGTTACATTTAAGGCAAGCAAGCAGGGAACTTTACGGGCGGCTTCGCTCATAAAATTATCTGGAACAATAACGGATTCTGTGGCTTCAATGGCTTCGATAAAAAAATCGGAAGGTTCGTTGTGCATCTGGTTACGGTCTGAAATAAACCAGTTTTCGGGTGCAAACTGAATAATATGTTCTTTGCCTTTGGCATCAATGGAGTAAGATCTTAACAAACCTTTGCCCACAAAAAAACCATATTTCAAAATGTCACCTTTATATTGTATGATCTCGTTCTTTTCGAATTTCTTGACCTTTAACGGCCCTGAAATACTATCGAACTGTTCATCAGTTAATTCTATCTTAGACTGAAAATATTCCTTAAACTGATGGATCATAAAAATGGGACGTTATTTTTTTACGGGCTTAATATCGGAAAAATCTACGCCACATTTGCAATTTCCGCCACATCCATCTTTTTTTACCTGTAAAGATTTAAAAACCAAACGGCCAACATATACCAATGCTACCGCAAAAAGTAAAAAGACTAAAATCGTTTGAATATCCATAATACAAATATAAGTGCTTTTAGTGCTTTGGTGTTCAGATGAATGTAAATATATTGCATGGGTATGTAACCGCAAAGTAAGCAAAGCTTTTCGCTAAGGGGGGCCAAGTAGAATGCTTGTTTTACCACAGAGAGAACCGAGTTTTACACTGAGGGCTCGGAGTGAGGTTTTACAGCCTTAGTTGGATATTTAACCTTTTCTTAGTTAGGTTTTAAATGGCCTTTTAATTTAAGTGGTCGTCACCCTGAATTTATTTCAGGGTCTTTCATGCTAAAGCTGGATGCGAATTAAATCTGCCACGGATTCACTGAAAACACGGAAAAATTATTTCTCTGCGTACCTCTGTGCCTTCTCTCAGTGCACTTTGTGGTTAAGTAAAATATTTTTGCGTGCCTTTGCGGCTTCACTTAGCGCGCTTTGCGGTTAAAAAGAGAATCACTCCTCCATAAAACCAATTGTGCCACCAACCCAGTCGAAATCGGCATTATAACGTACACCGATCATTTTGCCCCTGCTTAACCTGGCGAGATTAATGCAAAGTTGGGGTTCACCACCATCGGGCCATAAATACATCATCCTGATTTCGGCCTTTACACCACCATCTAGGGCCTCAATAGCTGGCTCGTAGTTTACTTTACGCTGCAAAATCCAGTTTTCGGGATCTTTTATATTGGTAATGTCTGTTTCTGTAACATCAATAATCACACCCATACCTGCAAAAGAAAACAATGGCTTTAGTACATAGTTCTCTAAATCAGGCGGAATGGCTATTATTTCGTTCAGAAAACGTGTTTCAGGTACAAATTCACTTTTTAAAAAAGGCATGGTATACTTGCTGATCCGGTAGAACCAGTTGGGATGCGTTACCCATTCGATATCGAGCTCTTCGCGTGGATCAAAACTATTTTTAAAAATTTCGGTATTATCGGCAACTTCGTCAAAAATCAGTCGATTATAAATCCTTTTTAACTGGATCTGTTTGCCACTTTCTTCGTAAAATAACTGTTTGCCTATCTTTTTTATATCTTCCAAAGCCAGAATTTTGATGCCCAATAATTTCTGGGTGACGAAAAAATCAATCGCCGTTTTTTGGTTTGGCGCATCTACATCCATCAGGGCAACTTCTTCGGGTTGGTGTTTGCCTATAATCACTTCTTTAAGCAGCTCAACGTATTTTTCTTCGTTAAAGCCATTTAAAAAATAATTCACCGAATTGTCTATATCAAAACTTGTTTTAAAGGTTTTAGCCAGGTGGTGCTGAAAACCGTACAACGAAGGAAAGCCCTGCATTTCGATCAGCATTGGCGTGAGTTCGCCATCTTTGTTTTTACAGATCCCAAAATCGAAAGTTAAAAAATGGGGCTGCTCATTTTCATTGGGTACATTCCAGTCCGTAGGGATTGCTTTCTGTGTAAGTGCTTTAAAGTTGGACTGTTTTATCAGTTTTATGATTTCTTCGCCTGCAGCAATCAGTTTTTCTTTTAATGCCTTTGGAACAAAAATCGGGGTTTCAGCAACGCGGAAAGGAATTTCGGGATAACCTAAACCAAGTTGGGTTAAAAAAGTCTGATACTTTTCTGTAGTAAACTGTTGGTTGTATTTTTGGCGTTGTGCAGGTATCATAGGTTTATAATTTGATTTTGTCAACACTTAGAAAGTAACGCATCTTGATATAAATCTGTCAGTTTTAAATCGTGGTCGGCTATAAAACTACATTGAATAACCTTTGATTTCTTTTTTATTTATAGTGTCCTGATTTCGTCTTGCCTGCAAATAATGTTCTCTGGCTACTTTTTCAGCAAGATTTCCAATTGAAATTAATTCAATTTCCTGTTGAAGTTTTGTTGCGATCCAATTAAAAATCAAACAGCTCAAAACTCCTGTTAAAGCAAATTTCCAGTTAAAGAAAAAAGCTACCAATGAGATTAGGAAACCAGCAATAATGGAAAGTAAAAGCCATGTTTTCATGGTTAAAAAATTAACAGGTATAGCTAGTTCTTTTTGAAATTTTTTTATTTTCTTTCTACGCCCAATCCTGGAGAAAATTTCATCTAGACGAGTGCTGGGGCTAATATTTTTCCTGTCTATTTTTTGTGAAATAACAATCGCGTTGCGGATCTTATAAAATGCTTGTTGTACCGTACAGCTTTCTTCGTGTTGATATTTGATGTTCTTTTGAAAAACTTCACAGATGTCTCCAAACGTTTTAACTTCTACAAATGCCACTGGTGGCAATGTAATTTTAAAAGACGTCTTTATTTTAGCAATAGTGTATTCAATATCCTCTAGTTCGATATCTTCAAGTTTATAATCTTCCTTTATTTCCATAAATAAAATTATACCTCCTGCAAATTCCCAATTGCTTTCTGCAAAAAGTTGGGCAAAATAATACTATGTGTAAGTACAATCCTTGCCGGATCGTCTAAACTGTTCAGCATATCGAGGTACTTTTGTTCGCCGTGCATATCAACAATCGCTTTTTTCTTTTCTTCCTGTAACAAATACATTTTCATGCCTACCGGATCGGCCTCGGGATGGAACTGTGTGCCGATAATTTCGTCTGAAAAACGGATAGACATCATGCACCTTTCTAAATCAACATGTTTACGTTCCTTTTCGATAGCCAAAAGTTTGGCGCCTTTTCGTTCGAAAGCTTCGAAATCGGGTTCAATTACCTGCCAATCGCGGCTATCAACCGAAAAGAAAGGATTGGTGATGCCGCTAAAAATTTCATCTTTTTCGCCGTCTTCGGTTAATGTAATCGGGAAAATACCAAAAGCATTCGATCTCCTCTCGGTTACATTGCCCAACGCGTATTTTCTACAGGCTAACTGGAAGGAATGGCAGATTAAAAAAGCGTATTTTTTGCTGTCTTCGTTTTTCTGGTTAAAAGCTTCAATCTGATCGAGCAGGTTAAAGAAATCATTTTCCCATTTTTCGCCTTTACTTTCAATCGGGCTCCCCGGACCGCCGCTCGAAATATAGGCATCATAATCAATGCCCGGTATTTCGCCTTTTTGCCTTAAATCAAAAATATCGAAGGTTAAACCAATATGGTTTTCATTTTTAAAACGGGATAAAATCTCCTGAATCCCCCGCATGCCCTGATTCGGTGCGCCATTATTCATATCAATAACAGCTACCTTTAAGCTTCTTTTATCCATTGTAAAATTACTTTGCGCCTATAAGTGTTTGGGTGGTAATGTAATCTACCACGGCCTCAAAGTTACCAGTTTGCTGGTAAACAGCCAACTGCCTGTCGGCACCTGTACCATGCTCGAGGATTTTATGTACATAACTGATATCTTCGCGGCAACCCAGATCATCCACCACATCATCTACAAAATCCAATAATTCCAATACCAGGTTGCGGCAGTTTACTTCCATTTCCTTACCAAAATCGATCAGGTTACCATCAATACCATAACGGGCGGCACGCCATTTATTTTCGTTGATCAATGCCCGCGAATAACTGATAAATTCCATGTTCTGCAAGCGGAGTTTGTACAGTTTTGCACATAATGCCTGAAATAGTGCTGTAAATGCCATGGTTTCATCAATCAGCATCGGGCAATCACATATCCTGAATTCAACAGTATCAAAAAATGGATGTACACGGATATCCCACCAGATTTTTTTTGCGTTATCCATGCAATTGGTTTTAATCAGCAGCTTTACATAATTGTCGTAATCTTCTATGCTGTTAAAAATATCGGGAATACCTGTTCTGGGAAATTTATCAAAAATTTTAGTTCTGAATGATTTATAACCTGTATTCCGACCTTCCCAGAAGGGTGAGTTGGTTGATAAAGCAAAAACATGCGGCAAAAAATACCTCACCTGATTGGCGATATGGATGGCCAGCTCGCGCGATTGAAAACCTACATGCACATGCAGGCCAAAAATAAGGTTAGATCGGGCGGCTTCCTGCAGTTCGTTAACAATTTCGTTATAACGTGGATGCTCGGTAATCAGCTGTTTTTCCCAATGCGAAAATGGGTGTGTTCCGGCGGCGCCAATCCGCAAACCCTGTTCTCCGGCAAGCTGCGAAACGGTATAACGGAGCTGCGAAATCTCTTTGCGTGCTTCGGTAGTGGTTTTGCAGATACCAGTACCCACTTCTACCACGGCCTGGTGCATTTCTGCCTTTACCTGGTCTTTATGGATTTTTTGTGCAGCCTCCACAATTTTTTGGTCATGCGAAGTCAGTTCTCTGGTAACGGGATCAATCACCATGTACTCTTCTTCTATGCCCAGTGTAAACTCGTTCATGTTAATATTGATTAGAATTTAAATCCCAATTATTTTTTAGGTGCTGCTTTTTTAGGTTTTGCAGGTACTTTTTCGGTTATGACGGCTTTTTTTGCTGTTGGGGCTTTCGCTACTTTCGGCGCTGCTTTTGCAATTAAAGGTTTACCACCAACCGAGGCTTTGATGTACTCGCCCCAGGTTAAATTGTCCTGACCATCTTTTTGTGCTTTTGCCCTTTCGATGGCGTAATTGGCCGTGGTTTCTACTACCCAGTCGAAATTTTCCTGACCAACACTTTTAATATCGGCATCGGGCGCAGGATTACAGAAATCGATCGCAATAGGCACTCCATCACGAACGGCAAATTCTACCGTATTAAAGTCGTAACCTAAATATTGGCATAACTTCAAAGTATATTCTTCTACTTTTTTAAGCAATTTCGGATCAGGCGATTTTCCTTCGGTTGCATAACGCAAATGGTGCGGATTGCGCGGATCGTACTGCATAATGCGTACATATTTGCCCCCTATGCAATAACACCTGAAATATTCTTCGAAAATGATTTCTTCCTGTAAAAGCATCACCAGTTGCTGTGTGCCGCTATGTTTATCAAAGAAATCCTCCTTATCATGTAATTTATAAACATCTCTCCAACCGCCGCCATCATAAGGTTTCATATAGGCCGGAAAACCCACATACTCAAAAATGGCATCCCAGTTTAATGGCATTTCAAGGTTTGAGAACGATTCGGATGTGGTTCCTGTTGGATGTTCCCTTGAAGGAATTAGTGCTGTTTTGGGCACAGGTACACCAATTTGTTCGGCCAATACGTTATTGAAAAACTTTTCATCAGCGCTCCACCAGAATGGGTTATTGATTACGGCAGTTCCGGTAATGGCTGCGTTTTTCAAAGATGCACGGTAGAATGGCACATCCTGCGAAATCCGGTCGATAATAACCGAATAACCCAAAGGTGCATTCTGAAATATTTTGTCGATTTTAACAGCCTCGGCAGTGATGCCCTTTTCTGCTTTCTGGTTGATCCTTTCAATTACGGCTTCAGGAAAAGAACGCTCCTGTCCGAATAAAATCCCTATTTTCTTCATCGGTATAATTAAGTTTAATTGTTTAACCCAATATGGTTAATTGTTTAACTGGTTAATCTGTTAATTGTTTGAGTGATACGATTTAATCGACTTCAGACTTAGGACTCGGGACTAAGTACTAAACCTAAAGCTGTGCAATATAATTTGGAAACATTTCTCTCCAGATCGGCCAATCATGATCGGCATTTTGTCTGATATCTAGCCAATGGTCGATTCCCTTTTTACTTAAAATGTCTGATAAACGCTCGTTATCCGGCCGGCACATGTCGCGGTCTGTTGTGCCCAAAACAATTTTCATATAATGCAGTTCAGGGTTACTGTTGTTCAACAGATAATCTACAGGATTGTTGAAATACACATCATCATTGTAGAAACCATCCAGTTGCCCCGAAATATCGAAAGCACCGCTCATACTGAACATATGGCTCACCAGCCAGGGATGCCGGAAAGCAAAATTTGCAGCATGATAGCCTCCAAAACTACAGCCGGCAGTAATAATTTTACTGTGCCCGGTTTCGTGCCGTGCTAAAGGAGCAACTTCTTCCAGTAAATACTTGTCGTACCAGATGTGGTTCTTAACCCGGTCTGCAGGATGGATACTTTTGTTGTACCAGCTCAATTTGTCGACGCCATCCGGACAATAGATCTTAATCTTTCCTTCATTGATAAATCCTTCAACAGAATCTATCAGTCTGAAGTCCTTATTTTCAAAATATCGCCCCATGCTTGTGGGGAACAGTAGGATAGGGATACCACTGTGACCAAAGATGAGCATGTCGATTTCGCCACTTAAATTCGGGCTGTACCATTTCTTATGTTCTTCTTTAACCATAATAAAAATTGAATGATTTAAGATATAAATTTAAATCTGTAAAAAGAATTGTTTAAGCCCCAAATTGATGTAAATCAAAGCTTATTGTAAAAATTAAGCTTTGGTAATTAATAGTTTAGCAAGATTTGTACCTTTGCCCCGAAATTCTGGGGCGACTTGCCACGTGTTAGGGGATTTGATTATGATGTACACAACAATTTTATCGGTAAAAGTTAATATCAACAACTTTAAAATTCCATCAGCTTACTTAAAGCACGAAGTGGAGATAGATATTTATACGCCTGAAGGTATTTTAGGGAACGAAAAAATAGAACTTTTACTGCTTAACGATGGTCAGGATGTAGCTAAAATGGATTTTAGCCGGATTTTGGAAGATGCCCATCACGGTAAAAGAAACCACAGGTTGGTTGTTGTGGCTATTAAAGCATCAGAGGATCGTTTAATGGAATATGGCGTTGCCGGAGTGCCCGATTTTAAAGGCCGCGGTGCCAAAGCACAAGCCTACAGCGATTTCGTAATCAAAGAACTGCTGCCTTTTGTTAAAAAGAAAATTGCGATGCCGATTTCGGGCAAAGTAGGTTTTGCTGGTTTTTCTTTAGGTGGTTTATCTGCTTTTGATATCGCATGGAACAATCCTTCTGCGTTTGATGCTATTGGCGTTTTTTCAGGTGCATTTTGGTGGAGGAAAAAAGATCTTGCAGATGGTTATACCGATGCCGACCGCATTATGCATGCGAAGATTGAAAATACTACTACCAAGCCTGATATGAAATTCTGGTTAATGACGGGAACGGAAGATGAAAAGGCCGACCGGAATAAAAACATGATCATCGATTCGATTGATGATACAATTGATATTGTGAAAATTCTTCTTGATAAAGGTTATAAAAGACCTGAGAATGTTTTTTATTATGAAAAAGTGGGTGGTAAACACGATGTACCCACCTGGGAAAGTGTAATGCCAGCATTTTTGGATTGGGCATTTGAGGTTTAGTGAATTCTATTTATTCTCCCGCGTTTCGTCACCCTGAATTTATTTCAGGGTCTTAATAGCAGGAAAGATGCTGAAATAAATTCAGCATGACG
>NZ_DJDT01000085.1:0-8172 GCF_002432345.1 Pedobacter sp. UBA5917
TCTTTTGTCTGATTGAGCCCTTTGGGGTTTGTGCAGTAACTACTCAGTTAACGGTTCGGCTAAAACAGCACAAAACCACTGCGTTTCATGTTTGGTAGTACTAATTGTTCTATTTTGCAACTGTTTTTTTGATTCCCACCGCACTTGGGATTGACGGGCGTTCTTCGGTAAAATTTGTCTATTTTTCAAAGCAAGCTAGCATAGCGCCTTAAAAAGATGTGTCCACACGATAGCCTGAAATAGTGCTTCCCCAAAATGAGGTTTGGGAGCGGGAGTTTCGGTTGGTGAGATACCAACCCATAGTGAAGCCTGTGCCGAATAGATATCTCTCCATTCTCTGTGTTAATCCGTGTATTCGTGACTAAAAGGCAAAGAAAAGTTTCGGTTGGCGAGACACCAACCGATAATGAAGTTTCGGCCGGTGAGACACACCGACCGATTGAGTAATCTATTTTAAAGCGTAATCGAAAGCTTTAAATTTCTGGAAAACGTTAGCTGCACAGCCCAACAAGCCGGCTTTGTTACCGAGTTTGGCTGCAGCTACCAATTGTGTGGTTGATGCAATAGGAACGGCCAGGGTTTTGATTCTACGTTCAATTTCCCTCACATAAAAAGCACCCGATTCGCTTATACCACCACCTATTACAACTTTTTGCGGACTAAAAACATTGATAAAACTGATGATACCTGCTGCCAGATAATCGAAATGCTGTTCCATTGCTTCTACCGCGTAATCTTCGCGGGCAAGGTATCTTTCTACCATGTATTTCCCGTCGATTTCTTCGGGCGGATTTGGATGGATTGATTTATAATGGTTAATGAGTGCGGTTACTGAAGCATAGGTTTCCAAACAACCTTTACCACCACAGGCACAGGCAGCCCCATTGTGCTGCACAATAATATGCCCCAATTCGGCGCCACGGTTTCTGAAACCGCCATAGAGTTTATTATCGATCATTACCGCGCCACCGATTCCGGTACCAACAGTTAGAAACACCACATCGCTGCAATCTTTCGCAGCTCCATAGCTCATTTCGCCAAGTCCCATTAAATTGGCATCGTTATCCATTACAATGTTGTGGCGTGTTACCTCCTGCAGTATTTCGCCAAGGGCCAGTTGTTTAAAACCCGGCAGATTATCGGCTCCTGCAATAATTTTGTTGTTATAAATAATACCCGGAAAACCAATACCTACCCCAAGAATAGGATTTTTAAACTTTTTAGCAGAGTTTTGAATGGCCTCCACAATAAGTGCGATAATGGCACCCTGTGTTTTCGCATTTTTTAAGGAGATAATGGTGGAGTACAAAATTTCACCATCGCGGTTTACCACACCACATTTTAGCGATGAGCCGCCAACATCAATGCCTATGGCATACGATTCTTCTGTGTTCATATTATTTATAGCGTCCATTAATTGGAATTAATTTAAAGTTTTTTGTTTTTCCAAAACTGTTGCATTTCTAGATCGATTGTTTTATTTATTGCTGAACGGAGCAGTTTAGTACTCTTCCGGTTTCAGAACCACTAAAATAGCCTGTATCTGCATCCCCAGGGTTAGGTTTCAATCTAAAATCTTTCAAAATTGATTAAAAATAGCGCAAGCCGATGCTATAACACGCATAAACATAAGAAATTACATATTAAAATTAACATCATCTTAACCAAATTCTAAATATTTATGATAATAATCGAAAGTGTTTGTGCTCCTATCCTACTAATTTCACCATTACAATAACCAAATCATTATACCGAATATTCAACACTTAAACACAATGAAAAAAGCTTTTTGCTTAGTATTGCTCACCGCAATTTTTATTAACAGTTATGCCGAACAAAAGCAGCACGATCCACCATTATGGTTAAAGAAAACCGCTGAGGTAATAGCATTGCAGTTAAACAAGGCTGCAATTACTTACAAACCTGGATTAAACCCGCGTTCCATCAACCCGAACGGGACAGTAAGACTGGCCAACTTAACAGATTGGACAACAGGTTTTTTTCCTGGCAGTTTGTGGTATGGTTACGAACTTACCGGCAACCAGAACCTGGCCGTTGAAGCAAAAAAGTTTACGCTGG
This sequence comes from Pedobacter sp. UBA5917, assembly GCF_002432345.1. GTDB lineage: Bacteria > Bacteroidota > Bacteroidia > Sphingobacteriales > Sphingobacteriaceae > Pedobacter. The sequence goes on from NZ_DJDT01000085.1 coordinate 2,080, forward strand.
CTTTAGATTCTGTCCGTTATATTAAAAATACGCACGATGTGGGTTTTATGCTCTACAGTTCTTATGGCAACGCCTACCGCATCACCCACGATAAAACCTATCTGCCCGCTTTACAAGAGGGGGTTGCCAACCTAAACGCACGCTTTAGCCCTACTGTTGGTGCTATCCGTTCGTGGGATTTTTCGTGGTGGCATTTTCCGGTGATTATCGACAATATGATGAACCTCGAGTACCTTTACTGGGCTGCAAATACCTTTAATAAGCCTGAATATGCAAATTCGGCCACTACACATGCTTTAACCACCATGAAAAACCATTTCAGGAAAGATTACAGTTCGTACCATGTGGTAGATTACGATCCAAAAACAGGCGGTGTAATTGCGAAAAGAACACATCAGGGGGTTACCGACGAATCGGCATGGGCGCGTGGACAAGGCTGGGGACTTTACGGATATTCCATGTGTTACAAAAACACCAAGAATCCACAGTTTTTAGCACAGGCCGAGCATATTGCAGCATTTATCATGAACCATCCACGGATGCCAAAAGATAAGGTTCCGGTTTGGGATTTTGATGTGCATAATGCCATAGGTGTTGAGGAAAAAGCGCCAAGGGATGCTTCGGCCGCAGCTGTAATTGCCTCTGCACTGCTCGATTTGAGTACCCAGGTAAAGGATGGCAAAAAATACGTTGATTATGCAGAAGAAATCTTAAAATCGCTTTCTTCTGATGAATACCTGGCCAACCCCGGAGAAAACCAATATTTTTTGTTAAAACACAGTGTAGGGGCTTTTCTTTACAACTCGGAGATCGATACACCTTTAGATTATGCCGATTATTATTACCTGGAGGCTTTAAAAAGATATGTAACTATTAAAAAAATCGATTTAAAAGAACCCGCCAAATCTTAATATCCCAATAACATGAAAGTAAAATATATCATCGGTTTATTTATCCTTACCCTGGCATCTTTGCATACCAAAGCACAGGAAAACCCCATTACAAAAGAAAGTTTTAATGCCATTAACCTCGCTTATCCCGGCTTGGAAAAAGTAAACAAACTTTACAATAGTGCTGCGTACGACGCCGCAGCAAAAGAACTGTTAACTTATTACCGTAACCGTAAAACGGTAAGACACCCTGAGTTTAATGTAGGCGACGAAGCCCGTTTCAGGGGAAAAGATATCGGAAAAGCCAATCAGTTAAAAGCCGATAATGCCCTGCAGCACAAATTCCAGCCACAAAAAGGATATGGTTATTACGATTACGGAACAGACATTAACTGGGATTTATGGCCGGTAAAAGACAATGAAGTGCGCTGGCAATTGCACCGCGTAACCTGGTGGCAGCCCATGGCCATGGCCTACAGAAGCAGTGCTGATGAGAAATATGCCAAAGAATGGATATTGCAGTTTAGGGATTGGGCAAAGAAAAATCCACTGGGTAAATCAAAAGAGAACGACAGCTTCGCCTGGAGACCCTTAGAAGTTTCAGACCGTATCCAGAGCCTGCCCGGAACTTTTAATTTATTTGTAAACTCGCCAAACTTTACGCCAGCCTTTTTACTGGAGTTTTTAACGCTGTTTAACCAACAGAGCGATTATATTGTTAACAACTATAGCGAACAGGGGAATCACCTATTATTTGAAGCGCAACGGGTTTTAGGGGCAGGGAGCATTTTCCCGGAACTTAAACAGGCTGCTGTATGGCGCAAAAGTGGTATCGAAGTACTTAACCGCGAAATTAAAAAACAGGTATATCCCGATGGTATACAATGGGAACTTTCGCCGATTTATCATGTAGCCAGCATCGATATCTTTTTAAAAGCCTATCAATCGGCCAAATTAGCGGGTGCGGAGAAAGAATTTCCGGAAAGTTATATCAAAACCATCGAAAATATGGTGGTGGCAACGGTCAACATCTCTTTCCCTGATTATAACACGCCAATGTTCGGCGATTCGTGGCTCGTAGAAAAAGAAGGAAGGATAAAAGCATTTGCCACCTGGGCCAAGGCTTTTCCGGCCAATGGGGAAATCAAATATTTTGCAACTGACGGTGCCGCAGGTACCTTACCCAATTATTTATCGCATGGATTAACCACTGCCGGTTTTTATACTTTCAGAAATGGATGGAACAACAAATCAACCGTAATGATATTGAAAGCAAGCCCTCCGGGCGAGTTCCACGCACAGCCAGACAACGGTACTTTTGAACTTTGGGTAAAAGGCAGGAATTTTACGCCTGATGCCGGGTGTTATTTATACAGTGGCGATGCAGAAGTAAACAAAAAACGCAATTGGTACCGTCAAACTAAAGTACATAGCACGCTTACATTGGATAACCAGAATATGGTGATTACCAAAGCGCAGCAGAACAAATGGGTCACCGGGAAAAATTTAGATATTTTAACTTATACCAACCCAAGTTATACCGATTTAAACCACCAGCGCACCGTACTTTTTATTGATCAGCAGTATTTTCTGATCATCGATCAGGCCATTGGCAAAGCCACCGGAAACCTTGATGTACATTTTCAACTGAAAGAAGATAGCAAACCTATTTTCGATCAGGTTAAAAATAAGGTTTACACCACTTATAGCGATGGCAATAATTTATTGATCCAGTCTTTAAACAGCGATAAAATCAACTTAAAAGAGGAAGAAGGCAAGGTTTCTTATGTGTACAACCAGGAAATGCAACGCCCAGCTTTTGCATTCGGAAAAACTAAAAACGATGCCAAAAGCCAGATTTTCGTTTCGCTAGTTTTTCCTTTTGAAGGCGATAAAGCTCCGGAAATCAGCCTGAAAGAAAATCCGGACAACGATTTCGAAAAAGGCGTACTTAACCTAAGCCTGAACATCAACGGCAAAAAAAGCGAGATCAAAACAGCAATCAAATAATCATCAAAGCGGTAATCTTTAAAACATTACCGCTTTTCTTTTATCAACCAATAACAGATGATAATGAAATATTGACAACCAAAAAAATCAACTAACCAAAACCACATGCAAAAAAAATCACTTGACTTTAAAAAGTATACAGCAATGGCGGTATTACTTTTAGCCTGCTCCTGCAGTAAAATGAAAGATGGCCTCACCAGCCAAAGCAAAGATCCTGGCTTAAGCATTCCAAAATTTTCGACAACATCATCAGGAAGTTTAAACTATGGCGATACCATTTTGAACGTAACCTACGAAAATGGCACTACCAATTCGGGCATTACTGGCGTAAAACCAACCAATGCCACAGCAACAGATGCAGCCTATATGGTATCTACAGGGGAAACCAGTAATTACGCCATTGCCCATAAGGTAGTTTATGGCGATCAGGGTTATTACTCTGATGGTAACTGGCGCAGTGAAAGCGATGCCCAGCGGTTCATCCCTGCCCGCTATTTCCCGGGCGACGAACGCCGCTACGAGTTTAGCGTTTTATTGAAAGACTGGCCTGTTTGGAACACGGGCGATCCCATTAACGAAAGCAACTTTTTCCAACTGAAGGTATCAGGCGGAGAAAATGTGCCACTAATGTTGCGTACGCAGAGAAATGTTGTTAAGATATCATTAGCAACCTGCAGCCTTATGTAAACCAATGGATCCAGTTTAGGATTGATGTACTTTGGGCCACTACCAATACGGGTTATATGAAAACTTACATGAAACTACCGGGCCAAAGCAGCTTTACCCTGGTAGACCAAAAAACAAATTATGCTACTTTTACGGGTGATGTTAATGCCGGAAATATAGGTTACATTAAATGGGGTTTATATGTAGTGCCACCAAATAACAGCCGCACAGTTTATCACGATAACATCAGGATCATTAACCTTAACCATCCTCCTATCGACGCTGGTTTAATTTGGGGCAACAGCATTCCTGATGCCAACCCAGCTTACCTGGATGGCCCTTATACTATTGCATCGAATATTACAACCCCTACCTCGTATAACAATACTACCCATGTTTATCAGCATCCGAATATTAAATACGTGGCATCGCAAAATATTGTTTATAGTAACAGCATCGGTCCGGCACCAGATCCAAACGATAATGTAGTGGGTACACCATGGTCTGATTTTTCGCGTGAAACATTATCTGCATCGGGCGTATCAGCCGGATCACCCGGTCCCAGTGCACGTTATTTACTAACTGGATGGGCAAATGCACCATCGGCAGGTACTGCATCGCCTTTCGATCCGACCGAATATTATGAATTCCATTTAGAGCCGCAGAATGGTTACTATTTTAATTTTGGTGATGTTAAATTTACAGTACTTAGAGGCAATACCACACACCCAAATCAGTTTGTACTCCGCTCCAGTGCTGATAATTTTACGAGTAATATTTCTGCTCCGATAAGCATTACCGGTACTACTACGCCAACTGTAATATCATTTGATGCATCGGCACTCTACAATATCAACAACGCAGTTACTTTCAGGCTATATGCTTATGGCGCTACAGCCACCAGTGGCAGTATGCTTGTTGGCGTTAACGATTTTCAGGTAAACGGGCAGGTTTTACCAAACCCTTAGTGTTTGCTAAATAAGAATTAGAGTCGTCTCGACTTCGCTGCGCTCTGCTTATAATGATGTCTATGTAAATTACTAAAAATCAGCAGATTTTTTTTTCGACATAAGACATTTAAAGGAGCATCTAAGCTTAGATGTTCTCAGGTGGCTTAGGTGGTAAATCAAACAGCATAATGTTTATTTTTTATCACCACCTTAGGCACCTGAGATCACCTGAGTTTTACAGGTGGAAAAATTTAAAACTAATTTAACCATCATATTAAAACGTCATACTTACTTTTTTTCAGAACTAAGCCCTGATGGTTAACGAAATGACGACATTTAGTTAATCCCGAGCATCAAAATCTCATTTCCTTACTTAAACACATTTTTCGGTGCGGTACCCGTCCATGATTCGGGAAGTTTGCTGATTCCAAAAATTTTGGCCAGCACCAAACTTGTATTTTTATTGCTGTTAAAGGATGTGATTATACCTCCTTTTTTTATCTGCGGACCTGTTACGGCCCATGGCACCTGCATTTCTATCATCGATATGCCTCCATGGCCCTTATTGATGCCTCCATGATCGGTAATCAATAAAATGTGCATATCCTTGTAAAGGCCATCTTTTTTCAATTTATCAAGCAAAAGGCCTATTTCCACATCAGCATCTTCAATGGCTTTGATGTATTCGGGTGTCATCCATCCAAAACCATGACCGGCATGGTCGGTATGCACACTGTATAAAAAAGTTAAGGTTGGATTTTGTTTGTTTTTCACCATAAAATCATAAGCCTTTTGGTAATTCCCCTTGTATTCATCTTTTTCCTCAAACGATACCTCATCCAGGTATTTTTTATTGATAGGATTGATTAACTCTTTCCAGTTATAGTAATAGCCTGTTTTAACTGTCGGAATGGTTTCTTTCAATACTTTAAAGATTGAAGGATAATAGCCATCCTGATCGGTTTCCAAAGGCAATAAAGTATGTTGTTCCAATGTCCAGTTGTTCGCCGTAATGCCATGCTCCTCAGGGCCCGAACCTGTTAAATGGCTTGTCCAGTTGGGCAGTGTAACCGATGGCATTACCGGCCGGGTGGTTAATGATAATACACCATCTGCAAATAACTTGTCCAGATTGGGATGTTTGGCCGTTTTATATCCTTCGGCACTAAAACCATCAAGTCCGATGATTAATACATGGGCCGGTTTGTGCTGTGCCATTGCAGAGAGCGAAAGCAGACTTAATACCAGCACTTTAATAAAAACTGTTCTCATAAAATTTATATAGGGTCTAAGCAATAAAATTAGCGAATTTAATTATAAACAAAGTTTAGTATTTGTAAAATAATAGTGATGTTTTTGTGAAGCGGATGGCGGTTAGCGCTAAGCGTAAACTTGTCCCGAATATTCAGGAGTCGAAGGGTAAAAAATTAAAAATCGTCCGAAGTCGGTGGTCCGAAGTCCGAAGCCTATTGGCTGCAAGGCCAGTTAACAGTTTTCAATTTGCAGTTGGTGTAAGCAATCGCTAGGAACAATTAGCCTAGTAAACAATTCCCAATGAACAAATGACCAATGAACTA
>NZ_DJDT01000085.1:8336-8853 GCF_002432345.1 Pedobacter sp. UBA5917
AATGAACTAATGACCAATGAACCAATTCCTTCCGTTCATCTCCTTTCAAACAAAACACATAATTCATTGCAATAAAGAATGTTACACATCCATAAGTTTGCCGGTCTTTTGTAAACCACGGTTCTCTTTTCCAAAATATCTTGTAGGTAATTTTAGCTGTATCAACAATTAATTTAAACACATAAATGACCACAAAAAACTTTATGCTCTTTGCACTATTAATGGCAACGGGTTCAAACATTTTTGCGCAAAAAACCATAGAAATTGCGACAAAAAACAGTGTACTGATCCTGGAAACGGATAAAGATAATGCACTGTTATCTACCTACATCGGCAAAAAACTCGAAAATGCAGCGGAATATAAGCACATACAGGCTTTGGATAAATATAAACCCGGTTCTGATGATCTTTTGAACAAACGTGAAGCCTATATTGCTTCCGGTTCGCTTAATTTGATGGAACCCGCGCTTAGCGTAACCCATGCTGATGGAAATAAATCTACCGTGCTTACCTTTTC
>NZ_DJDT01000362.1:0-9461 GCF_002432345.1 Pedobacter sp. UBA5917
GCCCGCCTGCTTCGGGCAGGGAGAGATCTATCTAGATAGATTTCTCGACTGCGCTCCACTCCGCTCGAAATGACGCTAATGAGAAAGTTTTGTTACCAATAACTTACTTCTTAATAAAAGACTTCCCTAAATCGGTAGCTAAAAAATTCTCTGCTTCATCATGATCGGTTGATAAACTTACATCCATCCATTTTTCCATTTCGGCGGTTCTTGCAGCATCGGCCTGTTTAAGTAAACCGATGGCCTCGCTGCCCAACACCAAATGCACAGGAGGTTCGGGGCTTTCTACCAGATCGAGCATGGCTTTTGCAGCTTTTTCCGGATCGCCCATAGGTACAAAATTTCCGCTTTTAAAGAAATCAGAACGTTTTTCTACACTGTTTTCATAACCTTCTACTGCGGGCGCATAGGTCATCGAATCGCCGGCCCAATCGGTACGGAAACCGCCCGGCTCTACACTGGTAACATAAATACCTAAATCGACCACTTCTTTAGCCAGTGCTTCAGTAAAACCACCAAGACCAAATTTTGCAGCCTGGTACATACTTAAACCGGCATTACCCACGCGGCCACCTACCGAACTGATCTGTAAAATCCTGCCTGAACGTTGTTTGCGCATAAAAGGCAATACGGCGCGTGTAATCTCAATCGGTGCATATAAATTGGTTTCCAACTGACTGCGTACCTGCTCTTCGGTAAAAGCTTCGGCGGCACCAACAATGCCAAAACCTGCGTTATTTACCAGTACATCTATTTTACCGAAATGTTCTATTGCCGCCTCTACTGCTAAATGAACCTGATCGTAATCGGTAACATCTAAAGTGATCGGGAAAACCTGATCGGGATATTTTTCTACAAAATCATTTAAAGCTTCGGTATTTCTTGCTGTTGCAGCAACAAAATCGCCTTTTGCCAATACCTGAGCTGTAAGGCTGCGTCCCAATCCGCGGGAGCTACCTGTTATAAACCAAACTTTTTTCATTTTTTCTATCATTTATTATATGTCAAAGGTAGGTTCATCTGCAGATCAACGCTTTGTTAAAAAGCTCAATTTGTTTTGCTAAAAAGCTCAATCATCTTACATGAACCTTTTTAGCCGATTGGATGTTAAATAATAATGATCAATTAAAATATTATGGCAAAGACAACGAAAAAAGGTAAAAAGAAAAAGGATAAAAAGAAGGGTAAGAAAAACAAACTGGGGGTTAAAAATTCGTTGGTAAACAATATCAACGCCAGGAAGAAAAAAGGTAAGTCCAGATCAAAAAAGAAATCGAAGATCAGTAAAAAGGCCTATAAAAAAATGCAAAAGGGCTGGAAGAAGTAGCCATTTATAAATTAAATGTCTATTTAAACAATAAACATAACTTCTTTAAGCAAAACAATATTATATTTGTAAGGCAAACTTATCAGTTTTACTTACAATAATGAGCACAAAAAACAGTCACGATATCGCTACGCAGCTCCGTCCGGTTTTAACCCGCCTGGTGAGGAAAATGCGCAAGCTTTCACCAGCAGATACCCCGTTATCCCAAACCGAAAGGGCCGTATTGGTTTCGCTGGAGAACCAAAGCCTTTTGGCTGCAGAGCTTGCGGTGATCGAAAAAATAACGCCACAATCAATGGGGCAGGTAATTACCCACTTAAATGAGCTTGGGCTGATCGAAAAAAAGCCATCCGATACCGATAAGCGTAAAATATATCTTTCTATTTCGGCATTGGGGGAAGAAATGATCCAGCAGGTTCGCAATGAGCGTAGCGAATGGCTGAGCAAAGCCATAGCCGAGGTATGCAATGTGCAGGAACAGGAAATTTTAAAGGCAGCAATTGGCCCTTTGGCCAAACTGGTAGAATATTAGGATCATGAAAATCAGCACATTTAACGCCTTTAAAAGCCGTAATTATCGTTTATATTTCGGCGGACAATCGATTTCCCTGATCGGAACCTGGATGCAGAAAACGGCTGTAAGCTGGGTAATCTATTCGGAAACCCATTCTAAATTTATGCTGGGTTTAACGCTTTTTGCCAGTTTATTCCCATCCTTTATATTTTCCTTTTTGGGCGGCGTGGCTTCCGACCGGTATAACCGTTACAAATTATTGCTGATTACACAAGTAGCCTCGATGATCCAGGCGGTGCTGTTAACATTGCTGATTTTCTTCAGGCATTACTCCGTATGGGAAATTATTGCTTTAAGTGCTTTACTCGGATTGATTAACGCTTTTGATGTTCCGGCAAGGCAATCGCTGGTTTACGAAATGGTTGATGATAAGGCCGACCTGCCCAATGCGCTTGCGCTAAACTCATCCATGGTAAATTTATCGAGGCTAATCGGACCGGGTTTAGCAGGATTGGCTTTAGAAAAATTTGGTGATGATATCTGTTTTGGACTTAACGCGGTGAGTTTTATTGCCGTGATCGGCTCTTTACTGATGATGAAATTGCCAAAATATATTGCCAAACCCAGCACCAAAAATGTAGTGGAAGAACTGAAAGAAGGTTTTGCCTATATCAGGAAAACACCTTCCATCAGCATTATCCTCGTTATGCTGGCACTGATCAGCTTAACGGTTTTACCATTCAGCACATTAATCCCTGTTTATGCAAAGGATATATTTAAAGGTACTGCCTCTACTTTTGGCGTAATTGATAGTGTGATTGGTTTAGGTGCTTTTTCCGGTGCTATATTTTTGGCATCGTTAAAACCCGGCAGAAACCTCAGAAAGATCCTCGCCATTAACACCTTGATTTTCGGGATGGGGCTGATCTTATTTTCGCATACCACTTATTATCCGATTGCCCTGGTTTTTGCTACCATTTCGGGTTTTGGTATGATGTCGCAGATTACCATCAGCAATACCCTGATCCAAACCACGGTTGATCCTTCAATGCGCGGTCGTGTAATCAGCTTTTATGCAATGGCATTTTTCGGTATGCAACCTTTAGGTGGATTGCTCGTAGGTGCCATTTCGCAATGGATTGGCACACCCGATACGGTTTTAATGGAAGGTGCAATTGCCCTCTTTATCGGCACCTATTTATACCGGAAACTGAGGAAAGATGAAATAAAAAACACCGCTATCAAACCGGAAATTAACCAGCTCGAATTAGAAAAAATATAAATTAATATAAAATGGTTACTTCAATAGATAAAAAAACAGCTCTGGTTTTAATCGATCTTCAGAAAGGAATTGTACAATTTCCCGTTGTAAAACCCATTAACCAAATTTTGGAAAATGCCGCAGCATTGGTTTCCGCATTTCGTAAAGCAGACTTACCCATTGTGGTGGTAAATGTTGATCCGACAAAATCGCTCCTAAATAATCTGCGTACAGAGGCTAATGCCAGGTTTACCAGTTTTCCTGATGAGTGGTTTGAAATTGCACCAGAAATCGAAACTACAGAAAATGATGTTTTTATCACCAAAAATGCGTGGAATGCTTTTACAAACCCAAACCTGGATACTGAACTGAAAAAGCGTGGAATTACCGGAATTGTACTTGCCGGCGTTTCTACCAGCATTGGTGTAGAAGGCACAGCGAGGGCGGCAAGCGAACATGGTTACAATATCACTTTTGCAGAGGACGCGATGACGGATACTAACGCCGATGCGCATGAACACAGTGTAAAAAGAATCTTCCCGAGATTGGGCGAGGTTGATTGTACGGATAAGATTATTGAAGCCTTAAAAGGTTAGATAGTCCAGGCAGAAACACTGTCACCCTGAGCCTGTCGAAGGGTTTTAATGTTTTTAACTATACTGATCTTAGCGCTTCGCTTAGACCTTTAATCTATTATTATCCATTGTTTTAGTTGCCACAGATGCACGGAAAAACACGGATCCGCTGGATTCTTCGGTGGCCCGGCGAAGCGAAATCTGTCTAGAGATAGATCTCTCCCTGCCCGAAGCAGGCGGGCATTCCACTGATTCTATCGGTCGGTGTCTCACCGACCGAAGCCTTAATCCCCTATGGCTTAGGCAACACATGGTTTTCCTTTGCCCAGGCCTTCCATTTCGCAGCCAGCTCTTTTACTTTATCTGGATTTTGGGCAGCCACATCGTTCAGCTCCGTTTTATCATTTTTAATATTGTAAAGATGCCAGGTAGAATCGTTAGAAAGGTTTACCATTTTCCAATCGCCGGCACGTACAAACCTGGCGTTAAAATGTTCGTTAAACAAAGTTTCGTGCCCGTTTGAGATTTTTCCTTTTAATGCGGGTACCAAACTCACACCCTGCATGGGTTTAATGTAGTTGCCCTTATAATTTTGGGGATATTTCGCATTGGCCAGGGCTACAAAAGTGCTCATAAAGTCCATTACATGTCCAACCTGATCGGTATAACTTCCTTTTTTGGCCGTAATACCTTTTGGCCAGAAAGCGATCATCGGGGTATGTACGCCACCCTCGTACGATTGTGCTTTAGCCAGTTGATATGGTGTATTGGCCACATTTGCCCAAATTGGTCCGATGGAAGTATAACTGGTTTGCGGTCCGGGCATTACTTTTTTATAAATCGGATAAGCAATTTTTTGACCTTCCCTCGTTTCGCTTGGCCGATCGAAACCTGGCCCGTAACGCATGGCATCTTCCGGACTGGCACCATTATCGCTCAAAAAGATAATCAGCGTATTATCCAGTTGATTGGTTTCTTTTAAGGTTTTTATAATGCGGCCTATGCCCTGGTCCATCCGATCAATCATGGCCGCATGTACTGCCATTGCCATTTCGTCAAAGGCTTTTGTTGGGTTATTTTCCCATTTTTCGGTCGATTTTCTTGGAGACAATGGAGCTGTTTTTGGGTCGATAAGTCCCATGGCAACCATTCTCTTATATCTCGCCTCACGGATGGCATCCCAGCCCACTTTATAGGTATCTTTATATTTGGCAATGTCTTCTGGTTTTGCCTGTAATGGCCAATGTGGTGCATTTTCGGCAACATAAAGGAAAAAAGGTTTATCGCCTTTGCTAAATTCACGGATATAAGTTGCTGCAGTATCGTTAATCGCATCGGTATGGTAATAATCTTTAGGCACGTCTTTAATTGGCGTGGTGCCGCTTACCAGGCTAAAAGGATCAAAAAAATCGACTACTCCCCACAACGTTCCGAAGAACTTTTCGAATCCCCTGCTAGTGGGATATTGATCGATCGGAGAAAATAGCGGGAAAGATGTTTTATGGTTCAACCAATCCAATTGTGCCTGTGGTGTTGGCTGTTCTATCGTATTAGAAACATGCCATTTGCCCGACATGGCTGTTCTATAACCTGCATCTTTTAAAACTTCGGCCAGTGTTACTGTATTTTTAGTAATGGCGCCGCGGTAACCTTCTACATCCCGGTCGGTTGTCATTTCGCCGACGCCAGCGTTATGGTTGTAAAGTCCGGTTAACAAAGCGGCCCGAGTGGGACAACAGCGTGAGGTATTGTAAAAATTCCTGAAACGCACACCCTGATTTGCCAGATAATCGATGTTGGGTGTTTTAATTTCCCCACCATAACAACCAATATCCGAAAAACCCAGATCATCAGCCAGGATTACAATGATATTTGGCCGTTTATCCAACGTTTTTTTAGGTTTAGGGATACCGGTAAAAGCAGTTAAAATGCCGATTGATCCGATTAAAAAAAGGCTTGAATATTTGGTAAGTGTGCGCATCATAACCCAAATTAAGATAAAATTCTGAAAGACAGGATTTCATCAATTAATTTGTTGCATACACAGCTAAATCGATTTATAAATAATAATTAACTGATTGGTGAGACACCAATCAGTTAGACCTTAAATTAAGAATTACCGGCTTTCTGTTTGTGATAAGAAAAGTACGACAGCAATAAAACGATCAGAAATACAACTGGCCCTATGCGGTTATTAACCGGATCGCCAGAAACGGTGTGTGCAATAAATGCAGAAATAAAAGTAAACGCAAAACCTGCGTAAGCCCACTCTTTTAAATTTCCTTTTATCGGAATCAATAATATAACTGCACCGATAATTTTCGCGATAGCCAGTTCTATTCTAAAATAATCAGGGTAACCCAAATGATGAAAAGCCTGTTTAATCGTTCCGTTGGTAAGGTAAGAATAGGCAGAAAAAAGCATCATTAACGAAACCAAAGCCGTTGATATCCAATAAGTAATTTTAAGTGTTCTTGTTTTCATATTATTTTTTTGAAGCAAACATATGTACTTTTGCTATCCAAAAGATACTAGTATCCCAAAGGATAGCGGTATCCTTTACGAAAGCATATACCTTTGTATTATGGGACCAGCAAAAGAACACAAGAGTAAAGAAGCCTGCACTGCAAGTTTAAATGCGGTAAAAGATGCGCTTTATGTATTAAACGGCAAGTGGAAACTCCCTTTGATTATCAGTTTACAGGAAGGGCCGCAGCGTTTTAACGAGATCCAGAAATCGTTGGGAGAGATTACACCTAAAATCTTATCGAAAGAACTGAAGGATTTAGAACTGAACGAATTTGTAATACGCAAGGTTTTTTCTACCACGCCGGTTACTGTTACCTACGAATTAACACCTTACAGCGAATCGTTGGATAAAGTAATTTTCGAATTAAGGGAATGGGGATTAAAACACCGCGAAAGATTGGTTAAAAGCAGAAGAACTGAAAAAGAACTAGAGCCTGTTGATGCTTAAAATGCGCTATTCTACCTAAAAAGCTATTTATTACCGCTAAAAAAGCAAAAGACTGATAATGATAAAATTCGGCTATCTTTGTGCAAAATAAAATCGATGGCGGTATTACATAGAAAAGAAGAAAAAATTCAGGCAGTGCTGGGTAGGTTGCCTAAAAAATATACAGACGAACAATTTGTAGAGATGTTTATCAGACTTTACTCTAAAGATTGGGGCAAAATAAAATCAGCTTATATTAAACAATCGCAGGATAAAGAGCCTGGAACAATCATTAATATGCCTAAACCAGAGGTATATTTAAAGCAGATTCTGGCCAATTACCTGCAACAAGATCATGCGCCTAAGGTAGCCGAAGTTAAAGAAGCAGTTGTTGAGGTACCTGTTATTGAAGAAAAGAAAGCAAAAGCACCTGCTAAGAAAAAAGAAGCTGTAGCTGAAGAAGTTCCTGCAGAGACTAAAAAAGCTAAAGCACCAGCAAAAAAGAAAGCTGAAGCCGCTGAAGAACCGGTAGCAGAAGTGAAGAAAGCAAAAGCACCTGCCAAGAAAAAAGCAGAGGTTAGCGAAGAAACTCCTGCCGTTGAAAAGAAGGTTAAAACCGCAGCAAAAAAGCCTGCAGTAAAAAAATAAAAAATATTTTACACCGAATATAATAAATCGCCTTTTTGGTTGTTTATATATATGAGAGCGTTAATTTAGATGACGGGGATAGGTCGGTATGATCGATCCCCGTTTTTTTATGCCTGCTATATTTGTTTAAACTTTCTCCTAAAGAGATTTTTAATCCATAGCCGTCACCCTGAATTTATTTCAGGGTCTTTCTAGCATGATGGATGCTGACCACGAAGTAGCTATTAGACCATTGAAAAACAATAGAAATGGCTAATAAAATAAATTCAGCATGACGGTCAAATTAGGGAAAGGTGGCTAAAACCGATAGAAGCGCATAAATATTAATCGAACTCAGGTTTAAAGACTTATTTCAAGTGATCTGTAGGGTACACAGACCATGGAATAAAAAAGTGGCCTGCGAAAACACAGACCACTTAAAATCCGCTGAATCCTCAACGGATCACAATCAAACTAACGTATCTTATTTTTCGATCATTTTATAGTACCGAACATAATCTACTTCCATTTTTTGAGGCCAGATGTTATCATCAACTCCCTGGGCACCGCCCCAATCGCCACCAACAGCAACATTTAGCAAAAGGTGGAAACGTTTATCAAAAGGCCAAACCTTATAACCTGTTCCTTCGTTGGTAAATTCGAATACCTTTACATCATCAAAATAACCACGGATGGCAAAAGGTGTCCAATCTACCCGGTAAAGGTGAAAAGCTGTACTCGCACCATCTATTTTTTTGGTAATGGTTTTCTGGGTGTTGATTTTAAAGTAATAAGCCTCACTATGGGTAGTAAAATGCACCATATCCTGATCGTAACCTACATGTTCCATAATATCAATTTCGCCCGATTTTGGCCAATCGCCATAAGCCCGGTCGGTTGGCAACATCCAGATAGCTGGCCAGGTACCCCTTCCGCTAGGCAGTTTAGCCTTAATTTCAAAACGTCCATATAAAGCATCTAGTTTATTGCGGGTTACCATACGGGACGAAGTGTAGGACATGCCGCCCATGTTTTCCTTTTTAGCAGTAATAGTTAATATCCCACCGGCAACACTGGCATTGTTGGTGCTATTAGTATAATACTCCAACTCGTTGTTCCCCCAGCCGCTACCTCCGGTATCATAATCCCAGTTGCTCGAAAGTGGGGCACCGGTATTGGTAAATTCATCGGCCCAAAACGGGCTGGTTTCAAAAGTCCAGCCTTTATCAACAGGCGGTCCCGTTGGTACAGGCGGTACATAAACCAAACCATTGTCACCACCTTTTTTTGAACAGGAACTTAACGCAATTGCACAAATAGCAACTGCGAAAACCACACTTTTAAAATGCTTTACTGAATGTATCATCGTATTAATTTTTTAAAAATGGGGCAGTTTACAAACTGCCGCCGGTAAATCAGGCATTACTTAAACTCAAAATCATCAACGTAAAATATGCCCGGAGCAGGGTGACCTTCGCCACCAAGCTGAACCACAATTTTATCGTAAAGCGTTTGGGCAGCCGAGGCCGAATAATCAAACTCCAATTGTATCCACTTATTATAATCAGTAGCGGCTATTGTTTTAACAATCTCAATCTGTGTTTTATAAGCGTCGCCTCCTAATAAGGAGTTCTGTAGTTTAACCGAAACCTTTGGCTGCAATGTTGTAAAATCATTTCCACCAGGAATGAAAACCTTTAAGCGGATTTTATTTTTTGCTGCAAGGTCAAAACGATATGGAAGGGTTACATTCAGGTTTCCGTACTGACCATCGTCGCCTGTTCTTTTTTCATAATAACCCACTTTTGCTGATGTATTAACAGGAAATTTTGCAGGATTATCGTAAGGACTGGTAAAATTGATGTTTTCGGCATTCCAGGTGAAATTGGCAGTGCCCTGAAAATCATCAGAAAGGTTTGCCGCCTGAATAGGTTTCTGTACAATTGGACGTACATATCCTTTTTTAATCAATTTTAAATACCAGGCATTACCACTATTCGCTTTATCCAAACAACGCAACCACATTTCGTTTTCATTTAGCGATAAAATCTGATACTGCGATACGCCCAGATAATAACTGATAAAACCACCGCCTGAGATGGTAATGTATTTTACACCATTGGTTTCGGTTACCAGCCAGGTTAAATTGGTTGGCGGGGTATAATTTACAGTTGGATCATTCGCCCCCGCCGGCCCGCCAA
>NZ_DJDT01000362.1:9620-27072 GCF_002432345.1 Pedobacter sp. UBA5917
GCCCCGCCAATGCCAGGTGCATTAGCTGCATTGGCAAAAGTAGTTCCTTTATTATCGTAGGTATATTTCAGGGCATTCATATTGAAAGTCATCTCATCATCGTAAAAGCCCAAACCGTTTTTCTCATCCGGACCGGCCTGATACCAATCTGGGTTTTGAGAAGTAATAGGACCAACACCAAGATGTCCGGCTGATTTTTGATCGATTACCCAGGTAAAACCTGTAGCATTCGATAAGCCGCCCGAAAGTGTGGTAAAAGCCGGATCGGTTAACATGGCAGGGTTTGTGGCTGCAATAACTACCGATTTTGTACTCGAAACCGAACCGCCATCGGTAACAATGGTTAATTTAACAGTATAGGTTCCAGCAAGCGGATAAGAAGCGGTTACGGTATTACCATCAGCTGTTGCGCCATTTCCGAAATCCCATAAGGCTTTAAAACCCGGCGATTGGTTTACCAAAGTAAGTACATTGGCATTAGTTGCAGTAGGTGTTACCGTAAATTTAACCTGATCGGCTGTAGGCACAGGCCCTAAATTTTTATCTGTATTATCTTTTTTGCAGGCATTTAAGCTTAGCAAAAGCAACAGGGTTAAAAACCCGACTGTTTGTTTAATGATATAATTTAATTTCATGATATATTTAATTAATTATAGCCTGGATTTTGTTTGATTATACCTTTTGTAAGGTCGATTTCCTGTTGCGGGATGGGGATAAATTCGCTTTTACCGGCTTTATAACCCGATGGACCTAAAACAGTAACCGCCCTGCCACTACGTACCAGATCGAAGAAACGATGACCTTCGAAAGCAAGTTCCAATCTGCGTTCGTTAAAAATATTGTCTAAAGTTGCAGGAACAGGCGTTAAACCTACCCTTGCCCTTACAGCAGTAAGCAACGCCAAAGCACGTGTTGGATCACTGTTTAACCTCACCAAAGCTTCGGCTTCCATTAAATAGGTATCGGCCAAACGCATTTCAATTTCATCAATCGGCCAGTTTAATTCGGCTGTACCGCTGTTAGAGCGATAAGCTTTTAACGGTGCATATTTTTTGATAAAATAATCGGTGTTCTGGAAACGGGCATTGTAAGTTGCACCGGTTGCCTTTAATGCAGCACCATCAATAATAGAGGTTGCAAAACGCGGATCGGTTTTCATGGCATTTACCAAACTCAGCGTTACCGGACAGAAACCCCATCCAGCAGAATAAGTATCGCCGTTATAACCGTCCATACCTACAAACTGTGTACCTACATTACCTTCGCCCCCGTTAACCCAGGCCCAATCGCCCCATGCGGCCAAATTAGAATGCGGAATCTCTAAAATTACCTCAGCATTAAATTTATTATCAGGTCTGAAGATATCGGCATAATTTGGCAACAAAGAATAACCATAAGCATTACCAACTTTATTGATATCGTTAAACAGCGTAGCGGCTTCCTGCAATTTGGTGTTATCGTTTTGGTATAAAAGCACTTTTGCAAGTAACGCTTTTGCAGCACCCATTGAAATACGACCTTTTTCGTTCGTAGCAATAGTTGCAGGTAACCCAGGGTAAGCATCGCGAAGATCTTTCTCTACCTGTGCATAAATAGCAGCAGGTGCCGATTGTGTTTGCGTATATAATTCTCCAGTTGGAATGGTGGCCGTAATTAACGGCACATTGCCAAAAAACCTTACCAGATCAAAATAGAAATAGGCTCTTAAAAATTTAGCCTCGGCGGTAACCCTGGTTTTAAAGCCCGCACTTAGCGTTGTTGCTTTCCCAATTTTCTCTAAAATAATGTTTGCACGGTTTATCCCGGTAAAATTTTTACTCCATAAGCCTACCTGTGGCCCCACTCTCGAATCCATATTAAAGTTATCGTAAGCTACCCAGCCCGGCTGATCGGAAGCATTACTACCACCGGCAAAACAATCATCTGATGCCGCACTTAATAAGGGCTGTTTCATGGTATACCCCCCGGTTGTACCCCATTGCATTACATCATAAACCGATATAAGCCCCTGGTAAACCTCGGTTTCGTTACGGTAAAAGTTTTCTTCCGTTGCAGTTCCTTTTGGCACCAGCTCCAGAAAATCTTTTTTACAAGAAACTGTTAATTGCATGATCGCCAAAATGGCAATCGAATATTTTATATGTCTAATTTTCATATCGTTCTTATTAAAATCCAACATTTACACCTACAAAAAATGATCGGGCTTGTGGATAGAAACCACGGTCTACACCAAAGCTTCCTCCTCCGATTTCCGGATCGTAACCTTTATATTTCGTAAGGGTAAACAGGTTGTTGCCCATTACATAAACCTTTAACTTATCTAAACCAACCTTATTTACCAGTTGCTTAGGCAGGGTATAACCCAGTTGAACGTTCTTTAACCTGAAATATGCACCGCTTTCTAAAAACAGGCTCGATACACGGCTATAATTTTTGTTGTCATCCTGTAGGGTTACCCTTGGTATGGTATTGCTTGTTCCCTCACCGGTCCACCTGTTTAAAATATCGGTAGTATAGTTAGATGGTGTTAAATCGAACCTTCTTAATCCGTTAAAGATCATATTGCCCGAAACGCCCTGTCCGAACAATGAAATATCAAAACCTTTATATTTTGCAGAAAAGGTTAAACCGTAGGTGAAATTCGGGTTCGATCGGCCTAAGAAAGTCCTGTCGGCATCACTGATTACGCCATCGCCATTCAGATCCAGGAATTTAATGTCACCAGGTTTAGCATTAGGTTGAATTAAAGCGCCCGCACTATTTTTATAATTATTGATTTCTGCCTGATTCTGGAAAAGACCAGCACTCTGGTATCCGAAAAAAGAGTTAACCGACTGACCTACAGCTACACGGGTAACTTCCAGGCTCTGCGGCGTAATGGTCTGTCGGTTAGGAATATAATCCTTATCAGCACCTAAAAGTGTTACCTGGTTTTTGATAAACGAAGCGTTACCGGCCACATGGAAACTTACTTCTCCGATTTTTTTATTCCATCCCAGCTCAATTTCAAATCCCCTGTTGTACAAATCGGCGGTATTGGCGTAAGGCCCTGTGTTGCCCACATACGAAGGAACTATCTGTTGCAATAGCATTCCGTAGGTTTTTTTATTAAAATAACTGGTACTTAAGGTAATGCCTTCGAATAAGGTGGCATCAAAACCTAAATCAAATGAAGAAGTTTCCTCCCATTTTAAATCAGGATTTGAAAGTGCATTCGGACTCACACCATTAACCAGTGCCTGACCTGAAGCTGTACCCAGTGAATAATTACGACCACCGCTTACGGTTGCCAGATACCTGAAATCAGGAATATTATCGTTACCGTTAATACCATATGATCCTCTGAACTTTAAAAAGGTAATAATATCATTTTTAGGCCAGAAATCTTCGCGTGATGCTACCCAACCTGCTGACGCAGAAGGGAAATAACCATATTTATTATTCGGACCAAAGCGTGATGACCCATCTCTACGGATAATACCGGTAAAAAGATATTTTTCATCATAATTATAAATTACACGACCGAATATGGAGTTTAACGTATTCAAATACTCACCGCCATAAAAATCAGAATTGGTTCTGGCGACCGGAAATTGTAATGAAGCATCTTTAATATTATCAACCGGAATGCCTTCTTTAATACCGCCCTGCGTTTCACCTTTGTTTTTCTGTGCTGAATAACCTAGTAATGCCGTAAATACGTGTTTGCCAATGGTTTTATCATAGCTCATGGTATTCTCCAACGACCAGAACAAACCTCTGTTATTATCGCGAGTATAAGCTGTTAAGGTTGATTGAAAAATCGAGTTGAGATAATAAATCGGACGAAAAGTTTGTCCACCCCAAAAAGCAAGGTCAACACCGCCGGTGCTTCTGAATTTCAATCCTTTAATAAATTCTACTTCAGCAAAGGCATTACCCACTACTTTATCGCTCCAGCTGTTTCCCTGTGCTACCTGTAAAGCGGCAATAGGGTTTAAAATTTCCGATTGTGCATAGTCGGAAATCCCATAAGGAAACCCGGCTTCATTTCTTACTACCGGATTGTTGAGGTATTTCGATGCTGCATATTTTGCCGGATCGGTTTCTACCACAGGCGTTAGCGGGTCCATGTTGATGGCCCTGCTCAGTGGCGAACCATATTCGCTATTGGTACTCACGCCAACCGAATTGATCCTAGTATAACCAATGGAATTACCAAACTTGATATTTTTGGTGATTTTGTGCTCAAAATTGAATCTCGCAGTAAATCTTTTGAACTGCGAATTTGATGTAGCCACAATACCATCCTGATCGAAATAACTGAACGAGCCATAATAAACCGATTTGTCGTTACCCCCGCTCATATTTAAATCGTGGTTTTGGATCATTGCATTGTTATTAAAAACAGCTGCCTGCCAATCGGTACCCTGCCCGTATTGTGCCGGATTGGGGAAACGCACTGCAGTAACCCCATCTGCCAACTGCGATTCGTTGTAAATGGTAGCGTATTGCGTGGCATTTAACAGCTTAAGTTTGGTAGAAGGGGCCTGTGTACCGATATAGTTATTGTACTCCAGTCTTATTCTTCCGGTATTGGCGCCTTTTTTAGTGGTTACAATAATTACCCCGTTTGCTGCACGTGTACCATAAATGGCTGCCGAAGCGGCATCTTTCAATACCTCAATCGATTCGATATCCGATTGGTTAAGGTATTCAATCCCACCACCGATTACCACGCCATCCACTACGAATAAAGGATCGGCATTATTGATATTGGCTGTACCACGTATCCTGATGGTACCGCCATCACCTGGCTGACCAGAACTCGTCATTACGTTTACGCCAGATGCCCTTCCCTGTAACGATTGCTCTAAACGCACCACCGGTGTATTTTCAAGATCAGCAGCTTTAACCGAAGCAATTGCGCCGGTTACCACACTTTTTTTCTGGGTACCGTAACCAATTACCACCGCATCGGCCAATAAACCGGCCTGCGGTTCTAATTTTATGGTTAAACCATTGGCTGCAACAACTTCTTTATTTTCGTAACCGATGTAGCTAATCACAAGCGTAGCACCTTCGGTTACGTCTTTCAAAATAAACATACCTGTTTCGTCGGTAACAGCTCCCTGGTTGGTTCCTTTTACCTTTATACTGGCACCGATCATCGGCAGACCTTTTTCGTCAATCACCTTACCGCGTATATCAACAAAAGAACGGATCATTAAAGGTGTGCCTTCAGCTGCTTTGCGGTGAATGATAATGGTATTGTTTTTTATGGTATAGCCTAAGGGCTGATCGCTGAAAATACGTTTGAGCGCTTCTTTGATATCGGTATTACGAATATCGATAGTTACCGGTTTAGCCTCTTTCAAAAGATCTAAATCGTACAGAAAGCTATAACCCACACTTTTGTTAAGCTTGCGGAAAACTTTGAGGAGCGTAGTATTTTTTTCTGATAATGTTACGTTTTGTGCATTTGCAGCCCCGTAACTGAGCTGTAAAAATGTAGTGATTAGCAAGACGAAAGTCAATTTCATAATCAACAAAATTTTAAACAGGCGTCCCTTTGGTTTGGGCAACCATTCAGTATAAAAATTCATATATTTGGTTATTAGGTTAAGAATAGTTGTATCTCACAATTTTACGATTAGAACAAGGCCTTAAATATGGCCGGGAGCGTTGCCGCGCTTCCGGTTTTTTTAGTTAGGCATATTCTAAAAAATCATCTTCGTTTGATGAAAAAGTATAGGTTATGGCATAACTAAAATCCTCCTCTCTTCTATTTTAAAATGTACGGCCCCGGTGGTTTCGAGCATATCCAATACCTCGTTTACACTATTGAAACGCGAAATACGCCCACCAAAGGTTTTATTGATTTTGTTGCCACGGTAATCTATTTCTACATTGTACCAACGGGCAATTTTATTCATAATGGTTGCTAAATTCTCTTCGTTAAAGCTGAAATAACCATCTTTCCAGGTTACTGCCTCTTCGGCATCAACATTTTCTATTTTTATCGATGGCAACGAAGGGCTAATTACCGATTGCTGCCCCGGCCTCAATAACTGTGAAATATTTGATTGTAAATTTTTGATCCTTACACTACCTTCCAACAGTGTGGTTTTGTTGCTCGGTTCGTTGTTATAGGCATTAATATTAAAATGCGTACCCAAAACTTCTACTTCCTGACTTCTGCCGGCACCGATATCGCTTTTTACTTTAAATGGAACCCGTATTCCTTTTTTATCGGTTAGTTTGGCTACCTCAAAATAAGCTTCGCCTTTTAATTCCACTTTTCTTTCATCACCGTTAAAAACTGCCGGATATTTTAAAGCAGATTCGGCATTGAGCCAAACCTTGGTCCCATCGGGAAGGTTAATCTGGTATTGGCCGCCGCGTGGCGTTTCGATCGTATTGTAAACATCTTTTTTAACATTCGATGCCGATTGGGCCGAAACAGTATAAATCAGCTCGCCATTGCTGGTTTTGGTAATGTTTATGCCGGCCTGTTTGGCAATTACGCCGTTTGTAGCATCGGTTAACGATATTTTAGAACCATCGGCCAGGGTTAAAGTTGCCTTATTGCCTCCGGGTTTAATAATTTTTTCGGTTGTTTTAGCAATTTGCTGTGGATCGGTTAATTGCCTTTTAAGCTGGTTATTGATTACGAAACCAATAAAAAAGAGTACTACTGCTGCCGCAGCCAGTTTTAGCCAAAGTGTATGTTTCCGTACCGGCTTAAGCTCGGTTTCTTCTTCAATGGCATTCCAGATCTGTTTTTTGGCATCGATCAGCTCAGCATGATCCAGATCGGAAATCCCTGCCTTCAGTTCGGATAAATGCCACGATTCTACTAAAGCTTGTTCATCTTCAGTACACAATCCATTTCTGTATCGTTCTAAAAGTTTTTCAACTTCGGCTTTGTTCATTACTTCAAAATATTTGGCTAATTAAATACATGTAGGTTAACCAAAGCCCAGGTAGTAGATAAAAAGAAAATATTTTTTATTTTTTTTAAAACGATAAAATTATCACTACTTAGGTGCGCTAAGGTGGCTTAGGTGGTCATTATTATTTTGTAAATAAATGGTTTGGTGTTAATAGCTGCCACTTGTCTTCTTACTTTCATCGTCCTCATTCTCTAAGTGCATTATAAATGCACCTCTCGATAATCCTCGTTACAAACGAGGACTATAGAATAGGAGGTTTATGTACAGACTTCCGAAGTCTTGAACCGGTGGGTTTTGCGTTAGGAATTGTAAGGGTTCAGTACCGATCCTTCATCGGTACCGGAGCGAAGCGCAGCCCTGAAAAAGCCCGACCCTTGCGCAGCATGGGGAACGCCCGAATCAATCAATTTATATTTTTTTGGATTAGGCTAAAAAATCAGCGGAGCATTAAGATTACAGCCAACAACAAAAACGATGTCAACTTTAACCTTAAAACCTTTAGCGCATTGCTCATCTGTTTTTTTACCGTTTTATCCGATAATTGCAAAATCTCTGCAATTTCCTTTTGACTAAGGTGTTGCCTGCGGCTCATTTCGAAAATCAGGCGCATTTTTGTTGGCAATAGTGCCACTTCTTTTTCAATCAATGAAGCAAATTCGCGTTCGCGGATATAGTTATCCGTAACATAATCGCCCTGATCGGCAAAGTTTTCCAAAGATTGTAAATAATTGCTACGCGATTTATTTTTATCCAGCCAATCGAAGATTTTATACCTCACTGCGGTATAAAGATAGGCCGATAACTGCGATTTGATTTTAATATCAGGATTGCTCCATAGGTAAACAAAAATCTCCTGCACAATATCCCTTGCATCTTCCCTATCCGGAACCATTTTACAGGCATAGATGTAGAGCAAACCGTTAAAACGCTCGTATATTTCTTCGAACGCATACTTATTCCCATCCTGTACCAGGACGAAAAGTTCGTTATCGGTTAATGATTTATATGCAGACACTTGGTTAGAATGATTAATACGAATGTAAGAAATTGTTCCTCGTAAATCCTAACATTATTTTTACACTTCAACAATTTCAGGCTTTCTAATCGCATTTATACGGCTTTTCTACACACAATTGTAAAGTTTAACGCTTTAATTGGTATATCGGGAAATTCCGATATACATTTGTGCCATGGATCAGGTAGAAATATTTAAAGCACTTTCGAATAAAACACGTTTACAGATTTTGGCCTGGTTAAAAGAGCCGGCAGCAAACTTTCCGGAGCAGCCCGCCGGTGCCGATTTTGAAACTGTTGGCGTTTGTGTGGGGCAGATCCAGCTAAAAAGTGGCTTATCACAAAGTACCATTTCCGAATATCTTTCTATCCTGCAACGTGCAGAATTAATCAGTTCTACCCGTATTGGGCAATGGACTTATTATAAACGCAATAAAGAAGGTTTGGAAAAATTAAGCGAAATCATCAATACAGCATTATAAATTTAAAATTATATGAACACAGATAGTTTATTCAGGCCTTTTAGCCTTAAAACACTAAATACAAGAAATAGAATTGTAATGGCCCCAATGACGAGGTCTTTCTCGCCAGGAGGTGTACCTACAAACGATGTTGCCACATACTATGGCAAAAGAGCCGCTGGCGAAGTGGGTTTAATCCTATCAGAAGGAACGGTAATCAATCGTCCGTCATCGTCAGCCGACCCAAACATTCCACATTTTTATGGAACTGAAGCCTTGGCGGGATGGGAAAATGTAATTAAAGACGTTCACCAGGCTGGCGGACAAATGGGCCCTCAGATCTGGCACCAGGGTATTATGGCCAACCATCAATCAGGCTGGCTACCAGGTGCACCTTTCGAAGGTCCATCGAGCTTGAATAAACCAGGTTTCGAAAACGGTGTACCCATGACAGATGCTGCCATTGCCGATACCATTGCTGCATTCGGCCAGGCCGCGGCTGATGCCAAAGCTTTAGGTTTTGATACTGTTGAAATACATGGTGCACACCAATACCTGATCGATCAGTTTTTTTGGGAAGGCACAAACAACCGTACCGATAATTATGGCGGTAAAACTTTGGGCGAACGTACCCGTTTTGGCGTTGAGGTAATTAAAGAAGTGCGCAAAAGGGTTGGCGAAGATTTCGCTGTCATTATCCGTTTATCGCAATTTAAGCCTGCCGATTACGATTATAAACATGCAAAAAATGCACAGGAAATGGAACAATGGTTAACACCTTTGGCCGAAGCGGGAATTGATATTTTCCATTGCTCGCAACGCCGTTTCTGGGAACCCGAATTTGAAGGTTCGGACCTAAACTTTGCAGGTTGGGCTAAAAAAATTACCGGAAAAGCGACTATTTCGGTTGGTTCTGTTGGTTTAGATGGCGATTTCTTTAGTGCTTTTGCAGGTCAAAGTTCACAACCTACTTCGTTAGATGAGTTGGTACGCAGAATGGATCGTGGCGATTTTGATCTGGTAGCTGTTGGCCGTCCGCTTTTAGCTGATCCAAACTGGGTAGAAAAAATTAAACACAACCGTACAGAAGAATTACAGGGCTTTACTAAAGAAGCTTTAATGCAACTGGTATAATTTTACCTTCTTTTTCTTTTTAAGTTTAAAAGCATCTCGAAAGGGGTGCTTTTTTTATTAAGTCCGTCATCTCGACTGGAACACAGTGGATTGCCAGCCTGCCTCGGGCAGGGAGAGATCTATCTCGAGATATATTTCTCGGCTGCGTTGCACTACGCTCGAAATGACGGTGAGTGGAAAGGCGTTGTAATGAGTATATTTTCTCTTGAACTCCCACCCTTTTTCCTTAAATTCACCTCAAAAAAATCCTCATTCCATGTCGAACATTAAACTGATTATCGAAGAACGGCCAGCAAACATTGGCAATTTTATGGTTGGCAGGCTTTTGCCTTTCAGAGAGAAACGCATGGTTGGCCCTTTTTCTTTTATCGACCACATGGGACCGGCTGCTATGAGCGACCATGAGAACCTCGATGTTCCTCCCCATCCGCACATTGGCCTTTCTACCCTTACTTTTTTGTTCGAAGGGGAAATTACCCATAAAGATAGTCTCGGATCTGATGTAGTGATCAAACCCGGACAGGTAAACTGGATGACATCGGGAAGTGGTATTGTACATTCGGAAAGAACGCCCGAATACCTCCGCCACAGCGATAAAATGCTGCATGGTTTACAGATTTGGGTGGCCTTGCCCAAAGCGCTGGAACAAATGGAGCCTGAATTTTTCCATGTTGAGGGATCCGACATCCCGGCGTGGGAACAGGACGGTGTTGCCATTAAATTAATTGCCGGCGAAGCTTTTGGGCGTAAATCGCCTGTTCCTGTTTATAGCCCGCTGTATTTCCTCGAGTTAAAAAGCACCAGCCGCCAGAAAGTAAATATTGGCGACTATTTGTTCGGAGAAAGTGCACTATATATTTTAGAAGGCGCGATTGAGAGCGAAGGGCACATTTTTGAACCCAGGCAGATATTAATTGCCAATGATGCCAAACTCTGCGAGTTTACCATGCACGAAAATACAAGCGTTTACATTTTTGGTGGTGAGCCTTTCCCTGAAGAACGGTTTATTTATTGGAATTTTGTTGCATCAGACAAAGAACTGATCGAGAAAGCGAAACAGAAATGGCTTGAACAAAGCTTTAAACCTGTACCCGGCGAAACCGGTTTTGTGCCTCTGCCCGATCCGATCAAAAACATTAAACATTAATTTTTTACCTGTTAAGATTATAAATTGGAATATAAATGCAGCTCTTGCGGCGAAATTCATGAAAATTGGCCTGCGCTAACATATAATTCGCCTTCTTATTATAATAATTTGTCGGAAGATGAAAAATCTACAATCGGCTACCTTGACTCTGATTTTTGCACGATCGACTATCCCAATGGAAAGGAAAGATTTATCCGTTGTACATTAACCCAAAAAGTTAACGATCATTGCGAAGATTTAGAATACGGCCTTTGGGTATCGTTAAGTGAAAAAAGTTTCGACGACTATTCAGAAAACTACGATAATAAAAACCACGAAGCAGGATATTTTGGCTGGTTATCGAATTGGCTTCCAGACTATGATTTTGAAGAGAGCATTCCTACAAATGTGAATACCAGAACAGGCGGCTATAGGCCCGAAATTATTCCACATGAAGATTTCGACCATCCCTTTGTTAGAGATTATTATTCAGGAATAAGCAAAGCTGAAGCCGAAAGAAGAATAAATGAAATGCTTAAAGCGCAATTTTAATTTCTTTTAAACAGATTCATATTTACCGAAACCGACACACCGGTTGATGATAATTTTGAATTGCCGTAACCGATATCGGTTAATGGAATTTTCATGAATGGTTTGGCACTGATGCTTAAATTGTTGTTGATTTTATGCTGAAACTCTACACCAACATTGGCAATCCCCAGGTAATGCTGGTTTTGGCCCTTAACTTCCCACCCTTGCGGTCCTTTGTAAGCACCATCGTAAGAATAGGTGTATTGCTCTTTTAACATCAAATAACTCGAAAGCCCCGTACTTACTGAAATCGAATTTCTGTTATTTCCAAAAACCTTATAATTTACATTTAAAGGAATATCGAGCACATCACAATTGGCATGGATATTTGATGGCGCTATTTTAAAAATGTAACTGGTATTTGGATTATACAGGCTAAAATCCGAGTCATAAATTTTCTTGGCATAAGCCGCACCGGTGGTTATACTTAGTCTTTTTGTCAGAATATAAGTAGCCTCTACTCCAAAGCTGCCGCTCAAACTGCTCATACCCGATTTTTGAACGCTGGTTAAATCAGGTGCAGCCAGAATACTCAGCACAAAGCGCGATTTTTGTTTTATAGCCGGTGTTTTAATCCTCTCAGGCTTACCAACTGCTACACTAGTGGTCAGATTCTGATCTTTAAATTGAACCTGGTTAACTTCTGTGTTTAACTCTGGCTTAAACTGTACACTGGCCAACATATTGGCATGATCAGCCAGGGTTTCAGTCGCTTTTTGACCATTTTCTATCTTTAAACCGGTAATGTTCTTTTCAACTGGTTTACCAGCTGTTTCAATATCTTTTTTATTTTCTGCTACCTGATTTAAACCTGTAGTTATTACCGGATCAATCTGTTTTGCTGGTGTCTCAGTTGGTTTTACAGTATTTTCCTGTGGTTTTTTGCTATTATTCGGATTTTCTTTATCCGTTTTCCTTACTGCTATAACTTCATTTTTATTACTCGGTTTAACCAATAAAAATACAAGCAGTAACATTGCGGCTATTCCGGCCGCGGCGACGTACCAGAACAAAGGTATGATCCTTCTTTTTGGTGCCGGATGCAATCTTTCCTCCAGATTATCCCAATCTAAATCATTAAAAGGCAGATCGGGGTTCTCCAATCCATCCTTAAATAATTTATCTATATCTTTTCCCTCTTTCATTGCATGTTTGTGTTTAACCTTATCTGTAAAAGGCTTTTATCTACGCCCGAACTCCTTACCTGGTAAGTTTTCGCATCTGTAGCCTTTAGCATTTCCTGTAATTTCTGTCTCGCCTTAAAAAGGTTCGACTTTGATGTTCCGACGGATATACCCAGTATTTCGGCAATTTCTTCATGGTTATATCCATCAATAGCAAAAAGGTTGAAAACTGTTCGGTAGGCAGGGCTTAATGTTTGCACCAGCGCCAGAAGATCGTTGTAGGCCAATTTATCGTACACCGAACCTATCTGTGCAATATTTTCCTGTTCCAGGATATCCACATGGTCGGTAAATTTTAAATTGGCGCGGTAATAATCAATCGCGGTATTGGTTATAATCCGGCCCAGCCATGGCATAAATGCCTTGGAAGTTTCATATTTGGTTATATTTTTAAAGGCTTTAAAAAACCCGTCGTTCAGTATCCCTGCAGCATCTAACCGATCATTTGCATATCGCAAACATATACCCATAGCAAAGCTATAGAAATGTTTATATAGCGCTTTCTGACTATCTCTTTCATTTCTAATGCAGCCCTGAATATACTTTTGTATAGTTTCTTCACTATCGCGGTTAGCGGTCACAAATTCTCCTTTCAACACACATTACGGCAAGGGATAACAAAAGGTTGCCTTAAAAATTTATTTTTTTTGAAATAATTTATTTTGTTCGTTTTGGTCAAAAATATCCTTTCTACAAGCAACCATTTGCAATTTGGTGGCGTAATAGCGGCATATCAATTTTTATTAAAGTTAAAACTAAAAACAAAAATCTTATGCTAATCTACTTAAAAAAGAATCTATTGGCTGTTGCTTGTATAGCCATGGTATTTACTGCCTGCAAGAAAAATAGTTCAGACGATCCTACCACGCCACCTGTTGTTAACAACAATAAAGGGATCCAACTGGCAACCGATGCTAAATTCGGAACCATACTAACAGATAAAGATGGTAAAACTTTATACTTTTTCTCATCTGATGCTGCTGGTACTCCAACCTGTACAGGTGGTTGCGAAGCCATCTGGCCACTTTATTACTCTGCTGATGCGAGTACAGATTTAAACCTGAACAAAGCCGAAGTTGGCGAAGTTACCAGAGCCGATGGCCGTAAACAAAGTACTTACCGCGGTTATCCGCTTTATTACTATGCGAGCGATGCGGCAAAAGGTGATACCAAAGGTGATGGTGTTGGTGGAATCTGGTTTGTAGCTAAACCTGATTATTCGTTAATGCTGGCCAATGCGCAATTGGTTGGAAACAATACTAAAAGTTATACCAGCGCTTATGTTGAGGGAACCGGTCTAACTAAATACTTTACAGATGCATTTGGCAGAACACTTTATGCTTTTGCACCTGATAAAAATGGCGTTAACACCTATACTAAGGGAACAGCGCAGGAAGGTATCTGGCCGGTTTATACATCTGAGGTGCTTAATGTTCCTTCAGCTATAGCTAAAACAGATCTTGGTGTGATTACTGTTGCCACAGTTAACAAAAAACAGCTTACTTACAAAGGATGGCCATTATATTATTTTGCATCGGATACAAAAAGAGGCGATAACAAAGGTATTACCGTTGGTGGTATTGGCACCTTGTGGCCATATGTTGCAACAACAACTACTGTTGCTCCGGCACAATAAAAATACTTGGGTTAGGCGGGTAGAATGGTCGGCTGGTATGATATCAGCCGGCCTTTTTTATACCGATAATAAGGCCTGCTTAATTTTTTCGGCTGCCTCGGCCAACTCCTCGTTTGTTGGCTTTAATTTTTCTTTGCTAAAGTTCATATCGCTCACATTATTCATCGGTATTAAATGGATATGTGCATGCGGTACTTCTAATCCGATTACCGAAACACCAATTTTTTTGCATGGAAATGCCTCTTTTAAGCCTTTGGCTACAATTTTGGCAAACATCCACAAACCAACATATAAATCTTCATCCATATCAAAGATATAGTCGGTTTCAATTTTAGGGATTACCAGAACATGCCCTGCTGTTAATGGCTGAACATCCAGAAAAGCTAAATATTCTACTGTTTCGGCTACAACATGTGCAGGGATTTCGCCTGCAACGATTTTTGAGAAGATAGTCATTTATGGTGTAGGGTTTAGGGTGTAAGGCTTAGGGAATTTAGATTTAGGAATTTAATAGCGGAGGGTAAACCTTAAGCCTTAAACCCTCCACCTTTTACCTTATCTCGATATCTCGAGCACTTCGAACTGCATTTTACCTGCAGGCACTTCAATTTCGGCAAATTCGCCTACTGATTTACCTAATAAACCTTGTGCAATTGGTGATTTAACCGAAATTTTTCCGGTTTTTAAATCAGCTTCACTTTCTGCCACCAATTGATAGGTCATGGTAGCACCATTTTTAACATTTTTTATTTTTACGATGGATAATGCCAGCACTTTCGATAAATCCAATTTCGACTCATCAATTAAACGTGCATTTGCCAACGTATTCTTTAACTTTGAAATTTTTGCTTCATGCAATCCCTGCGCCTCTTTTGCGGCGTCGTATTCTGCATTCTCCGATAAATCACCTTTATCCCTTGCTTCTGCAATTGCTTTAGATATAAGCTGACGACCGGTGGTAGTTAGATAATGTACTTCCTCTTTCAATTTATCCAACCCCTCTTGGGTGTAGTATGTTACCTCTGTCATTGCTCTTTTAATTTTTATTCAAACGCTATAAAAAACAAACAAGACTATATAGTTGGTTTGCTACATAGTCTTGCTTCAATTATAACGAAGATAAAATGTGGAAATTACAAAAGCAAATAAATACGAATGATTTTTATGATTTCAGAATTAACGGGATTTTGATATGGCCATAAAATAGTATAAGGAGAATAGACAATATTTATATCTATTCTATAAATAACCCAATTCTTAACCATCAAAACGTAACATTCAATCATACACACCTTCAATATTCAATCATTACTCTTATTTTTAGCTTAAATTATTCGTAAAAAAATGAAAAAGTTATTTTCTATTGCCCTGCTTATCGGTTTGGGTGGATATATGGCCTCGGCACAGGAGCTTTATATGCCACGGAACATTAAAGCGGCATACACTAAGGGTACGCGCTCAATGAGCGGAAAACCAGGACCAAATTATTGGCAGAACCATGGTAAATACAACATGGATATTAAGGTAGATGCCGAAACCAAGGTGGTAAGTGGTAAGGAAGAAATTTTATACAGTAACAACAGCAGCGATACCTTAAAAACACTTGCCATCCGTTTTGTAAACAACCTGCATAAACCTACATCGCCAAGAAGCGGTGCGGTAAGCGAAGACTTTTTAAGCACTGGCCTAAATATTATCTCTTTTTCTGTAGATGGTGAAACCTACAAGGTTGACAGCAAAAATTGGGGAACGGTTGGCAATGTTAAATTGAAGAAACCTTTAGCACCAAAATCGAAAATTGCGGTTAAAATAGAATGGGATTATCCTTTATCTAAAGAAAGTGGTCGCGAAGGGCAGATTGATCCGAATTCGTTTTTTGTTGCTTACAGCTATCCGCGTATTTCGGTTTATGATGATTATAACGGTTGGGACCGCATTCCACATACCGACAGGGCTGAATTTTACAATGATTTTAATGATTACGAATTCTCCATCAAAGCACCTAAAAACTATGTGGTATATGCTACAGGTGATTTCCTGAATCCTGATGAAGTATTGCAACCGGAAATTTCGGCCCGCTTAAAAAAATCATACAATGGCGATGAAGTGATCCACATTGCCACCGAGCAGGAAATGAAAGATGGCAAAGTAACCCAGCAAAAAGACTGGAATACCTGGAAATTTGCCGTAAACCACATTACCGACGTTACTTTTGCCCTGAGCAACCATTATGTATGGGATGGTGCGAGTGTAATTGTAGATAAAAAAACCAACAGAAGATCGAGCGCTCAGGCTGCTTATAATCCTACAACCGGAAAAGATTTTGTGAATTCGGTTAAATATAACCTGAATGCCTTAGACTGGTTTTCGAACAATTGGCCGGGCATCCCTTATCCTTATGTAAAAACCATTGCATTTCAGGGCTTTGCCGATATGGAATACCCGATGATGGTAAACGATTCGGAATTCGGCGACCCTGTTTTTGCCCAATTGGTTCAGGACCATGAAGTTGCACACACTTATTTTCCATTTTACATGGGCATTAACGAAACCCGTTACGCTTATATGGACGAAGGCTGGGCAACCACTTTCGAATACCTGATCGGTATTGCAGAACATGGTAAGGAAGCAGCCGACAAGTTTTACAAAAGCTTTAGGGTAGATAAATACATTAACGATAAATCTACAGAGGAAGATCAGCCGGTAATTTCGATGTCCGATCAGGTTTCGGGCGCAGGTTATGGGAATAACTCATACGGTAAAGCTTCTTTATCTTATCTGGCTTTAAAAGATATGCTTGGAGATGATTTATTCAAAAAAGCACTGCATACCTACATGGGTAACTGGAATGGTAAACACCCTATTCCCTGGGATTATTTTAACTCCATGAATGCCGGTGCAGGACAGAACCTAAACTGGTTTTTCCAAAACTGGTTCTTTACCAACAATTACCTCGATTTGGCCATTGTTAAAGTAACACCTGCAAAAGGAAAATCGACCTTAACTGTTAAAAATGTTGGTGGGTTTGCCATACCGTTTAACGTGGTGGTAACTTATACCGACGGAAAAACAGAAACCATGCACCAAACACCTGCAGTTTGGAAAGCAAATCAAAAAGAGCTGAACGTATCGGTTAATACAGCTAAGAAAATAAAATCGGTTACTTTAGATAACGGCATTTTTGTGGATGCTACCCCGAAAGATAATACCTGGGAAGCGAAATAATTTGCAGTTCGCAATTTTCAGTCGGCAGTTAGATATAGCTGCCAACTGAAAACTGTGAGTTATTAACCTAGGGTGTATTATTAACATTGGCTTAAAAGGTCTCATGCGGATACTTTTATCTCAAATCCGTCACCCTGAATTTATTT